>NZ_JBMOGQ010000218.1:0-1716 GCF_049318325.1 Flavobacterium sp. | reverse complement strand
GCTTCTTCCGTAGGAATAAAATCTAAAACCGTTGGATTTACAACTCGCGTATAGTTTGGAATTTCAATTCCGACTGTTGCCGAAACTAATATTCGTTTATTTAATTTGGATAATTTACTGATGATAAATGACATTTCTTCATGAAAACCCAGTTGGAGTGATTTGTCAAATTCATCTAAAATCAATGTCTGAATGTGGTCGACTTTAAAAGTACCGCGATCAAGATGATCAGCAATTCGCCCTGGAGTTCCAATTAAAACTGCCGGAGGATTAGACAAGTTTTTGATTTCTGTATCAATCGAATGGCCTCCATAACACACATTGACTTTGTATGTGGTGCCCATTTTTTTCCAAACCTGTTCAATCTGAATTCCCAACTCTCTAGTTGGCACTAATATCAAACATTGTACTCCGGCCACATACTCATCTAACAATTCAAAAATAGGCAATAAAAAAGCTAGTGTTTTCCCCGAACCTGTTGGCGAAAGCAATAAAACATTAGCATCATTCAGAATGGTATCAGAAGCGGTTTCCTGCATTTCGTTTAGACTATCAATGCATAAATTCAATAATAAATTGTTGGAATGTGGATTGTTATACATGCCGTAAAGGTAGTTAATAAAGTAGGTAGTCTCAATCTAAGTTTAAGTTATGCCAAGTGCGACTATAAACTGCGACTTATTTCAGGAGTCTTTCTTCCTCAAACAATAACTTAATATTCTCATACGAATTTTTTAAGGCTTCTTTTATTTGCTCCGGGTTGAGCCAAACCGCCTTTTCTATACCTTCATTGGCCTGTGGAAAGGGTGTTCCTTCAAAAGAAGTCTGCATTTCAAACCAATGCGTTATTTTAAGTTTATACTTTCCATTTCGTTTAAAAATATGATAGGTTTTTTGAAGTTTCTTTGCAATTTCTAATTTATCAACGCCTGTCTCCTCTTCTACTTCTCGCATTGCAGTGTCAGCAATTTCTTCATCTCTTTCAATGCCTCCCTTGGGTAAATCCCATTTTCCGTTTCTAAGAATAAATAAAACCTCACCTTTTTTGTTAAAAACCAAACCTCCGCCTGCTTTACAAACCGGAATTTTTTCCTTTAACTTTTTCAGAATGACTTTTTCATCAGGATAATACAAAGAAGCTTTCTGAATTTTATTTTGAAACATTTTGATGATGAGTTGTTCAATATCAATACTTTCCAATAAAAACAACTGAAAATCGGTTTCTTTCGAGATCTCGTTAGTTAAAAAAAGTGGTTTATCGTTGACAAAAACTTTATACATTTGTACTATGATTTTTAATAAAGACACAGCCGAAAAAACAGCCGAATTGCTTTTACAAATAAATGCAATTAAATTGAATCCAAAAAATCCATTTACGTGGGCATCAGGTTGGCAATCTCCAATTTATTGTGACAATCGATTAATACTATCTTTTCCGGCGATAAGAAATTTTGTGCGAGAAGAATTTTCCAAACATATTGAAAAAGAATTTGGTAAACCGGACGTAATTGCGGGAGTCGCAACTGGTGCTATCGGAATTGGAATGCTTGTAGCGGAATATATGGGATTGCCTTTTGTATATGTCCGACCAGAACCCAAAAAACACGGTAGACAAAATCAGGTCGAAGGCTTTTTACAAAAAGGTCAGAATGTAGTTGTAGTCGAAGATTTAATTAGCACCGGAAACAGCAGCTTGTTAGCGGTAGAAGCACTAAA
>NZ_JBMOGQ010000217.1:0-1733 GCF_049318325.1 Flavobacterium sp. | reverse complement strand
GTTGTTCCTAAACTTACCCCTGTAACTAATCCTGAGTTATTAATCGTGGCAACTAAAGGATTAGAGGAAACCCAAGGGCTTACTGCAGCTTGTGATCCTGTTCCGCTTAACTGCGTTGTTAATCCAACACATACATTCAAAGTGCCTGTTACTGTTGGCAAAGGGTCTACGGTAATTGAAACTATTTTTTCACATCCAAAAGTATTGGTGTAAATAATAGAAGTTGTACCAGTAGTAATACTTGTAACCAATCCAGAATTTGTAATAGTAACAACTGAACCATCAGATGAAACCCATGGATTCAATATTGCGGCAGTTGGACTACCTGTCAACTGAGTTGTTGAACCTATACAAATGTTAGACAACCCTACAACTGTGGGTAAAGGATTAACAACTACATCAACTGAATTTTGACACCCACTTGAATTGGTATAAGTAATTGTAGTTGTTCCTGGGCTAACCCCTGAAATTAATCCCAAATTAGTAATTGTTGCAACTAAAGGATTAGAAGAAACCCAAGGATTAGTTGATGCCGATGAACCGCTTCCAGAAAGTGAAATAAAAGAACCCTGGCAAACGATCAATGAACCTGTAATAGTAGGTAATGGGTTAACAATTAAATCAAAATTTGTAGTATAGAAAGTGCTAGGATTAGCAACTTCTTGCATTCTTATGTATATTGTTTGATTTGCACTTAAAAAACTATTTGTAGGATTTATTTCAGTACCCAAAATACCTGCATCAGCTGCAGCTTGAGTTAAATAATAGGATATTGTATAATCCGAAGGAGTTACAGCTCCTGTAGCAATTGCTCCTTGAGGAGATAAATCAAAGATAGCAGTTCCACTTCCTAATGAACTCTCACAACGAGATAAATCTGGAACAGGACTTATTGTTCCGCATGATATTATTAAGTTGAACGATTTTACAATTGTACACCCAGCATTATTAACATAAATCGACGCATATATAGTTTGTCCTGAACTAACAAAAGCACTTGGATTTGTAATCGAATTTGAACGAGTTGCTGCTTCAGCAGCCGTTAAATGATATGATATATTATAAGCTGCTGGACTCAAAGTGCCTAAAATTACACTGGTATTTGAACTTAAATTAAAAGTATTTGTACATTGAGTAATATTAAGTGGACTATTCGTTGAATCTGGGTTTACATTTAATGTTACTGATGTTGTAGCCGTTTGTTGCACACCACAAACATTATAAAGAGTTTCTGATGTGTAAGAAGTTGTTGCTGAAGGACAAACCTGAATGGTTGAACCTGTACCTATTAAATTTGAAGGTGAAATTGTAGTTCCCTGATACCAATTTACTGTTACAGGAACATTTGGCCCAGTTGGAGTAAATCTCCATGCTTCTGAAACATTATCTGTATTGGTAGAATTATTTGGAGTTGGATCTGTATTAAATGGTGCTGCATTTCTACCAGGGGCCGCAACAGCTTGTAAACCAGTATCATTAATAACACCAATTGTCCCTCTTCCGCCATTCCAACCAGTACAAGCAGTTCTTCTTTGAACGTATACTTCAATTATATTTGAAACTTCATACAAAACAATTTGACTTGTAGAAAGACCAATAGTGTTATCACATGAAAATTGCGGAACATTTGTAAAATTAGCAATAAATTTTCTACATGGATAAGTACCTACGACTTCATAATTAACACTAATTTGAACACCAGCAGGTGGTGTAACAGAAAAATCTATATCTTG
>NZ_JBMOGQ010000216.1:0-1766 GCF_049318325.1 Flavobacterium sp. | reverse complement strand
AAGGGTATCGTAATTCAAGTTCATTGAATCTGGTCATGTAACTTTTGAATATTTCTTTGACTTTTTCTGTATCGGGTATGCATGGAAGTTTCCCGATATTCAAAATGATATTTAAGATTGTTAAAGCATCATTTTCGGTTAATACTAAAACATTAAATACGCTTGTTACTTTTCTTAATTGGGCAAGGTATTCTCTAGGATCCGATAATATATCAACTTCAGTGAAAAATCCATCTGGTTTATATCCTATAATTCTTTTGTCTGCTTTCCCTTCATCCAGGAAGCAATTCTGATCGACATAATTATTTACGATAAGATCAACATTCCGGATCTCGTCCATTATATTGACATCTTGTTTGATCTTTAAATCAGCCTTTATATGGGGAACATAAAGTTTGTCAATCAAAGGTGCTTTAACTTTATTCGTAATCTTTCTGCGGTTCGACTTTTCAAATCCTAGGTATTTACTGTTTAATCCGAAGTCTTTTTGTACTGCCTCAATTACATCTTCAAATGCTTTTCCTTTATCACAAATAATATGCAATTTTTCAGAGTTTGCTTTTAATGCATCATCCTCATCATCAAACTCCCGTTTGTCTTTATTCAATCTTATCCCACGACCGATAATCTGCTTAATGGAGGTTCTTAATTCAGTTTCAACATCATTGATTACTGCAATGGTGTAAATGTTAGGTAAGTCAATACCCTCATCTAATTTTTGCATGTAAACAACAATTTCAATTTCGTTGGTTCTGATGTTGTTCCATTTCTTTGCAGTTTCTGCATCCGATTTTCCATGGTAGAATATCACATTTTTTGAAATGCGTTCTATTTCCTTTTGAATTTTTGAAACATCACTACCATAATCATTCTTAAATAAATCTTGTATTAAGGTTGTGATCTCAAGGTCCTGTTGTTTAACTTTATCAATAATAGTTTTGATATTGCCCAAATCATTGGCTAAATCATTTTTAATATAATTGAATACTTTCTCAGAGAAAGTGGTTTCGTCTTTTACTTTAACAAATGCAAGCGGTTTCAACCCCTTGCATTTAGGGTCTTTTAAAACTGATTGTTTTTTAACCATGTGAATCAACATCATGGTAATAAGTTTCAGCTTTTCACTATTATGCAATTCTTTACCACGCTCTTTTTCTAAACTGGCTAAAGCAACGGCACGAATTATTTTTCCATAACAATCTTCCAAAAATTGTTTGATATTATATTTATAAATAATATTCTGATTCTTTCGGTCTGCTTTTGTAGCATCCTCTACAGCCGTTGCCGTGAATTCCAATACAGCCTTCGGATCAAAACTCTTAATAATATCAGCGGAAGCCTTATTTTGAGCGTGATGCGCTTCATCTGTAATTATTACTAACTTTTTACTTCTTAAGAATTTTTTAATACTAATTCGGTTGCCTTCTTCATCAGTCCACATGGCGTTTTCCATTACCTGGTCAGTTTTATATTTTACTGATTTCCCGGTTTTATCTTTCTTCTCCTTATCGGTTTCTTTGAATTTGCTTATATTGAAAATGAAAATGTTTGCGTTATTGCTTTTATCGTAAAATAAATTTTGTTGTCCGTAGTTATCTCCAGTGCATAGATTAAAAGTAAATGGAGTGTTTTTATGCCAAACAGTTTCACTTGTTCCTTTTGTAAAATTCCGTATTGTCTTTTGGTAAATATCAGTATTTGAAGGTGTAATAATTAAAAAGTTCTTGATATCATATTTCTTATTCAATAAATAAATACAAGCACCC
>NZ_JBMOGQ010000215.1:0-1898 GCF_049318325.1 Flavobacterium sp. | reverse complement strand
CCGCGACCCCATGCGTGACAGGCATGTATTCTAACCAACTGAACTACCAAACCTCTGCGTTATTGCCTCACTGAACTTTTATTGCTAAAAGTGTTCGGCGATCTTGCAATTGCGGTTGCAAATATACAATCGTTTTTGATTTCTACAACTATTTTTTAAAAAAATAAATATCTAAATAATAATTCTAACCAAACATTTGTTTTTCAACTAAATAGGTTGTCAAAATCTTTTCAAAACTTTCCTCAACAGCCACCGGAACATACTTAATTTTATTTTGAGCACAAGTCATGGCTAAAGTTTTGAAGTAATCGGTAACCTTTTCTTCGTAAACTTCCTTAATTGTATCAGCAAAAATATTGATTTGCTCTCCTGTTTCTATATCGATGAACTTACGCGGCGCATTGTCAAAATTGAAATTGATTTCCGTTTTTTTATCGATAACATGAAAAACAACTACTTTGTGTTTGTTGTGTTTTAAATGTTGCAAGGCATTAAAAAGGGCTTCTCTATTGCCTGTTTGAAACATATCGGTAAACAAAATAATCATAGAACGACGATGAATTTTTTCGGCAATTTGATGTAAAAACGTAATTGTGTCGGTATTTTTTGAAACTTTAGGTTTTTCTAAAAGCTCTTCCAGTTTGCTCAAAATCATTCGGTGATGACGATCACTCCCTTTTTCCGGAGCATAATATTCGAAAGTATCCGAATAGACACTTAGCCCAACAGCATCACGTTGTTTCTTCAATAAATTCATCAAAACTGCCGATGCTAAAACTGAAAAACCAATTTTATTGTGATAAAAAGGTTCGCCATTCTTCAACTTTGGATAATGCATGGAAGAAGAATTGTCAATAATCAAATGACAACGAAGATTGGTTTCTTCTTCATATTTTTTGGTGTATAACCTATCAGTTTTGGCAAATAATTTCCAATCGATATGCTTGGTACTTTCGCCCGTGTTATAAACTTTATGCTCAGCAAATTCGGCAGAAAAACCATGAAACGGACTTTTGTGCATTCCGGAAATAAAGCCTTCTACCACTTGATTGGCTAGCAATTCAAGATGCTGAAAGCCGGAAACGAGTTCTTTTTGTTCTTCAATCTTCATAGCTCAAATATAGGGATTTGAAAATTTGAAAATTTGAAAATTTGAAAATATTTATCCTAAAAACTACTATACTTGAATTTACCCCCAAAGAGAGCTAGCTAACAGGTAGCGAGGACAGTGGTCTTAAATTTCCTAATTAAAGAAAATGAGGTGCTACCATAAAAAAAGCCCAACTTGTGTTGAGCTATTATTTATTTATGATAAGATTCCTTGTTACCTCAAAATGACAAATCGGTATTACAACAATGCATCAATAGCATCCGTATATGTTTTCTTTGGAGCAACGCCAACCTGACGACCAACTACTTCTCCATTTTGAAAAACTAAAACGGTTGGAATATTACGAACACCGTACTTTGCAGCAAACTCCTGATTGGCGTCAACATCAACTTTTCCAACTATTGCTTTTCCTTCATATTCAGTTGCGATTTCATCTATTACCGGTCCGACCATTCTACAAGGTCCACACCAAGCTGCCCAAAAATCAACCACTACCGGTTTACTTGATTTTAATACTACTTCATCAAATGTAGCATCTGTTATTGCTAAAGCCATATTTTATATTTTAAAATTATCGTATTTATTTAATAGCAAAATTAGACATTTTATTTCAGTTTGTCATGATAAAAAATCAGTTTTGGCTATAAAATCATTGTCTGAACTGATACTTAGTTCAGGCTGAATCTGACTTTCATTTTCTCCAATTCGATTAACAATTCTTTGGATATTTTGATTTTCAATTTTCTGCTTGGCAATGAAACTTTGGTCATAATTTTAATTTCTTCTT
>NZ_JBMOGQ010000214.1:0-1932 GCF_049318325.1 Flavobacterium sp. | reverse complement strand
TATGTTGATTCGAGGAATAAGTACCGAAAACTCCGTGGAGATACTAATCTTTAAACAAACCTCTTCATTCAAAAATCATTAATCTTCAATCAACAATCTTATGATTTTATATAACGTAACTATCAACATACACGAAAGCGTTCACGACCAATGGATGCAATGGATGCAAGAAAAACACATTGCCGATGTGTTAGCAACCGGGAAGTTTTCAGCTGCCCGAATGGTAAAGGTTTTGGTAGAAGAAGAAATGGGCGGAACAACCTATTCTATACAATACACAACGGACAGTAAAGAAACATTACAACGCTACTACGATGAAGATGCTCCAAGATTACGCGAAGAAGGGTTACAATTATTTGGAGACAAAATGCTGGCCTTTAGAACGGAGTTGGAGTTGATTTCGGAACATTAAAAATGTTTATAGTTTATGGTTTGTAGTTTATAGTTACTAACCAAAAACTAAAACCCCTAAACAACAAACCCTATGGACGTAAGAGCCAAAAAACATCTCGGGCAACACTTCCTAACGGATGAATCAATTGCCAAAAATATAGCCGATACCTTGAGTTTTAACGGCTTTGATATTACTTTGGAAATTGGTCCAGGAATGGGTGTGTTAACCAAATATCTTTTGGACAAACCAACCGAAACCTATGTTATTGAAATAGATACTGAGTCGGTTGAATATTTGAATGAACATTATCCAAAACTGCACGGAAAAATCATTTCTAAAGATTTTTTAAAATACAACATCAACGAAGTTTTTGAAGGTAAACCTTTTGCCATAATTGGTAATTTCCCCTATAATATTTCATCACAAATTGTGTTTAAGTGTTTGGAATTGCGCCATCAAGTACCTGAGTTTTCAGGCATGTTTCAAAAAGAAGTAGCCGAACGTATTTGCGAAAAAAAAGGTTCTAAAACCTACGGAATTCTATCTGTTTTAGTTCAAGCTTTTTATGAAGCTGAATATCTGTTTACGGTTAGTCCCGATGTTTTTAATCCACCACCAAAAGTAAATTCGGGTGTTTTGCGCTTACGCAGAAAAGAAAATTTTACGCTGCCTTGCAATGAAAAATTATTCTTTTCGATAGTAAAAACTGGTTTTCAACAACGCCGCAAAACCTTGAGGAATAGCTTAAAATCATTTAACCTTTCGGATAATTTAAAAGAAGATACTATCTTTGACCTTCGTCCGGAACAATTAAGCGTTGAACAGTTCATAGAACTTACTCAAAAAATAGAAGCCAATGCAGTTTAAAATCAGCAAAGAACTTTTAGCACAAATTGAACAACTCATTCACTCCAAAAATGATTCGGAGTTGGAAGTGTTGCTTAATGATATGCACCATGCTGATATTGCAGAGATTTTCGAGGAATTAGAAATTGACGAAGCGACTTATATTTTCAAAATACTGGACAGCGAAATCACCGCTGAAATTCTTCCAGAACTAGAAGACGATGTTAGAGAGAAAATTCTTCATGGTCTTTCTGCCAAAGAAATTGCTGAAGAATTAGATGAATTAGACACGGATGATGCTGCCGACATTATCGCCGAACTTTCGCAAAGCAAAAAGGAACAGGTAATTTCGGAGTTAGAAGATGTTGAACACGCCAAAGACATTGTCGATTTATTGCGTTACGACGAAGATACTGCCGGTGGTTTAATGGGTAAAGAGTTAGTGAAAGTCAACGAAAACTGGAACGTGCTTACCTGTGTCAAAGAAATGCGAATCCAAGCAGAACATGTTACAAGAGTTCATTCTATTTATGTGGTTGATGATGAAAATCGACTAAAAGGCAGATTGTCTCTAAAAGATTTGTTGACGACTTCTACCAAAACGCCAATCAGCGATGTATATATCAAAAAAGTAGACTCTGTAAAAGTGGACACGCTAAACACTGAGGTAGCTAGAATCATGCAAAAATATG
>NZ_JBMOGQ010000213.1:0-1953 GCF_049318325.1 Flavobacterium sp. | reverse complement strand
ACAATCAAACCTGCACCACTACTAATCATCTTTTCATATAAACCACCGGAAATATTACCGATACTGATGTCTTCGGTCACAGAAATGCTATAGAAAATTTTAATAACTCCCGAAATAGTTCCGATAAATCCTAGGGTTGGTGCAATACCGGCAATCAGACCTAATTGTCCTAACTTCTTTTCCATATAGCCAATCTCGATATTAGCCGCACGTTCCATATTTGATTCGATTTCTCCAATATTTCTTCCAATGGTTAGCACACCTTCTTTGATAATATTTCCTTGGGCGTTTCCGCTTCTTTCTGCAGAAGAAACGGCCATTTCGATATTGGCATTGTTCAAATGATTGCTAATGTCTTTCATCAAATGATTATCGATTTTGGCTGCTTTATGAATATACAAATAGCGTTCAAAAATGAGATAGATGGTATAAAATAACAAGATAGCAATTGGAATAAGAAATAAACCTCCTTTGAAAATAAATTCCAATACAGAAACTTCATTGGTTAAAGCAGCAGTTGCTTTGTCTACAGTTGGAATGGCTTGAGCTAAAGTGTCAGCTTGTAATTGTAAAAACGTGCTTATCATATTTATGTGATTTATGGCAATTTATTCTGAAAATAATTTCAATTTTGTGCTTTGGAATTCGCATCACAATATAAACGAAAAAAAACGTATAAAAGTATATTGACCGCCAATTTTTTTCTGGAAATTATGAACTACAAAGAAACGCTTGATTGGATGTTTAACAAATTGCCGATGTATCAAACACAAGGTGCTTCGGCCTATAGAAAGGACATAACCAATACTGTTTTGTTAGCTAAACATTTAGGAAATCCTGAACACTATTTGAAATGTATTCATGTTTCTGGAACTAATGGAAAAGGGTCAACTTCCCATTTATTGGCTTCAGTTTTTCAAGAAGCCGGTTATAAAGTAGGTTTGTATACTTCGCCACATTTAAAAGATTATCGCGAACGAATTACCATTAATGGAATACCAATTTCTGAGAATTATGTTTGCGATTTCATAAACAAAAATAAAGCGTTTTTTGAAGCCAATAAGTTGAGTTTTTTTGAAATGAGTGTTGGTTTGGCATTTGAATATTTTGTCAAACAAAAAACCGATATCAATATTATTGAAGTCGGTATGGGCGGCCGATTGGATTCTACAAATATCATTACGCCATTGGTTTCTATTATTACAAATATTGGATTAGATCACACGCAATTCTTAGGCAATACTTTAGAATTAATTGCTAATGAAAAAGCAGGAATTATTAAACCAAATATTCCTGTGGTTATTGGTGAATATATTTCCGAAACTAAGCCGGTTTTTTTAGCTAAATCAGATGAAACTCATTCTGAAATTTATTTTGCTTCTGATTTGATTGCAATAACTTATCCTTCTGCTCTGCTTGGTGACTATCAGATTCAGAATAAGAAAACAGTTTTGCAAACCTTAAAAGTATTACAAGATAAAAAGTTGCTATCCGTTTCGGAAACGGATATTAAAAATGGTTTTTTGAATGTGATTAAAAACACAGGCCTACAAGGCAGGTGGCAACAATTAGGAGAAAATCCAACTATAATTTGTGATACGGCACATAATGCTCATGGACTTAAAATAGTTTTGAATCAGTTAAATAAACAAAAGTTTGAAAAACTGCATATTGTTTTGGGCTTAGTGAATGATAAAAACTTAACTGAGATTCTGCCTTTGTTTCCTGAAAATGCTATCTACTATTTCTGCAAACCGGATATTTCAAGAGGTTTAGATCAATTAATTTTAAAAGAAAAAGCCGCTGAGTTTAATCTTGTAGGTCAAACATACATTTCAGCATCAAATGCTTATCAGTCCGCTAAAGAAAATGCAGGCAGCAACGACTTTATTTATATTGGCGGAAGCACCTTTGTAGTGGCAGAAATTTTATAATTTTTTTCAAATATGTTTG
>NZ_JBMOGQ010000212.1:0-2031 GCF_049318325.1 Flavobacterium sp. | reverse complement strand
TCATACCTGTTGTTGGATTAATACTCAAACCAACATTAGGAATTGCAGAATAACTTCCTCCAGTTGTTCCTGTTTGAGTAACAGCTTGAAGAGTGGTAACACTTTTACAATATGATGGACTACTATAACTAATAGTTGCTGAGGTTGGCTCAGAAATTTTAATAGTATATGTTCTTTGTTTTGATTGACATGTTCCTGAAGCCGGAATAGTATTTACAATAACATAATTGCCAGGTGCGCTTGCCATTAAATCAATTTCTCCGGTTGAGGTATTTGCAAATACTAGACCTGGTGTAAAAGGAGAGGAGAAAACCCCTGCCAAAGACCCTGGTGTAATTACTGCAATAGGATTTGGATTTCCTGGCGTCTTACAATAGGAAGAAGGTTGATATTGGAAGAACGCTTCTGGACAACAATTCACTGTTCCTGCTCCTGGTTGACCGAAATTAGTTTGAACTAAATTTATAAAACCAGGTTGTTGAGAAAAGTTTGTAATTAAAATTATATATATCTGTCCAGCTTGTGCGTTTGCAATATTAAGTGTTTCGGTTGATAAAAAATTATAGCTACAACCTGTTGTTTCAGTTACCGGCACTCCTATTCCAGGCGGAGCAAATGGAGCTTGAATTCCAATTGTTGAACATGCTTGAGCTTGACTTGTAAACGGACCCCAAGCTGCGTAATCAACATCTCTAGTAGCACCTTGACCATTTGGTAATGCATTTTGACTTAAAAACAGGTTAATTGGTCCAGTGGTAGCTACTTCCAAGCTATAAAAAGTTGGATTTGGCGATGTGGATAGGCAACCTATATTTCCTAAACTAGTAATTCCTACGGTACTTGCTGTATTTTCCCCCAACAAATTACATATTGTATTTGCATTTGAACATGTAGAAGGAGTAGTTATACATAAATCAAATGTAGATGTCTGAGGTGTACTTGCATTAGAATATACTCTAATATAATATGTTTGCCCTAAAATCAAATTATTTAAAACAAGGTTTAGGGAATTAGCTGCACTGCAATACCTTTGTGTTAATGTACCACATACCCCAGAATAAACAGCAAAATTTAAATTTGTATAACCTTGAACATTTTGTAAGGAAATATTCAAATACGTATTAGATGCAATAAACTGAAACCATACATCATCGTCAGCTGTTCCTATACATGGTGCAATTGGTGGGGTTAATGAAGCAGTAGCTGCGGTTATTGTGCCAGGGGTAACTTGCTGACATTGTAGAGAACTATTTACAGGAGCAAATATAGCACCTTCACAATTATCATTAATAATTAAAGTAGTGAAATTAAACCCAGTCGACCATAAGCTAGTGCCAGAAGTAGGACATATTCCTCTTACATAATAAGTATATTGCGTTCCTGGAAGTAGACCAGTTATTAAACTTGGATTAGATGATATAATAATACCTCCTGTTGTAGTAGGTAATGGTGTCGGAGAGCCAACAGGTAATACTAGCACCTCCCATTGTGTCACAGTAGTTGGGCTAGGCTCAGTCCAACCTAATAAAGCAGAAGTAGAAGTAATACTCGTAGCGGTCAAAGTTGTTGGTTTTTGACAGTTTGGTGCTGGTGAACAGCTAACATTCGCAGCCCAACCCGGATTTTGAAATGAATCATCACTTCTAAATACAAAAGTTAGACATCCATCAGTGCTTGTTGATGTAAATGGGCCAGGAATTGTGGTTCCCCAATAAGCTCCTGGTGTTGTAAGAGGCCCAGCAGCATTACCTGCCGGATTAGCACTTGGAATTAGAGCCGATGCAACTGAATTTCCATCATAAACATAAATTCCATCCCAGTTTGCTTCGGTATCAAATGTGGTAAAAGTTACGGTTACAACATCGCCTGAATTAGTTGGACAAATAGTGGTCGTAACATTTGAATTGGCAAGATAGATTGCTGTTGGTCCACCAGCATCAAAAAAGTTACCACCACAAACAGGAGGTGGTGCTGCGGTTGTAAAAGCCACTGGCCCAGTCCAAAGACTGAAAGTACCATTACCGCAATCAG
>NZ_JBMOGQ010000211.1:0-2085 GCF_049318325.1 Flavobacterium sp. | reverse complement strand
AGCTTTTTTCTCTTTAATAATTTTATATTTTTCTTTTTGAGAAGAATTCATATAACTATTGATTATTTTTTCTGTTTTTTCCTGAATGGATTCGAATTGTTTGGTTTTGTCTTCCTCCGAAATTTCACTTTTAATCAATATCTCAATGCTTTTGCTATTAGCAATCAATTCATTTCTGATGGCAATACATTGAAGTTCGTCAAGGGTTAAATCTTCTTTCATCTGTTTCATGATGTTATCAACCCTCATATTTCTGAAATTAGCAATTTCTTCTGGAGTTGGCTCTTTGGGTTCATTACTTTGAGGGATTTGATTACTTCTATCTACACCGCCTATTCTATTTCCGTTTATATTTCCAAATTGTGCTAATGCACTTAGATTAGATAGAAAAAGACAAATAAATAGTATTTTAAATGTTTTCATAATAGTCATAATTTAAAGAAGTAAAATTAGATAAAATAATACGGAATAAATGTTAAAAAATAAATCATTACAGTATCACAAAAATTGATATTTTAGCTAAAAATTATTTAATTGATGAATAAATACGATGAAAAATTAGCGTTATTGGCAGAGATGATTTCATTTTCTGTAGTTGACGGAAGATTGCATGATAGAGAATATTTTTTCTTATCTATGATTGCTGATGAACTTCAGTTAGACAAAAACGATTTCAATAATCTTTTTCATCAAGAAGAATATCCTGTTGTCATTAAATCGGAATTTGAGCGTATCCAACAATTCTATCGTTTGGCATTACTGATGCATTGTGATGGCGTTTTACACGAACGTGAACAAATTAAAATCCATGAAATTGGCATTAATATGGGATTAAATCCACATGCTATTAAACGCGTCTTGAAAGCAATGGAAAACTCTCCAAACAAAATAATTTCCCCCGAGTTTTTATTAGAAGTTTTTCAGGAACAGTTGAATTAAGAAATTGGCAATATCTTCTCAAATGCTTTTCTAAAACTGCCTCTAAAAGTAACTTCTCCGCAATAAGTATAGCCCAATTTTTCAAGAATTTTAAGCATCGGAATGTTGTCAAAATTGGTATCCACTTTGATGCTAAAGATGTTATTTCCTTTTGCTAGATCCTCTACAAAAAGAAAGATTTTATGGGCCAAACCTTTCCCTAAATAGTCATCCGAAATGGCAACTCTATGCACTACTGCAAAATCACCATTAGTTAGCCAAGCTCCCTTTAGTTGTTCATAAGCCGGTTCATCATTAAAAAGAATGGCAGCGTAACCTGCAACAATATTGTCATCAATTAAAACATAGCCTATGCCTTTTGTAATATCCTGTTTTATTACATCTTCGTTAGGATAACCATCCTGCCATTGCTGACTTCCATCATTCTTTCTGCGTACAATGGCTTGCTGAATGATTTCCCAAATTTTAGGAACTTCTGATTCACTGGCTTGTCTGAAATGGTAATTCATTTTAAACTTTTAAATTTTTTCTTGTAAACTCTTAATTTCATCACGCAGTTTGGCCGCTTGCATAAAATCGAGTTCTTTTGCCGCTTTTTCCATGGCTTTTCGGGCGTCACGAATTTTCTTTTCTATCTCAGGTTTTGATAAATATAAACTTTCAGGTTCTGCTGCTTTGGCAATTTTATCTTCAAAGTATTGAGTGGAAACTGAGTTATCGCTCAAAGCACTTCCCAAACTTTTGTTCAGCGCCATTGGTTCCAAACCATGTAACGTATTGTATCCTATTTGTTTTTCGCGACGGTAATTGGTGTCGTCTATAGTTTTTTGCATGCTGTTGGTAATCTTATCGGCATACATAATTGCTTTACCGTTTACGTTTCGCGCGGCACGTCCAACAGTTTGTGTTAATGAACGATGGCTGCGCAGAAAACCTTCTTTATCAGCATCTAAAATAGCTACGAGTGACACTTCGGGTAAATCCAAACCTTCACGTAGCAAGTTTACGCCTATCAAAACATCAAACAAACCTTTACGCAAATCTTGCATGATTTCTACACGTTCCAAAGTATCCACATCGGAATGTATATAACGACATCGGATAGCAACTTTAGTTAGATATTTAGTTAATTCTTCCGCCATTCTT
>NZ_JBMOGQ010000210.1:0-2165 GCF_049318325.1 Flavobacterium sp. | reverse complement strand
TTTCTTTAAAAGATTTTAGAGGTTCAAAAATAAGGCATTTAGTAAAGAAATAAAACATTGAATTTTTAATGTTTACTTAAAATTAAATACTTATTTCAATCTGACTATTAGATGATTCAATCCGTTGACAATATTTTTAACTAGTTTATATTTATTCTTTGGTTATCCCACTTCTCGAATGCCTTTTAATAGCAGCCAGCGCATGAATATTTTTTCACCATCGGGAGTTTGTACTGCCTGAAATTTAGGCGCCGTAAGTGTACCAACCACAAAAGCCGTTATTGGAATAAATAAACCTGTTAGGTTGGTATATTCCTCTATAAGGAACCGAAATAAAATGAAAAGTATTGCAAAGCATACAAGGTTATAAAGGAAAGATTTTACTTTTTTTGACATGATGTTTTAAATTGAGATTTAGGAATTAGAATTTTTCTATATTCTATTTTCTTTTGTCTTTTTTCTTAGCTTCTTCTTTAGTTTCTTTCTGTTCGCCTTTGGATCTATTGTTCCGGCTCTTTTTGGCTTTAACCGTTGCTTTATACAAAGGAATGAAGTAAGAAACAGTATAATTAAATCCTACACCAAAGGCTCCATTATAAGTTCTGTTGAATCCGGGAATATAGAGGTTGTCAAAGTTATTAGGAATTTTTTGAGACATCAATCGGTTGAGTCTAAAACTGAAACCTACGAAGATATTGTTAAATACTTCCGCTCTCATACCGGCAACTACTTCTATCCATTGTGCTGATAAGCCATCAAAATTTTCACCTGAAATGATAACTGGAGATTCTCCAAAATATTGGTTTGGATTATAAATTTGATAACTATTTAATTTTTGGCTAAAACTACTTACACCATAACGTAAACCAACTGAAATAATGTTTTCCATATTGCCCCAATTCTGAAAAGAGTTGTAATCAAATCCAACTTTTATATAGGTTCCTTTGGTTGTAAAGTTGACTTGGTCGTCATCTACTGTTTTGTTTTCGTTACCAATTTCAGCCGCCAAATAGTGCCTTCTAGTTAAACGATAATCACCAACAAGTTCCAATCCACGATAGTCGGTTTCGTAAAATGAACGCGTTAGTTTGAATAAATCAACTCCAACACGTAAACCATAACGCTCTTTTTTTACCGGAACACTGTCTTTTTTTGTCGTTGACTTTTCCTTCGTTTTTTCGCTTACGCCTTTGTCTTGTGCATTGCCTAAAAACGAAAGCAATACCAAAGCAATACTAAAAGTAAATTTTGATATGTGTTTCATTTTCAGTTTCAATGTTTGTTGTTACTATGTTGATGTCTTGTATCCAAAAATCTTCTGGTGTTGCAGTATCAGTTTTGATAACACCATCAGGACTATCATTCAATAAAAAAATGGTCTTATAACCACAAGCTCTAGATACAAAAATATTTTGTCGGATATAATTAAATTGAAGCGAATCTTCATTTGCACCGGTTGCACTGGCGCTGTTCAATATCAGACTGTATTTGGTTATATCATTTGTAATATCTAGTGGTAACTCAACTTTATTAACTCCGTTATAAGTACCTAATTCAGATTGTCCTTCACCGGTTACCTTTAGATTTAAAACATTTTTCAAATTAGAAGGGTTGGAAATGTCATAAAATTCTAAAACCAATCGGGGAGTTGTTTCTTCAGCACAGATATCGTCCTTCTCGCAACCTGAGAAAGTAATTGTCAGTAAAAGCAGCAATACTATTTTTTTCATTTTTATTTTGAGTTAAGTCTTCAGTCTCAGTTTTCAGCCTCATTTTATAATTGCAACTGCGACTGTATAGTGTGACTGTAAACTATCTTCGCTCCAAAAGTACGACATTTTCTACATGATGCGTTTGCGGAAACATATCTACCGGACGGACGCGTGTTACTTTGTATTGTTCATCCATTAACGCTAAATCACGGGCTTGTGTAGCCGAGTTGCAGCTAACATACACAATCTTATTGGCACCAATTTTAAGCAATTGTTCCACAACATCTTTGTGCATTCCGTCTCTTGGCGGATCGGTTATTATTACATCGGGCTGGCCGTGTTGCGCTATAAAGTCATCGTTAAATACATTTTTCATATCGCCAACATAAAACTCACAATTGCTAATGTTGTTACGTTTCGCATTCTCCTTAGCATCTGCAATGGCTTCAGGTA
>NZ_JBMOGQ010000209.1:0-2266 GCF_049318325.1 Flavobacterium sp. | reverse complement strand
TAAGCAAATATAAAATAAATGCTTGCCTTACTTTTTCTTCTGGATATAGAACCACCCTTTTTTTGCGGATTACACAATCTATGTAACTCACATTATCAATTAGGTATTCATAGATCTCAATTGGCCTGTCTAAACAATTTAAAATCATCTATTTAGAAATGAAAAAACCTAAAATTATTTCAATAGTTTCTTTCCATTCTTTTTCTGAATACTCTTGTAGGATTCTGTTTGCAGACACACCTGCATTTAATATTTCTAACTTTCGCCGTAAAATTGTGCAAACATCTTGATTGTATCCAGATCCTTTTCCTCTTCTATCAACCAATTCTCTCCAAAAAACGGAATTTTCATTATTATCTCGCAAAAAAGATTCCATTTGTTGACCTACTTTACTAATGAATGCATCATATTGAATTTCAAATCGTTTTGTAATTTCAGGAGTCAAGCTTTCTAATCCTTCAAGAGATTCACCTAGTTCTTTAATTATTTGTTTTACTTCATCTTTTAAATTTTTTGTAAATTTCTTTAGCATTTCATCTTCATTAACCCCTTCTGCTACCACTTTTGCATCGAAAAACGTGTCAAATCCTCTTTCTTCAAAAGTCCCGCTTCTTCTATGAATAGCATCTTTTGTATTCCAAGCGCTATATTTTTCTGAGTAATACTCAACGTAGTCATCAATGAATTCTTCATAAATGAAACTAGGAATTCGTCTATCCAAATTTTGAATGTCTTTCAGTTTAGAAACTGCTACATTTATTAATTCAATCTCTTTCTCTGATAAAGTCTTTCCTTTTTGTATTTGTTGGAAACTATTATTGATTTCATTTACTTCTTTAATCAAACTATCTTTTCTATTTTCGATGACATAATTTATAGCAAAAATTACATCATCTTTCGTATTTTGAATATCTTTTTCGCCATAATCTCTCTCTATTCTACCTGTTGAATCATAATATTGAAGTGCATCGTAAAATAGAATATTATCTTTAAAAAAATTAAGATTTAATTTGTTAAACGCACCTTGAATAATTTCTTTTTTTATTTCTATTCCTGTTTCTCTCGTTCCATCTCCATCATTTTCTTTTTCGGGTTCTCCTTTATGTGGCATTACAAATGTGACAAACCTCTCTTCGTATTTTTTTGAATGTTGACTTAAAAAATATTTCATCAACTCACGAACATTGGTTTCAGGTGAATCGTTATAAGTGGATGTAAAAAGACAAATTGTATCTTCTTTCTCAATATAATCTCTTAAGTCTAGTCTTATTGGATTTTCATCTATACCTTTTGTATCTATTACTGAATCAAAAAGATCCAATTCAGAGCCACCAAAAATCTCATTGTTAATATAAATAAATATTTTCTTTGGAATAGAAAAATCTGGAATATCAGCTTTATTTACTTTTTCAAAGGTTTCTTTAAGCCATTGCTTTGGATTAGCCGATTCAGGACAGAAAATTTGACTATTCGCCTTGTCATATATTCGTTTATCCAAATCTGCATTTTCAAAAGCATATCTTTTAAATTCTTCCAAAGAAAATTCTTTTGCCTTTTCTTCTGCTAAATCAGTTGTTTTTGAAGTAATTTTGCCATCTTTATCTTCAATCTTTTTTGAGGTTTTATTTAGATTTGTTATTGAACGTAAAGCCCTTTCAATCTCAGTCGAAATTACACCACTCTCTGATTTGTCGTTGTAAAAGGATTCACAAAAATCGTTGATCCAAAGTTCTAATTTTTCTTTACTGTAAGGGTCAATTTCAATATATATGTTTTTATCTGATTTAATAATTACTTCACTTATTGTTGTCCTGCCTGAACCAGTTGACAGTAAGGGTTCTGTAACTTCTATATTTCTTTTCCCTTTGTTTATTTCAACTGATTTTTGAATATCATGAACTAGATTGAATAAATTACATATGGCTGTTGTTTTTCCAGCGCCAATTTTACCTATGAATACAATCTTATATTTTTGAATATCTAAAATTCTACTTATTTCATTTAATCTATTTAATTTGGAAATTAAAGATTTTTTTCGTATATGTTCAAAAACACTACTATTATCGTCATTAATACTATCGATTGCAAGTTGAATTTCGCTCTTTAATTCAGAAATTAATGTCTTGGTTTCATGTAAAATCATATTATCCTCCAGTTGAGTTCATTACGGTTACTCTGTTTATGTAATTGTTTAGCGCATAACAGTATAAGTCAGCGGCGTGAATTAACTTTAGGGAAGATCGATGTATAAGTTTACACGATCGCT
>NZ_JBMOGQ010000208.1:0-2300 GCF_049318325.1 Flavobacterium sp. | reverse complement strand
TCTAGCAAAAAGTCATAATAAAAATCAAACCCCATATTTTTTTCAGTTGGGATTGTAGCTTCTACACTTGACCAATTTTCTTTTTGTAAATCCTTATTCTTTTCAATTAAATCTAAAAACTCTAATGGGACTAATTTTGCTTTAAAAATATCAGATAACATTTCTTTGTTTTCATGAGAAGTAAAATCTATTTCAAAATTGCTACATAGATTCCAAATATCATAAAAATCACGGGCTCTACCTTTAACTCTTGCAGTTGGTATTATGCTTTTATATTCAGGCATTGATTGACATAGAGCTCTAATTTTTTCAAAAACTATCATTTCGGGAGTATATACATAAAGTATTACTCCTTCAACTTCTACCTTTTTCTTAGACTCAGTATATTCATAACTACTAATCTCAACTACAAATTTCGTGGAACTATTATCATAAATTGTATATGCTTTCATCCGTGATTCTTGCATATTTTCAACATTAAACTTATCGATATCTATGGTTTTAAATAAAATCCGATATCCTTTCCAAACCTCTACAGAGTTTTGCTTCGGTTTTTCTATAAATTCGACATCAAAAACATGTAATCCTTCTTTCTCAAATTCAGAATTTAAAATTGAATATAAATTGCTTTCAAGAAATTTAAACTCCTCTTTAGTAAAATCACCTTTTATTGAAAAATCTATATCAAGAGAAGCTCTTTCTGTTATATCATAAACCACTTGAAGTGCATTTCCTCCTTTTAAAACCAATCCGTACATTAATGTTTCATTACTCATTAATGCCCGTAATGTTAACTTCTTAATTTTTTCAATCATATAGTTTGTTTTAAACAAATATAGAAAGAAAATGTATTAATAATACTGCAATTCGATTTCTATTAAAAGTTAAAAAATACAATTGCCAATTTGATAGGGCTTAAACAATAATCTTGGTTCTTTATTTTTTTTATGTAAAAAAAGTGTACCATCAAACTAATTAAATTGGTTTATACTTTAACTTTTAAATTTAGAACAAACATCTGGAAAAAGAAAAGTACACTTAAAGAGTGCACTTAACAAAACAAAAAAGACCTCACATTTCTGTGAAGTCTTTTCTTCTCTGCTCCCCCTCTTGGGCTCGAACCAAGGACCCTCTGATTAACAGTCAGATGCTCTAACCAACTGAGCTAAGGAGGAAGATAGTTTATCTTTTAAGCGGTTGCAAATATAGAACGATTTTTATTTTATTACAAATAAAAAATCAAGAAAATTTTAAAAAAGATTATTTGTGAAAAATCGCCTTATATATATCATTACCATTGGCAAATAGCAATAACGAAATAAGTAAAACAAAGCCAACCATTTGTGCCCTTTCTAAGAACTTATCACTAGGTTTCTTGCCGCTAATCATTTCATATAATAAAAACATTACGTGACCTCCATCTAATGCCGGAATAGGCAACAAATTCATAACCCCAAGCATAATAGATAACAAGGCCGTAATGCTCCAAAACGCTTCCCAACTCCAATAGTCTGGGAACACATTATATATTGCTGCAAATCCGCCTACGCCTTTATAAGCTCCGGTACTTGGATTGAAGATCATTTTCAATTGTCTCCAATAATTACCCAACTGGGCAAAACCCTTATCAATACCCACAGGAATAGATTCAAAGAAACCAAAAGTCTCAGTGCTAAATTTGTAATAACCTAATTTCTCAAGATTATCCTCTTTTAGGGCACCTAATACTACTCCTAATTTACCCTCTTTATTCACCGTCACGGTAATTGCAGTTTCCTTTTGGTCTCTCAATACAACAGCCTGTAATTGTTTCCCTTTATTTGTAGAAAGTATAGGCTCAGCTTGATCAAAATACCTAACTGATTGACCGTTTATAGAAACAAAAATATCTTTAGCTTTCAACTCTTTGTTAGAAGAATCGTCCCGTAAACCACCAACTACAAATGGCATTCTTAAAGCAATCAATCTTTTTTTATCTTGATCTATGAACTTACCAATGAAATTATTCGGAAGCGTAATTGTCTTCTCTTCTCCATTACGATTAACCAAAACAGTTTTAGCCATTAAAATATCCATGTTGACAGAAGGCTCAAACTTTACGATTTCCTTGCCGTCAATGGATACTAATTTATCTCCTGTTTTGATTCCGGCTTTTTCTAATTCTGTATTTTGCACCCAAACCCCGTCTTTCACTTCACTATTATTGATGTACTTTTCACCATAAAAAAAAGTCATACCAATGTAAATGATAAACGCCAAAATAAAATTTACTGTAACACCGCCAAGCATAATAATTAATC
>NZ_JBMOGQ010000207.1:0-2316 GCF_049318325.1 Flavobacterium sp. | reverse complement strand
CGTTAGTGGCAATATTCAAAAAACTTCTAAATAGACTGGAAAGAATACATAACAAAAAGACTTAACAATCATGACAAAGTAACAAGTTTTGCTTTCAACTTGCCTGTATCAGTAAGTTCACTTGTAGACTTAAAAACACAATTTGGACTAATAGATTTACCTAATGAGTTAGAAGAATTATATAGACAAACAAACGGGATTTGTGAACTCTCAAACGGACAAGAATTTGGAGAACTTATATGGACAATGGACAGAGTAATAGAAACAAACAAAGACTATCTTAGCGATTCTAACTATAAGAGTATTTATATGTCTTTTAACCAACTATTTTTCTTCTCGGACGCATGAAATGGAGACTTATTTAATGCTAACTCTACAAACATAACAACTAAATGTAGTAAATTGCGGGATATTTTTACTAACTGATATATGTATTTTAGAAATAAGATTTCAGTAATAATGTCTGTTTATAACACATCATTTCCACTGATAAAAAGAGCAATAGATTCAGTATTAATTCAAGATTTTCAAGATTTTGAGTTGATTATCATTGATGACGGTAGCAATAATAATACCCAGCAAGATATTTTAAATTATGCCCTCAAGCATGAAGATAAAATAACCTATTTGCGTCATAAAAATCGCAGTCAGTCAGAATCAATCAACAGAGGTATGCTCATTAGCAATAGCGAATATATTACTGTGATTGATGCAGATGATGAGTACAAACCCAATCATTTGAGTACTTGTTTATCAGAAATAAAATCGCTCGATTTAATTGCTTCAACAACCGAAACTATTGTTAATCAGGAATCTGATTATTATGTTCCAGACCGTTTTGATAACAAGCAAGTAATACATGTCGATAATTGTATTTTATTTGCTACTCTATTTGGTAAAAAAGAAGTATTTACAATGCTTAACTTTCAGAATATTTATGGCGCAGATGCCCATTTTTTCCAAAGAGCTGCGCAGAAATTTGCTGTAAAGAAACTAGATTTAAGAACCTATGTTTATTACAGAAATAATTTGGATAGTTTGACTGCAAAATTTAAAACAACGGTAGCACTTGATAATTGATTTCAAAATTCATAACAATCTTATTGTTGCTTCACATATCACTGGTATCTATGATGTGAATAGAAACACCACTTTAGCAAACGACGATTTTTCAATGGTTGCTGATTGGGCAAGATCTATTAAAGCCTTGCAGTTACATGGGATTATTTTTCACAATAATTTTTCAGAAGAAACATGCAAATTGCATCAAAGTGATAACATTTGTTTTGTAAAAATTGACTATAATTCTCTGTACAATCCTAATGTATTTAGGTACTTTGTATATGAAGCATTCTTAAAATCATACGCTCATTTAATTAAAAATATCTTTTTTACAGACATTTCTGATGTGGTTGTAAATAAAAATCCATTTCAAGAGAAAATATATCTCGACAACCCTACGAGTATTTTTTGCGGAGATGAAAGAGAAATTCTTGATAATGAATGGATGCAAAACCATTCCAATCACTTACGAAGTAAAATACCAGATTATGCTTTATATGAAACTAATTTCAAAAATGAAACCTTACTAAACTGTGGAATAATTGGGGGACATATTTCTATTATTCACCCTTTTATTGAAGAATTGAAAACAATTCATCAAGAATACAATTTAGATAATGACACCAATTATACTGGAGATATGGGAGCATTTAACTACTTAGCAAGATCACGTTATCATCATAAAATAATACATGGTAATCCTGTAAATACTGAATTCAAAAGTTATTCAAACGATTTCTCCTGTTGGTTTAAACACAAATAAACACTTCAGAATATAAATATTAGAAACAGTGCATATTTTGCGGCACAGCTTTGCTTGGCATTTATTAATGAACGAACCCACCCGTTTAAGTTATATACCACAGTCCTTGGGCTTATATACCGTGTGTGACTAATATTTGGTATGCCTGTGTGTCTTGTATTGCAAGTAACTGTTTTGCTTTTCTGATGCAGGAAATGGAGACTTATTTAGTTTCGTGACAATTAGCAGTAGGTTTGATAGATATGATATATTTAATTGGAATCACGAAAATGATAGCAGGACTTTGGTGGCGCCTGACTTGACAATTATTATCAAATGGTAGACAGACGGAACTATTCAAGTATAAGACAAAACATACTGCCACCAACACGGGTTTGGCAAAAGTGGGGCTTTATTACTAGGCTGAACATTTGTACTTTCTATTTGCTTTTGTACTAAATTTGAACTTTAGTACTTTCTAAACCCCACCTTCGCCAAGCCCAAAAACGTTA
>NZ_JBMOGQ010000206.1:0-2425 GCF_049318325.1 Flavobacterium sp. | reverse complement strand
AAAATGTTTTTTCAAACATTTTTTTCATTCGTTCTTCAATCATTTTTTGAATTTCGGGAGTTATTTCTTTGTTACCTTCAAAACGAGATTTAAAATCTGCAGTACTAGTTTTCGATTCATAAACTGCCATACCTTGGAAATCTTTTTGAGCATTAGTAGTTATAAAAGAAATGAGAAACAAAGACGCGTAAACTATTTTTTTCATGAGGTTTAATTTTAGTCGAGTAAATATGACGAAAGTAATCAAAAACTGTTACTAATTATATGTTAAAATAGTATTTTTTACCTATTGTATTTCATTTGGTTTAATGTAAATTAGCACTATCATGAAAAATGCAATTTATTTATTTTTATTATTCTGCTATTCGATTAGTTTTTGTCAAAATCAAAAGCTAAAAACTACTGCTTTGAACACAAAAGAACTTGAGAACAAAACCTATATTGGCTTTGATGGTTTGGGCAGCAATTATTATATCAATAATAATGTTTTTAGCAAGCAAAACGAAAATCAGATTTGGGAATATAAAAACGTGGCGTTAGGAAAAATTACTTCTGTAGATTATGTAAACCCTTTAAAAATAGTCCTTTTTTATGAAGATTTTAATAGTATAATAACACTTGACAATCAGCTAAATGAAATACAAAAGCTAAATCTTTTTGATATTGACAACACTATTCTTGCTTCTAAAATTGGCATGGCATCACAAAATCAATTATGGATTTACAATGCTTTAAAACAACAAATTATGTTGTTTGATTATTTAAAAAACACTTCCAAAATTATAGGAAATCCCATTCAGGAAAACATAAAATACACACAATCTGATTTCAACAATTTTTATTGGATAGATGAAATTAATAATTGGTATTCAATTGATATATTTGGCAAAGTGAGACTTTTAGCTAATATTCCTCCTTTTGAAAAAATTCAAATCATTGATAATGAAAAACTCTTGTTTTTGAAAGACAAGAGTTTGTATTGTTTGAATAATATTTCAAAAACTGTATATGAAGTAGAAATTGTTGAGAAATCGTTCCAAAATTTTTATTACAAAGACCAAATTTTAGCTATTTTTACCAACCAACAAATTAAATTTTTAAAATTAAAATTACCATAATGCACATAGCAGTAGCAGGAAATATAGGAGCAGGAAAAACTACTTTAACACGGTTTTTGGCAAAGCAATTTAAGTGGGAACCTCATTTTGAAGACGTAGTTGACAATCCTTATTTAGATGATTTTTATCACCAAATGGAACGTTGGAGTTTTAACTTGCAGATTTATTTCTTAAATAGTCGTTTTCGCCAAGTGCTGCAAATACGCGAAAGTGGTAAAAACATAATTCAGGATAGAACAATATATGAAGATGCGCACATCTTTGCTCCCAATTTACACGCTATGGGTTTAATGACCAATCGTGATTATGAAAATTATTCTGATCTTTTTGAGTTGATGGAAGGATTAGTTGGCGCACCTGATTTATTGATTTATTTAAGAAGCTCTATTCCAAATTTAGTTGCTCAAATTCACAAGCGAGGTCGTGATTATGAAAATACTATTTCTATAGATTATTTAAGTCGTTTGAACGAACGTTATGAGGCTTGGATTCAAACTTATGACAAAGGGAAGCTATTAATAATTGATGTAGACAATATAGATTTTGTTAATAATCCGGAAGATTTAGGAGATATCATTAACAGAATTAATGCCGAGATAAACGGACTTTTTTAAAGAATTTTAAATATAAAAAATGGCTCACAATTGCGAGCCATTTTTTAATTCTATATATCGAAAACCATTATTTCAATGCTTCCACTTTAGCTTTTACTTCAGCTTCTGTACCTTCAAAAGTCTCAGAAGTTGTTGTTTTGCCAACTGTAGTGGTAATCGTTGCTTTAGCTTTACCATTTGTATTGGTAATTATAACTTTTACATTTTTCTCTACAGCATTTGGAGCCATTGCACCTTTTTTAGCACAACAATCATCTTTTTTCTCAGCAATGAATTTTCCATCAGCATCATAGTGAGAAAGACAGGCTTCTTTTTGCTCTGGCGTACAATTTAATGAATCACACATTGCTGCACATTCCTGCATAGTCATGTCTTTGCATTTGCTCATGTCACATTTGCCCATATCTTTGCACTCCATTTTCATTTTGATTGTGCAATTCATTTCTTTGGTTTCACCTTCGTGACCGGCCCCTAAGATTGGCGCGATTACTAATCCAATCAGACATGTCAATTTGATTAAGATGTTCATTGATGGTCCAGAAGTATCTTTGAAAGGATCTCCAACAGTGTCTCCGGTTACAGCAGCTTTGTGAGCATCAGAACCTTTGTATGTCATTTCACCGTTAATCATAACTCCGGCTTCAAAAGATTTTTTAGCATTATCCCAGGCACCACCAGCATTGTTTTGGAACA
>NZ_JBMOGQ010000205.1:0-2426 GCF_049318325.1 Flavobacterium sp. | reverse complement strand
GATAGTTTGGTAGATATATTTTTGGCTTGCAATGTTGAAGAAATTTTAAAGAATTATGGTAAGTCAACAAAAATGGAAGACCCTATCATCCATTTTTATGAAACATTTTTGAGTGAATATGACCCGAAATTGCGAAAGGCTCGTGGCGTGTGGTACACTCCTGCTCCAGTCGTAAATTTTATAGTTCGAGCAGTTGACGACATTTTAAAAACTGAGTTTGATTTACCTCAAGGTCTTGCCGACAGTAGCAAAACGAAAATAAAAGTTGATGTACAAGGCAAAAAGACAGAACAAGAAGTTCACAAAGTACAGATACTTGACCCAGCAACAGGAACAGGAACTTTCCTTGCCGAAACCATAAAACACATTCATAAAAAGTTTGAAGGCCAACAAGGTATTTGGAGCAACTATGTAGAAACACATTTATTGCCTCGTCTTAATGGTTTTGAGTTGCTGATGGCAAGTTATGCAATGGCACATCTTAAATTAGATTTACTTTTAACTGAAACAGGCTACAAGCCAACCACCAACCAAAGGTTCAGAGTTTACCTTACCAATAGTTTAGAAGAACATCACCAAGACACAGGGACTTTATTTGCAAATTGGTTAAGCACAGAAGCCAACGAAGCCAATCATATCAAAAGAGATACACCAGTAATGTGTGTAATTGGAAATCCGCCATACAGCGTTAGTAGTAGTAATAAAGGCGAATGGATTGAAAAATTAACAGCTGATTATAAAAGAGATTTAAACGAAAAAAACATCCAACCACTTTCAGATGACTACATCAAGTTCATTCGCTTTGGTCAACATTTTATTGATAAAAACGGAAGTGGTATTTTGGCTTACATTTCTAACAACAGCTTTATTGATGGAATTATTCACAGGCAAATGCGTAAGAACTTATTAGAGTGCTTTGATAAAATTTACATAATTGACTTACATGGTAACTCTAATAGAAAAGAGGTTTCTCTAGATGGGAGTAGGGATGAAAATGTTTTTGATATTCAACAAGGTGTTTCTATTAACGTTTTCATTAAAAATGGGGAAAAGAAAAAAAACGAGTTAGGAAAAGTATTTCATCATGAGTTATTTGGCAAAAGAGAATTTAAGTATGAAACCCTTTTGAATAGCAGCATTAAATCTATTAATTGGAATCCACTAGATTATTCTAAACCTGATTTCTATTTTGTAAAAAAAGATTTTAATCTATCGCAGAGTTATGAATTGGGACTTAGAATAGGCGACTTATTCAAATCAAATATTACTGGCATTAAAACACATGATGATGAAAATTTGGTAGGATTTCAAAAGTTTTTAGAAAACAATTTCAAATATGATTACAGACCTTTTGATTGTAGATTTATAAATTACGACTTGAAAAAAGTAGTAAGAGCAAGGTATTCTGTAATGAGGAATATGTTGCAGGATAATATTTCTTTAATAATTCCTCGACAAGCAGTTACTGATAATTGGAATCATGTTCAGGTTTCAAAATATCTTTCTGATAACAGAATTCAGTATAGCAATAAAGGCATACCAATAGCTTGCCCTCTCTATCTCTATCCCGAAACAAACGGACAGCAAATAATTAGACAAACAACAGAAAGAACTCCAAACCTAAACGCAGAAATTGTAAAGGAAATAGCGGAGAAATTAGATTTAACTTTCACCAACGAAAAAGAAACAACCAAAGACACTTTTGCACCAATTGACATTTTAGACTATATCTATGCAGTTTTACATTCGCCAACGTACCGAGAAAAATACAAAGAATTTTTAAAAATTGATTTCCCTAGAGTGCCTTATCCAAAAGATAAAGACATATTTTGGCAATTGGTAAAACTTGGTGGTGAAATACGGCAAATACATTTATTAGAAAGCCCAACCGTTGAAAAATACATTACGCAATATCCCGAGGATGGAGATAATAAAGTGAGTAAGATAAAATTTGTTCCATACTTATACGAAAATGAAGTTCCTGATGAAAATGGAAATATTACTTATCCCGATTATTTAGGTGCAGTGTATATAAATGAAAACCAATATTTTGCAGATGTGCCCACTAGTGCATGGGAATTTTACATCGGTGGTTATCAGCCAGCACAAAAATGGCTCAAAGACAGAAAGGAAAGAACACTTGAATTTGACGACATTTTACATTATCAAAAAATCATTGTTGCATTGACAGAAACGAACAGACTAATGAACGAAATAAATAAAATCGACATCGAATGAAAATAAGCACTGGGCATAACAGCACCTACAAGAAATTGGCGGTTCAGTGGTTAAATGAAGCTTTGTGCTTCGTATCAAGTTTTGTGGTGGCAGACAGTTTAGTGCTTCGAAATCGCCAACTTCTTGTAGCTGCAAACCGTTAGCCGTCAGTATAAAGCAGGAAAACTTAACATGAAAGAAATTAAAAA
>NZ_JBMOGQ010000204.1:0-2437 GCF_049318325.1 Flavobacterium sp. | reverse complement strand
AAACATGACCACCTTCAATAAGTTCCTTCATAAAACGGAAGAAAAAGGTTAAAATTAGTGTAGAAATGTGACTACCATCGACATCGGCATCACACATGATAATCACTTTATGGTAACGTAGTTTTTCTAAATTCAACGCTTTAGAATCTTCTTCGGTTCCGATGGTAACCCCAAGTGCTGTGAAAATATTTCTAATCTCTTCGTTTTCAAAAACTTTGTGATGCATGGCTTTTTCCACATTCAAAATCTTACCTCTCAAAGGTAAAATCGCTTGAAAATTTCTATCACGTCCTTGTTTTGCTGTTCCACCAGCCGAATCTCCCTCGACTAGATATACTTCACATTTTGCTGGATCTTGTTCTGAACAATCAGACAATTTTCCAGGCAAACCGCCACCACCTAAAACGGTCTTACGTTGCACCATTTCACGCGCTTTCTTAGCCGCATGACGTGCTTGAGCTGCAAGAATAACTTTTTGAACAATGATTCGAGCATCATTTGGATTTTCTTCCAAATAATTTTCTAACATTTCGGCAACCGCTTGAGAAACCGGAGAAACTACTTCTCTATTTCCTAATTTGGTTTTGGTTTGTCCTTCGAATTGTGGTTCGGCAACTTTTACCGAAATAATAGCAGTTAATCCTTCACGGAAATCGTCTCCTGTGATTTCGAATTTTAATTTATCCAATAAACCTGAAGTGTCAGCATATTTTTTCAACGTACGCGTTAATCCCATACGGAAACCTTGCAAATGAGTTCCTCCCTCATGAGTATTAATATTGTTTACATACGAAAATATATTTTCAGAATAACTGGTGTTATATACCAAAGCCACTTCAACAGGGATTTCTCCTTTTTCGAGTTCCATACTGATTACATGACCGATAATCGCTTCTCTACCTTTGTCTAAGAAACGAACAAACTCTTTTAATCCTTCTTTTGAATGGAAAACTTCACCTTCAAATTCACCATTTTCTTTTGTAAATCTTCTGTCGGTTAGCGTAATCGTAATTCCTTTATTTAAAAAAGAAAGTTCACGCATTCGACCAGCTAAAGTATCATAAGAATACTCCAAAGTTTGAGTAAAAATAGTGGCATCTGGTTTAAAAGTAACCGTAGTTCCTCTTTTGGTAGTTTCACCAACCTGCTTAACAGGATACATTGCTTTTCCTCTCTCATATTCCTGTTCGTATACTTTTCCTTCTCTATATACCGTAGCTTTCAGATGATCAGACAATGCATTAACACAAGAAACCCCAACTCCGTGAAGTCCTCCGGAAACTTTATACGAATCTTTATCAAACTTTCCTCCCGCACCAATTTTGGTCATTACCACCTCAAGAGCAGAAACACCTTCTTTCTTGTGCATGTCAACCGGAATACCACGTCCGTTATCTTCTACGGTAATCGAATTATCTTCGTTTATAATAACACCAATAGTGTCGCAATGTCCAGCTAATGCCTCATCGATAGAGTTGTCAACTACTTCATAAACCAAGTGGTGCAAACCTCTAACTCCAGTATCTCCTATATACATGGAAGGACGCATTCTAACATGCTCCATTCCTTCTAATGCCTGGATACTATCGGCCGAATAACTGTTCTTTTTAATCTCGTCGCTCATATTATTTTATGGTAAAAAATCTATTTTTTGTCTAACGAGCAAATATATAAAAACGCATAGGATTTCCTATTGAAAATTGAGTTTAAAACCTTTAAGTTATTAACATTTTTGGCGATATTTCAACAAAAAAACACTCGCCAAAAATAACGAGTGTATTTTTCAAACAACTAAACTATTATCTCTACTTAAGTTACTACTCTCAAGCTTTATTTTTAATGCCAATCTTATGTTCTCATAACATTTTTTATGACTTTACATAAGCGTCATCATGAACACTAGCAACTGCTCTTCCTGATGGATCATTCATGTTTTTAAACGCTTCATCCCACTCTAAAGCAATTTTGGTACTACAAGCCACACTAGCTTCCTGAGGAACGCTTAAAGCAGCTGCATCACTTGGGAAATGTTCGGCGAAAATTGAACGGTAATAATACTCTTCTTTAGAAGTTGGCGTTTGAATTGGGAATTTGTATTTAGCATTGGCCAATTGTTCGTCCGAAATTTCTTTGGCAACCATTTCTTTCAAAGTATCTATCCAACTGTAACCAACACCATCACTAAACTGTTCTTTTTGTCTCCAAGCCACACTTGCTGGAAGCATATCTTCAAATGCTTTACGAAGTACCCATTTTTCCATTCTTTCTCCATTAATCATTTTGTCTTGTGGATTAATTCGCATAGCAACATCCATAAATTCTTTATCTAAGAATGGCACACGTCCTTCAATTCCCCAAGCGGCTAGACTTTTGTTGGCACGAAGACAATCGTACATGTGTAATTTGCTTAATTTACGGACGGTTTCATCGTGAAACT
>NZ_JBMOGQ010000203.1:0-2492 GCF_049318325.1 Flavobacterium sp. | reverse complement strand
TGCCATCTAACGATCAAGGGATTGATTTGATTGCAGAAAATAAAGATGGTACATTTTGGGCGATACAATGCAAGTATTTGCAAGATGAAGAACAGCGATTATCACACAGAGCAATATCAACCTTTACATCACTAAGCAAGTTAACAGCAAAAAATATTTCTTACTGTTTAGTTGCGACCACAGCGGATGACTATGCAAAGTTGTATAAGGGAAACAATGCAATTGGGTTCATCAATGCTGATGAGTGGAATAAACTAACAAAAGAAAATTTCGATAATGTAAGACTCTTGTTAAAAGACAAACCGTTAGTTCTTAAACCCTACAAGCCGAAGAAACACCAACAAAAAGCACTAAAAGAAGCCAAAGAGCATTTCCTAAAGCAAAAGCATAAAAGAGGAAAGCTTGTGTTTCCCTGTGGCGCTGGAAAAAGTTTGACGGGATACTGGATTAAAAAAGAATTAAATGCTCAAAGTACTATTGTTGCAGTGCCTTCACTCTCATTGGTTAAACAAACCCTAGAAGTGTATTTGCGTGAATCTGTTGCCAATAAACAGAAAATAGAATGGCTTTGTGTTTGTAGTGATGAAGGAATTGGAAAGAACGATGATGTGGTAGTGCATACCAATGAAATTGGTGTGCCTTGTATCACCGACAAAAATTTCATTGCCAATTGGATAAAGACAAATAAAAAGAATCGGACAGTCATTTTTACAACGTATCAATCCGGTAAAACCATAGTAGAAGCTGCTAAAATTGCCAAAGCGAAATTTGATTTGGGAATAATGGATGAAGCCCATAAAACTGTTGGTAATCAAGAAAAGCTATTCAGTTATTTATTGTTTGATAAAAATATCAAAATAGACAAGCGGATTTTTATGACCGCTACGGAAAGAAGATATGCTGGTTCGTCTGAGAATATTTTGAGTATGGATGATGTGGAGGTGTATGGTGAAACTTTTACTCAAATGCCTTTTAAAGAGGCAATAAGTGAAGGGATACTTTCTGACTATAAAATCATCACCTTATTTATTTCGGATAAAGAGGTAAAACAAATCATAGAGAAAAATGCTTTTGTAAAACCTGAGGGTAAAGAGTGGGATAAAGAAACAGAAGCAAGAACATTGGCTTCGATGATTGCATTACGAAAAGCGATGAAACAATTTCCAATTCATCATGCAGTTACTTTTCACTCTAGTATTAAAAAAGCTGAGGCATTTGAGCAAAGCCAAGCCGTTTTTAGTAAAGCATTTCCCCAGTTCAAAAAGATAGATTCGTTTCATGTATCTGGCGCAATGGCAACCTCACAAAGAAGCAAAATCGTTAATGAATTTGCTTATTCCCAAAAAGCCATCATCACCAATGCCAAATGCTTAACAGAGGGTGTCGATGTTCCGAATATTGATTGTGTACTGTTTGCAGATCCTAGGAAAAGTACAGTAGATATTGTACAAGCCGTTGGACGTGCACTACGTAAAAAAGAAGGGAAGCAATTTGGCTATGTAATTCTTCCTGTATTTACTAAATCTAAAACCAAGGAAGAAATAATTGAGAGTGCTGAATTTAAAGAGATATTAAGTACACTCAGAGCATTGGCATCTAATGATGAGAGAATTATTGAATATTTCCGAGACATTAGTAAAAATGGGAAGAAGAACTCATCAAATAGTGGACTTGTTCAGTTTGAAATTGATGAAAATATTTTAGAAACAATAAGCGAAACCAATTTGATTGAATTTCTTCAATTAAAATCATGGGATAAGCTTGCTAAGTTGAGTTGGATGCCGTTTGAAGAGGCTAAGGATTATGTAAGAAAATTAGGAATGAAAAACCAAAAAGAATGGGTAAAATATGCTAGGTCAATTAAAAAACCAATTGATATTCCATCCACACCTATGCAGATATATAAAAATTCAGGGTGGATAAATATGGGTAATTGGCTTGGTACTGATTTTGTTCCTCCGAGGTTGATAGAATTTTTAAATTATGAAAATGCAAATAGTTTTGTTAAAAATTTGAAAATAAATTCACAAAAAGAATGGAAGGAATATTGTTTATCTGGACAAAAACCAATAAATATCCCTTCAAATCCATATCAAGTATATCAAAACAATGGTTGGATTGATTGGGGAGATTGGCTAGGAAATTATAAAAAATCAACTATTGGTCGTTCTTATTTAAGTTTTGAAGAGGCAAAGAAGTTCGTGCACAAACTGAATCTAAAAAATAGGACAGAATGGAGTAATTATTGTAAATCCGGTAAAAAGCCTATCAATATTCCAACAAAAGTATCAGGCATTTATAAAAATAAAGGCTGGATTAACTGGAGTGATTGGCTAGGAACAGATCAATATTTTGCAAAAAACAGAAATTATATGAGTTTTAAAAAGTTGAAATTTTATATAAAGTCTTTTAAATTAAGTTCACGACTAGATTGGGCAAATCATTGGAAGAAAAATAAACGTCCAATGGAAATACCCTCTCAACCTCATAAA
>NZ_JBMOGQ010000202.1:0-2541 GCF_049318325.1 Flavobacterium sp. | reverse complement strand
AAGATCGTCTGGTAAGTGTAAATCGTGTTACCAAAGTAACAAAAGGAGGAAGAGCATTTGGTTTTTCTGCAATTGTTGTTGTAGGTGATGAAAATGGAGTAGTTGGTCACGGATTAGGAAAATCTAAAGATGTTTCTGAAGCTATTGCAAAAGCAGTAGAAGATGCAAAGAAAAACTTAGTTAGAATTCCTTTGAGCGGACAATCTGTTCCTCACGAACAAAAAGGAAAATTTGGTGGAGCTGCAGTATTTTTGATGCCTGCATCACATGGTACCGGAGTAATTGCAGGTGGAGCTGTTCGTTCAGTTCTTGAGTCAGTTGGTATTCATGATGTATTATCAAAATCACAAGGTTCATCAAATCCTCACAACGTGGTAAAAGCAACTTTTGATGCTCTACTACAAATGAGAAGTGCCGTAACAGTTGCAAAACAAAGAGGTATTTCTTTAGAGAAAGTTTTTAAAGGTTAATTCAAGGAAATTATGGCTAAATTATTAGTAAAACAAGTTAGAAGCAAAATCAATTGTCCTCTTACACAAAAAAGAGGATTAGAAGCTTTAGGTCTTCGTAAAATGGGACAAGTTGTAGAGCATGATTCAAACCCTGCGATCCTTGGAATGATAAATAAAGTTAAACACTTAGTTTCCGTTGAGGAAGTTAAATAACAAATACAGTTATGAATTTAAGTAACTTACAACCTGCTGAGGGTTCTACACACAATCAAAATAAAAGATTGGGTAGAGGAGAAGGTTCTGGAAAAGGTGGTACTTCTGCAAGAGGACACAAAGGAGCTAAGTCTCGTTCTGGTTATTCTAAAAAGATTGGTTTTGAAGGTGGTCAGATGCCACTTCAAAGGCGTGTGCCTAAGTTTGGTTTCACAAACATTAATCGTAAAGAATATCAAGGAGTAAATCTTGACAATCTTCAATTATTAGTTGATAACGGAATTGTTACCGATACGGTAGATTTTACAGTATTTGTTGAAAATCGTTTGGCTACTAAAAATGAAATGGTTAAAATTCTTGGTAGAGGAGAATTAAAAGCAAAATTAAAAGTAACTGCACATAAATTTACTGCTACTGCAAAAGCGGCGATAGAAGCTGCTGGTGGAGAAGCTGTAACCTTATAATTATAGAACAATGAAGAAATTTTTTGAATCATTTATAAATGTTTGGAAAATAGAAGAACTAAAAAACAGAATTGTTTTAACGCTACTTTTGCTTTTAGTTTACAGATTTGGTGCGCACGTTACGCTTCCGGGTATTGATGCTACACAATTGACTAGTCTTGCTGGGCAAACTGATAAAGGTATCGGTTCGATACTTGACATGTTTACCGGTGGTGCTTTCTCTAAAGCATCAGTATTTGCTTTAGGTATTATGCCATACATTTCTGCTTCAATTGTTGTTCAGTTAATGGGTATTGCTATTCCATATTTGCAAAAATTGCAGAAAGATGGAGAAAGTGGCAGAAAGAAATTAAATCAAATTACCAGATGGTTGACCATCGCTATTACCTTAGTTCAAGGTCCGGGTTATATCTATAACTTATACAGAACATTACCTAATAGTGCATTCCTTTTAGGATTTGATTCGTTCTCATTCTTATTTTCATCAGTTTTAATTTTGACTACAGGTACTATTTTTGCCATGTGGTTAGGAGAAAAAATTACAGATAAAGGGATTGGAAATGGTATTTCATTATTAATTATGGTAGGTATTCTTGCTAGATTACCACAAGCATTAATTCAAGAATTTACTTCAAAAATGACTGGACAAACAGTTGGTGGACCAATGTTGTTAGTTATTGAAGTTATCGTATGGTTATTAGTAATTATTTCCTGTGTACTTTTAGTTATGGCTGTTAGAAAAATTCCGGTACAATACGCACGACGTACAACAACTGGAGATTTCGAACAAGATATGATGGGTGGAAATAGACAATGGATTCCATTAAAATTGAATTCTGCTGGAGTAATGCCAATCATTTTTGCACAAGCTATTATGTTTATTCCGGCTGCAGTGGCAGGTCTTTCAAAATCGGAGACATCACAATCTATAGCAGGAACATTCAGTAATATGTTTGGACTTTGGTATAATGTAGTATTCGCTTCATTGATTGTAATTTTTACATTCTTTTACACAGCAATTACTGTCCCTACAAATAAAATGGCAGATGATTTAAAAAGAAGTGGCGGTTTTATTCCTGGTGTTAAACCTGGAATTGAAACAGCAGACTTCTTAGATAGAATCATGTCTCTAATAACATTCCCTGGTTCATTATTCCTTGCCTTGATAGCTGTGTTCCCAGCTCTTGTAGTAAGTGTTGGTGTGCAACAATCTTGGGCAATGTTCTATGGTGGAACTTCACTTATCATTATGGTTGGAGTTGCAATTGACACTATCCAACAAGTAAATTCTTATTTGTTGAATAAACACTATGACGGATTGATGAAAAGTGGTAAAAATAGAAAAGCAGTAGCTTAATTTTTATGGCAAAACAATCAGCAATAGAACAAGACGGATCAATAATTGAAGCATT
>NZ_JBMOGQ010000201.1:0-2556 GCF_049318325.1 Flavobacterium sp. | reverse complement strand
AATTTCCAAATGATTGAGTAAGCAATCATCGCATTAAAATTGTAACTTTCTCCAATAGGGGGAGCTTAAAAACCCGATACGAAAGTGTCGGGTTTTTTTATTTTCTCAATTGGTTTTGAAGATTATTTCAATAATAACGAGTTGATAAATAAAATTTTTCAGTTGAAACTTTCATTCCTGTTACTTTTTGGAGTGGTAATTTTCAAGTGTTTCCCCAATTTTGTAACCATTAATTAGTAGTGGTAAAGTATCCGAAGCTGTTTCAAAAAATGGTGTTTTTTTCAATTCAATCTCGAGATCCAATTCTGTTTTTGATAAAAAATGTTTTGCCACATCAAGATATGTTCCGTTCATTAAATGTCTAAATTCGTGTTGAAAAATTACTGCGGCAAATCCATCGAGTCTACCCGTTATGATTTTTCCTTTTTCGTTTTGACATTGATATTCAATCCATTCATAAGTTGCCACATTCCCTCTTTTTTTTCCTTCAGCACTTAAACACCCGTGCCAAAAGTTCTTCTTACTCGAGGATGCTTTAGTAATAATTGGATTGATAAATAGTTGTTTTTGTACGGGACCTAAAATCTTGTAACGTGGATTGTCCGATTTTGCTTCTATAATGAATATCTGTAATCGTTTACCGAGTTGATTTGCTGCAATACCAACACCTGATTTTTTTACCATCATAGTATACATGCTGTCAATAAGTTCATTTAAGGCAGGAGAATTAAATTCTTTTTCATTTATTCTTCGAGGAGGCAAATACAAAGCGCTTTTCTCTCTTCCTTTCTGATTTTCAGGAATTTGTTGAAGTATTTCTAATTCAACTTTTTGGATATCTAATGTAAGTGATTTGTCCATTGTTTTGCAGCTTTTTAGGCCCATAATAGTTACTAAAATTAAACTTATTAAATAAATTTTTTTTCGTCGAGATTTTTCCATTTTCACTATGCTATATAATGTTTTTTATAGTAATTCAGAGGTATTAATGTCAATTAAGGCATTTGAAAATTAGAGTTGCTTCACAATTTAGGTCACTACTAAATAGAAATTAATTAGAAATACCCGCAATTATTCTTAATGGAGCCCCACTGCCACCGCCAATTTTCATAGGTAGCGCTACCACAAAGATTTTAGTGGCCGGAAGTTTGTCTAGATTTGCCAGATTTTCAAAACCAGGTTTATTGCTTCCCATTAAAATTTGATGTGTTTTAAAATCTTTAGATTGACCATAATCTAAACTTGGTGTATCTAATCCTAGTGCTTTAACTTCTCTCTCTTTAATCAACCACGAAGTAGTTTTGGGGTCGATTCCAGGGAAATGTAATTCTGGAATAGCTTCAATTCCAGTTTTCGGAGTTCCGAAATAATCGCCTCGATTTGGATAATATTTTCCATATCCGGTTTTAAATAAAATGATGGTATTGTTGTCAATTTTACCATTTTCTATTTCCCAATTTTTAATGTCTTCAATTGTTATTCGATAATCTCGGTTAGCTAATGCATTTTTCGAAACATCTATAACCACAGCATTTCCAGTTAAACTTGTTAAAGGTAATTCCTCAACAGTGTATTTGCCTTTTGCAAAATGAATTGGCGCATCCAAATGAGTTCCACCGTGCTCTGGTGTACAAATGGAATAGGAAGAATAATAATATCCTAGCGGCGTAACGCCATCTGCATCAGTATGGTGAACAAAAGTCGTCTTGTTATTTGGCCAATATAAAGTAGTGCTGTCAAAACTATAGGTCAAATCAATCCAATTGAGATTGTTTAAATTGAGGTTTTTATTTGAATCTTTTTGGCAGGATACAAATAATAGAGTTGATAAAATAAATAAATATCTCATTATTGAAAAATTAAAATTCAGATTTGATACAAACATAGTTAATTATGTAAAAAGATTATAAAATAATAACTGTTACTAAAAAGTATTTTTTATACTATTAATTTCAAATTTTATTAGTGATTAGTTAAACTTGAATATTAATATTATAATACTCCAATTAAATTAAAGTGCTAACTGATTTTTTTTGGATAGTAAAGTAAGCAATCATCGTATCAAATTTGTTCTAAGTTGGTTACATTTGCTTATTATCTTAAAATTTTAATTCACATGAAAGCAGTAATTATTATTATTTCAATTTTAGTATTAATCACTATAGCGCAAATTTTTATATCAAGAAGTACGCAACAAACAGAACAACACAATTACAAGGTAATTAAAAAGTTTGACAAATTTGAGATAAGAAAATACGATTCCGCATTGTTTTCGAGTGTAAAACTGAACAAAAAAGGCTACAAAGAAAGCTCAAGTGAAGGTTTTGGGATATTGGCTGGGTATATTTTTGGAGCTAATGAATCCAACGAAAAAATCGCCATGACTTCACCTGTCGTTATGGAGTTAGGAGATACTTCTAAAATGATGTTTATGGTTCCGAAAAATTATAATTTGAAAAATTTACCAAATCCTAACAATCCTAAAATAGTTTTTGAAAAACAGGAAGAAAAAATTATTGCCGCCATTCGCTTTGATGGATGGGCAGATGATGAAAA
>NZ_JBMOGQ010000200.1:0-2601 GCF_049318325.1 Flavobacterium sp. | reverse complement strand
CAATTCTATTGATGGTTGGGATTCGGTTTTGTCTATTTTGCAAATGCCGGGTGGCGTTCCTGTGGCAACAGTGGCTCTGAACGGTTCTAAAAATGCTGGAATTCTAGCAGCCCAAATTATCGGAAGCCATAACAAACTGGTACTTGATAAAATCATTGTTTACAAAGAATCTCTGAAAGATGCGGTGAATAAATCATCGGATGAGATTAAGAAATAAATAAAACTATTAAGGAATTAAGAATGATATTAAGTCTCATTGAGCTTAATGAAAACCTTAATTTTCCTTAACTTCTTAATGTTAAAAATAACTATGAAAATCTTAACCCAAAAATTTACTAATAAACACAATACGGCACCTTTTAGTCAAATTAAATTAGAAGATTTCCAACCGGCATTCGAAGAAAATATTGCCAAAGCAAGAGCCGAAATTGATGCGATTACGAACAATCCCGAAGCGCCAACTTTTGAAAACACAATCGAAGCATTGGAGTTTTCAGGTGAAGCACTTGATAGATTATCCTCTATATTTTTCAACCTGAACTCGGCTGAAACCTGCGACGAAATGCAAAAAATTGCTCAGGATGTTTCTCCATTGTTGACAGAATTCAGTAATGATATTGCTTTGAACGAAGATTTATTCAAACGCGTAAAAAAGGTTTACGAACAAAAAGACAGTTTCAATTTATCGCCTGAACAAGCCACTCTATTAGATAAAAAATTCAAAAGTTTTTCCAGAAACGGCGCCTTGCTTTCGGAGGATAAAAAAAACCTTTTAAGAGAAATAGATACCGTTTTAGCAAAACTAAAGCTGACCTTTGGAGAAAATGTTTTAGCCGAAACTAATAGCTACAAATTGCACATTTCCAACGAAGATGCTATAAAAGGGTTGCCGGAGGGTGCAAAAGAAATGGCTCGATCTTTAGCTAAATCAGATGAGCTTGAAGGTTGGATGTTTACCTTAGATTTTCCAAGCTATTTGCCTTTTGTAACCTATGTTGAAAATCGCGAATTACGAAAAGAAATGGCTATAGCAGCAGGCAGAAAAGCATTTCAGGGAAATGATAAAGACAATCAGGAAAATGTAAAAAATATCGTTTCCTTGCGCCACGATAGAGCTAAATTATTGGGATACAAATCACATTCGCATTTTGTTCTCGAAGAACGAATGGCTCAAACTCCCGAAAAAGTCAAATCGTTTTTGAATGATTTGTTAACCAAAGCGAAACCTGCCGCTCAAAAAGAATTTGCCGAATTAACCGCTTTCGCAAAAGAGCTAGATGGAATTGAACAACTAGAAAAATGGGATGGCTGTTACTATTCGGAAAAATTGAAACAAAAACTATTCAGTTTAGATGACGAGATTTTGAAACCGTATTTCAAATTGGAAAATGTGTTGAATGGATCATTTGCCATTGCTGAAAAACTTTTTGGCATCACATTTAAAGAAGTTTTTGATATAGATAAATACCATGAGAATGTTCAAACTTTTGAAGTGCTAGACTTCGAAGGAAAACTAGTTGCTGTTTTCTACACTGACTTTTTTCCAAGAAAAGGAAAACGAAACGGCGCATGGATGACTTCGTTTAAACCGCAATATATTAAAGACGGCATCAATGAAAGACCGCATGTTTCTATTGTGTGCAACTTTACACCGCCAACCGAAACAAAACCTTCTCTCCTAACTTTTAATGAAGTAACGACTTTGTTTCATGAATTTGGTCATGCTTTGCATGGCATGTTAGCAAATACTACTTACCCAAGTTTATCGGGAACATCGGTATACTGGGATTTTGTTGAGTTGCCAAGTCAGGTCATGGAAAACTGGTGTTACGAACCGGAAGCTTTGTCTTTGTTTGCTAAACATTATGAAACGGGTGAAGTTATTCCTCAAGATTATGTAAATAAAATTAAGGAAAGTGCTAGTTTTTTAGAAGGAATGGCTACGATGCGCCAATTGAGTTTTGGGCTATTGGATATGGCATTTCACAGCAATGACCCAAACAGTATTAAAGATGTTAAAGCGTTTGAAAAAGAAGCTTTTGACGAAACCTCTTTATATCCTGATGTCGACGAAAATTGCATGAGCGTTTCATTTTCGCATATTTTTCAGGGTGGCTATTCATCAGGCTATTACAGTTACAAATGGGCTGAAGTTTTGGATGCCGATGCGTTTGCGTATTTTCAGGAAAAAGGAATTTTCAATAAAGAAGTCGCCACAAAATTCAAGGAAAACATATTATCAAAAGGTGGAACCGAATTGCCAATGGAATTATACAAACGTTTCCGTGGACAAGAACCAAAACCTGAAGCTTTGCTGAAAAGAGCAGGATTAATTTAAATTACAAATTACGAAGTAGAATAATTAAAATTGAACCGAAGTTACCACTTCGGTTTTTTTATTGGAAAACAATCAACAAAATCAACCACAAAATCGGAATGCTTTCAACCCAAAAGGAAGTGTAATATTGATTTCTTTTTAGAGAAGTAAACTTAATAAACATAGCTGTGATAATGGATATAAGTAAAACTACATAACTAGGATCAGATTTTAAAAATTCTAAAACCATAAACGGAATTAACAATATAATACCAAAGATTTTA
>NZ_JBMOGQ010000199.1:0-2686 GCF_049318325.1 Flavobacterium sp. | reverse complement strand
ATTATGATTTTGTTTCGGCTTTATCAACCAACTACCAGAATGAGGAAGATGATGTGATGAATGCTTTAACAGAAGATGAAAACCGAACACTAGAAAATATTGAAAGCCATCTCAAGGAGATTTTTCAATTTGATTTTAGTAACATTAATCGTTTTGCTCTTGAAGCATTTGATGAACTGAAGAATAAAATTGAACACTTCAAGGGCATTCCACAAATTCAAAAGACTGATTACAATTTCAAAAGGGAATTGCAATTACACACATACAGACCGACAAAGAATGGCAGTAACACAGCTAAAGCAAAAAAACAAAGAGAAAAATCAATCTTTGAAAATGATTTAGTTTTTGTAAATGCAAATCATTTATTCTTAAGTTTAATTCCTGACGAACTTTCAACTTATGAGGCATTAAATAGTTTTGTTCAGAACATTGACGAAGTAAATGACTTCAAAAATCCAGTCGTTGAAAAATTACTTATCAATGCACTAACAGAGGAAAGCGTTGAAATTGATAGACACCCAATTGAAGATGAAATTCAAAAAATAATTGACAAGCACATCCCAATTTCCTTATCTAATTGTCAAATTCAAGGATTGAAAAATGCTTGGGCAAATGAAATATCATATATACAGGGACCGCCAGGAACAGGAAAATCCCATACAATTTCCGCAATCGTTCTTTCAGCCATTGCACTCAATAAAAAAGTTTTAGTTCTATCGCAAAAGACAGCAGCATTGCAAGTAGTTAATAAAAAAATCGAACCTTTTCTCACAGATGGTGACGGGTTACTTGGAGTTTGCTATTATGACACAACCGCAAGAAAAAAGATTAAAAATTATTGTGGCTATTTGAGAGAGCAAACCTCTAACACAACAGTTTTTAAACGAAACATTTCAATAATTAATAGCAAATTAGAAGAACTTGAAACCAGACTAACCATTAAGCTGAGAGAATTAAAAACGGAAAGAATAAAGCTCGACAAAGCGTTAGAAAAGCAAAGGTATTTCAAGGACATTAATGAAACGTTTCTATTAGAGCTAAATAGGCTTAGTGCCGACTACTATGAAGTTCCAAAGGGGTTTCAGTTTAAAAAAATAAAAGAAGAAGAGAAATATCGGATTGCTTTAGAACGAATTGAAAAGATTTGGGAATTAAATTCCAACTCTGTTTCATCTAAGCTTTATATCCATAAATTCAAAGAACATTTAAAAGTAAAGTTTGAAACTCCCGCCAAGTGGCTTAATGATACAACGTTCCCATATTTCAGTAAATCCTTTGTAAAGTTGAATACAATTTTTACCGAAGTTCAAAATAAAAATAAGGAACTGAATGTGGACGCAAATAGCATTAGGAATAATATCAAAAACATCAAAGCGGACATTTTAAAAACTCAAAAACAAATAACTAAATTAAAATATAAGAGCAATGTCTTTGCATCAATAAATGACCCTTCGTATCAAAGAGAGATTGACAAATTCAATGGTATGCTTACTAATGTAAACAGCAGGCTCATTGACAAAAAGATGAAGGAAATTGATTTTCATAAAATCACCGATGTAATTCCATTTTGGACTGCGGAAATTCGTCATTTAGGACATCTATTTCCATTGATAGTAGACTTGTTTGATTTGGTTATTGTTGACGAGGCTTCACAAGTAAACCTTGCCGAAATACTGCCCGCATTTTATAGAGGCAAGAAACTTTGCATTGTTGGAGACCACCAGCAGCTAAGTCTTAAAGCAGCAGGTTTAAATTTTTCATTAGGTAAAAACTTTGACGAATTAACTTGGGAAAAATATAACAGAACGCTAATGCGTTATCAAACTGCAACAAAGAAAAAGCTTACTGTTACACAAGCATCAATTTTAGATTTTATAAAAAGCGATGATTATAATGTTATTCCCACAGAGGTAATGCTTGACGAACATTTTCGCTCCTTACCAAAACTTGCACGGTACACGAGTAAACAGTTTTATAGAGACCAAGACAACCCCGAAGGCAAATTAAAAGTAATGACTGAAACACCCGATAAAGTTTCTCTTGAGTGTTTTCAAGCGGTTAAAGTCAATGGTAAAAGGGATACTGACACTAAAAGTAAAGTTGTAATTGCAGAAGCCGAAGAAATTGTAAAAATTATTCAATGCTTGACTTCTAAAAATCAACAAACTTTATTTTCCAGTGATTACAAACTTCCAAAACATATTGACCCAAATAATTTCACAATAGGAATAATTTCAATGATACGTGACCAATGCACCAAAATTGGAGAACTTATTGACGAAAAATTACCTGAGTTAAATACGGAAGAATACGAATTGATGATTGGAACTCCTGAAGAATTTCAGGGTAACGAAAGGGATATAATGATTTTTTCTCTTTGCCTCGACACAGACTGTAAAAGAGGACAGGGTCATTATCAAGACGCGAAAAGGCTTAACGTAGCAACCAGTAGAGCAAAATCATTTACCTACTTTGTTTACTCGCCATTTGATAGAACATTCAACGAAATTTACAAATATCTAAACTACATCAAAGGCAACGTAACTGAAGACGATTTAACACCAGTTGAAATTGAAAATATAGAACCAAGTTTACCTCCGTTAAATTTTGACATTTTTGAAAGTGATTTTGAAAAATATGTTTATTCCTACTTGGACAAGTTTGTTAATGAAAATTCAAATGGACA
>NZ_JBMOGQ010000198.1:0-2707 GCF_049318325.1 Flavobacterium sp. | reverse complement strand
TTTGCGAAAGATATATTTGACGTAAAAAATAGAGACACAATAACAATTCCTAATAATTTTTTCATAAACTAAATTTTAATTTCCCTACTCTATCGGCTTTTCGGTTCCGCCCTAGCTCTTTTAGAAACTAGCTTCTATTATAAAAGTGTAAACCTTTCATTTTACACAATTAATTCACTATATTTAATTGAATTACACATATTTGGGAACAAATATATATAAATATACACAAATATGTGTAATTTATATAAAATAAATTTCTCACATAAGTGTAAATATTTGCATTATGCAACACCGAGGAGAAATACTAAAAGAAGCTATCTATAAAAGTGGCATTCCCATTACAGAACTCGCCAAGCGAATGGGAAAAAGTAGAAGGTGGATGTATCTGATGTTTGAAAATAGTACTGTTTCTCTTGATTTGGTTTTGCAAATAGGAAAAATTATTCATCACGATTTTAGTGATTCTATAAAGGAACTTTCAACTTCTCTAAAAGTTAACGAATCTCCAACGGCTTATGAAAAAGAAGAAATTAGTGCTGACTATTGGAAAGATAAGTACCTGAAACTATTGGAAGAGTATAATTTGTTGTTGAAGCAGCGGTAATCAAGACGACTTCGCGTCTTCGTTTTCATAAAAAGGATCGATTATTTAATCCAATATCTATCGGGATTAAGGTAATTAGAAAGTACCGCATAAATGAGTATACTTTTATTTGGTTCATCAATCCTAAAATGAATCATGTACTTAAATGATTTCATTGGTAAACAATGAATGTCGTTATATCTGATTTGGAAATCTGGGTTTTTTTGTAAGTGCTTTAAAGTAATTCTATACTCTGACAAGAATTTTTTACCAAAACCTTTTCTTCTTGAATTTAGAAAATCGCGTGCTACTTTTAAATCATCCTTTACTTTTGGATCTGCTATAATTGTATAATTTACCATTGATTATTCATCCAGTTTATCAATCATATCAAATGCATCAACTGGCTTGTTATCAAGTTTAATTCGTTTTAAAACCTCGTCTTTATGCCATTGGGGAATTTCATTAGCATCTTGAGCATATTTGTAGACTAAAAAATCTATATAATTTTCTACTTCGTCTATTAAGCTATCTGGTAAATTTTTCAATTTATCGTTTACGTGTTTCAATGCTGTTGCTGTCATAATAAGGGAGTAAAATTTATAGTAAAAATATAAAAAATAAAATTTAAAGCAACTTCGCGTCTTCCTTTTCATAAAAAGCATCAACGGATAAATTAGGCAAACCCGAAGCATAAACCGCCAATTCATCGCAACGCTCGTTTTGCGGATGATTGTTATGGCCTTTAATCCATTTGAAATCTACTTGATGTTGTCGATATATTTTTAGAAAACGCATCCATAAATCCGGATTTTTTTTGTCTTTAAATCCTTTTTTCTCCCAGCCAAAAACCCATTTTTTCTCTACAGCGTCGACCACATATTTTGAATCGGAAATTACCAAAACTTTCATGTTAGGTTTTGTTATTTTTTCCAAACCCACAATTACCGCCAATAATTCCATTCGGTTATTGGTGGTGTATCTAAATCCTTCGTAGAATTCTTTTTTATAATTAGATCCAACCAATTCCATGACAACGCCATAGCCACCGTTTCCGGGATTTCCTTTGGCCGCGCCGTCGGTGTAGATGTGGACTTGGTGTGTCAAGATAAAAGGGATTAGAGATTAGGTATTAGCAGTTTTTCTATAATTTGTGGAAAATGTTTGTGTTCGAGTTCGTGAATTTTATTCGCAATTTCATCTGCGGAAGCGCACTCTTCAATATTTACTTTTTCCTGAAAAATAAATTCCCCCTCATCATAATGTTCGTTTACATAATGGATTGTAATTCCCGTTTCTTTTTCCTTGTTCTCTAAAACCGTTTGGTGCACTTTTATGCCATACATTCCTTTCCCACCATATTTTGGGAGTAACGCCGGATGGATATTGATAATTTTATTGGGATAAGCTTTTACAATTGCTTCTGGCATTTTCCATAGAAAACCCGCCAAAACAATAAGATCAGGTTTGAGTTCTGCTATTTTATACAAAACAAACCCATCTCTAAGTTGCTCTCTGTTGAAAATAAGTGTTGGGATATTATGGTTTTTTGCTATGTCTAAAACTTTGGCATTTGGATTATTAGTGTAGACGCCAACTACAATAATATCATGGTGATTTTTGAAGTGTTGAATAATATTTTCCACATTGGAACCAGTGCCTGAAGCAAAAAGCAAAATCTTTTTCATATGAAGATAACATTGTTTTTCAAAGGAATATGCAATCGCCGTCATTAAAATTGTTTAATTAGCTGTGGCGATTTCATTTAAAACAAAATTACACTACAAAAAAAGAATAAATACTTGAATTAAAACCACGTTTTTAGAAGTTTCTGAAATAATTTATTTATTTTCGTGGTCACTTTTACTAACAAAAATGTTGTTTTAAGATAAAGTTTTTTATTTTTGCCAACAAATTAAAAATTAAAATTAGAAATTATGTCAGACATTGCATCAAGAGTTAAAGCGATTATTGTAGATAAATTAGGCGTTGATGAAAACGAAGTTGTAACAGAAGCAAGCTTCACAAATGATTTAGGAGCTGATTCATTAGACACTGTTGAATTGATTATGGAGTTCGAAAAAGAATTTGATATTCAAATTCCAGACGACCAAGCTGAAA
>NZ_JBMOGQ010000197.1:0-2805 GCF_049318325.1 Flavobacterium sp. | reverse complement strand
ATCGGCTTCTTTATTTTTATTGCTAAAACGAACATTTACTGAAATCGTCAATCTGCTTTGAGCTGCAGTTTGAGCTGCAGTGGCTTGCATCGGTGTTATTCGGTATTCTACAATTTCACCTTCATAAAGCAAGTCTCCATTTGAATTAGTCAAACTCAAATTGGTTTGATTTTGAATAATTTCCTGAAGTTCTATGGTAAATCTACGTTCAATTCCGGGTTCAATTAGTTCTGCATTATTTTGAAAATAATTAACCTGAAACGTCTTGGCATCAATTGGCTTAGCCCCAGTGAAGTTGTATACAGAACAACTATTGACGCAAATTGCCAGAATTAAAAAAGAAATTAATTTTAAAAACTTCATGAAAACAATTAAAGACCGCTAAAGTAATTCTTTATTTTGAATTATGGAAGCACATCTCCCTGGTAGTAGTAATGAGAATTTGTAAGGATAGATTCAAAAAAGCCATTAGAATAATTTTCCTGTGAGAGTAATTCTATTTTATTACTTGGGTTAATTAGGATTCCAAAAGAATGAGACTCAGGATCTCCTAAAGCATAACTTTGATATTCTTTTGTGTTATTGGAAGAAATGCCCGAATTAAAAAAATTAGGTTCTAGTATTGATTTTATTTTCAATACTGGGAGTGTAGCAAATTTTAATGGGTTTACAACGTTTGAATAATTAAAATTTACTTCAACATCACTACTATTAGTTCCGAAACCTGACATACGCATTAAATTTCCATTTTCATATTGAAATGAAAATTCAGTTTGGACATCATCACTTTCATCAGGAAAATCAGAGAAATTTAAATAATGTGTTACTATTCCATCTGCATTTAAATCACAAGAAAAACTTTCGTTTCCTGCAGTGTAGTAATATCGGTTTTCCGAAACACTATAATTGTATTGTTTTCCATTTATACTTGTAATCTTGTTATTTGAATTGTAAGTAATAAGGTAGTTTTCTGTTGGTGAACCCAAACTATATTTTATATCTTGGACAATATTGTTATTTGCATCGTAAACAAATGATTCAATTAATTCGTTGTCAGAATTGGTTATACTGGTTACTAATCCTTCTGAATTAAAATTCCATCGTTTTTCAAATGTTGTTCCCGGATAAAAATCAACCCTTTTTAATAAATTTGGGTTGACAGTTGTACTACTATCATCATTACTACAAGATAATAATGTGATAATAATGGTAAAAAGTAAAATAATTTTTTTACCGACACGAGTTATTTCTTGATTAGAGCCTGAAAGGCAAGCGGATGCAATAATCTTTGATTTCATGGTAATCGATTTGGGTGGCGTAAACGTAAAAAAGGATTTGCTAAATAAAAAATTTACAGGTCGTACTGCTTAATTTTTCGATAAAGTGTTCTTTCAGAGATGCCTAATTCATCTGCCGCTGCTTTTCTTTTTCCTTTATGACGGTCCAAAGATTTCTTTATTAGTTCAATTTCTTTTTGTTCTAATTTTAATACTTCTTCTTCGTCAATGGTTTCTGCCATTAGGTAATTTGTATCGTCATCATCATCAAATTCCTCTTGTTCTGCATCATTTTGGGAAGCTATTTCTTTCAGTCTTGGTTCGTCAGCAAAATTGGAAACAGTTTCTTCTTTTTGTCCAAAAACTTTCTGAATTAAATTCTTGTTTGTTTCCTGCACTTTAGAACTTCCGTTTTGAATTAATTCTAATGTTAATTTTTTCAAATCATGCAAATCACTTTTCATGTCGAAAAGCACTTTGTATAAAATATCTCTTTCGGTTGAAAAATCATTTTCTGTTTTTTTTCCACTAATAATCGAAGGTAAAGTACTCCCTTCAGTAGGCAAATATGATTGTATTGTTGCCAACGAAATATCTCTATTGGTTTCCAAAACAGAAAGTTGTTCGGCAAAATTTCTAAGTTGACGAATGTTTCCGCTCCAACGGTATTTTTGTATAAATTGAATAGCTTCCTCACTCAGTTTCACCTGAGGCATTTTGTATTTATGGGCAAAATCGGAAGCGAATTTCCGAAACAATAAATGAATATCCTCTTTTCTGTCACGCAATGGTGGCAAAGGAATATCAACGGTACTCAAACGGTAGTATAAATCTTCACGGAATTTACCTTTCTCGATAGCATCAAATAAATTTACATTGGTCGCCGCAACGATACGAACATTGGTTTTTTGCACTTGTGACGAACCTACTTTCATAAATTCGCCGTTTTCCAAAACACGAAGTAAACGCACTTGAGTAGACAAAGGCAGTTCGCCTACTTCATCCAGGAAAATCGTTCCGCCATCGGCCACTTCAAAATAGCCCTGACGCTCCGCATTAGCCCCTGTGAACGAGCCTTTTTCATGCCCAAAAAGTTCGCTGTCAATCGTTCCTTCTGGTATAGCGCCACAGTTTACAGCAATGTATTTTCCATGTTTTCTATGCGAAAGCGAATGAATAATTCTTGGAATACTTTCTTTACCAACACCACTTTCACCCACCACCAATACCGAAATATCAGTAGGCGCAACTTGTATTGCTTTTTCTATAGCACGATTTAGTTTTGGGTCATTTCCAATAATCTCAAATCGTTGTTTTATGTTTTGAACTGTTTCCATTTTAATCAGTTGATAATTGATAATTAACAAAGGATAATTAATTTCTGCTTTTTAAAATTATCAATTATCCATTATCAATAATTCATTGTTTTAATTCATTTCACTATAGCCAATAGCCTCTCCAATCAGGGTTCCACTAGTACAATTCGTTATTTTTACATTTACAAAATCGCCAATTTTATAGTTTTCTC
>NZ_JBMOGQ010000196.1:0-2918 GCF_049318325.1 Flavobacterium sp. | reverse complement strand
GAAAGAGTTGTGCTTAGTCCAAACAGCATCACAAAAGCTATATCCTTCATAAAATAGAAAGGATTTCCGGACGCATCTTTCCATAATGGAAACACAAATGGTAAAACTCCAGTTATAATGAAGCAAGCAATCAAATAATATGTTTGTATTCTAAACATTTGTCTTTTGAATAATGAGTTGCAAAAATAAAATTTCTTTTTAAAAAAATACTATTGCATGATAAAATATTATTTGTATTATTGCAGTATAAATCCGCAAGAACTTCATCATTCGGATTATTCTAAGAATTAAAATCTACCCACATTTTTTATATTCCATTATAACGATTACGATATAAATACTATTCATGTTTAACATTTCTGCCCTTAAAGAAATGAAGCTTGCTGAGCTTCAGGAAATTGCCAAATTAGCTAAAACAATTAAAGTTACCGGTGCCAAAAAAGATACGCTTATTGCTGAAATTTTGGAACACCAAAACAAAACTTCTGCCCAAGCTGAGCCAATGGTGGCTTCCGATTCAAGCGATAGTGAATCGAAGAAGATGAATCCATTAGATAATAAGAGTAAACGAGCTCGTATTTTACCTGAAGCTAAAAAAACGTCTGAAAACAATCAGAGTGACTTATTTACCGAAGAACTAGAAGTTGCTGTAAAACCGATTCTTGAAAATCAAAATCCAAAGTTTAAAAAACCTCTTTTTGAAAAAAAGAATTACAATAAACCCAATACAACTTCAGAAGGACAACCATCTGAAAACGATTTACAAATCATAGACACAAGCGTAAGCGAACAGGCGCAGCATACAGAAGCTATTACAAACCAAAATAATGATAACGATCAAGTTCAAAAGCCAAAACATCATAATCCACATGATCGTAAGCGAACTGACGAACTAAATCAAAATGGGAACAATGGGAATGGAAACACTAATGCAAATAACAATAATCCAAATTTCAAAGGCAAAAAGCATAATAATTTCAGAGATTCTGATTTCGAATTTGATGGTATTATAGAAAGTGAAGGCGTACTAGAAATGATGCCTGATGGTTATGGTTTCCTGCGTTCTTCGGATTACAACTATTTGGCTTCGCCAGATGACATTTATCTTTCAACTTCACAAATCAGATTGTTTGGTTTAAAAACCGGAGATACTGTTAAAGGTGTAGTTCGTCCTCCAAAAGAAGGAGAAAAGTTTTTCCCTTTGGTTAGAGTGTTGAAAATAAACGGACATGATCCACAAGTGGTTCGTGACAGAGTTTCTTTCGAACATTTGACTCCAATATTTCCAAAGGAGAAATTCAATATAGCCGAAAAGCAGGCAAGTGTGTCTACCCGTATTATAGATTTATTTTCTCCAATAGGAAAAGGACAACGTGGAATGATTGTGGCGCAGCCAAAAACAGGTAAAACAATGTTGTTAAAAGATATTGCGAATGCCATTGCTGCCAATCATCCTGAAGTTTATCTAATCGTTTTACTGATTGACGAACGTCCGGAAGAGGTTACCGATATGCAGCGAAGTGTTCGTGGTGAAGTTATCGCATCTACTTTTGACAGAGAACCTTCAGAGCATGTAAAAATAGCGAACATCGTTCTCGAAAAATCGAAGCGTTTGGTTGAATGTGGTCACGATGTAGTGATACTTTTAGACTCAATTACGCGTTTGGCAAGAGCTTATAATACCGTGCAACCGGCATCCGGAAAAGTACTTTCTGGTGGAGTTGATGCTAATGCGTTACAAAAACCAAAACGTTTCTTTGGTGCAGCTCGAAATGTTGAAAATGGAGGTTCGTTAAGTATTATTGCTACAGCCTTAACCGAAACAGGTTCAAAAATGGATGAAGTAATCTTCGAAGAATTTAAAGGAACAGGAAACATGGAATTGCAATTAGATAGAAAAATTGCCAACCGTCGAATTTTCCCTGCTATCGATTTGACATCTTCAAGTACGCGTAGAGACGATTTATTATTAGATCCAAATACGTTAAAACGTATGTGGATTTTGCGTAAATTCCTTGCCGATATGAATCCGGTAGAAGCTATGGACACCATTAACGATAAGATTAAGAAAACCCGTAATAATGAGGAATTCCTCATTTCGATGAATGATTAACAATATGAATCCCAACTTAACAGTTGGGATTTTTTTTGGCATTTACATTCTTAAATGAAAATTATTTCTGATAAGTATTCTATTATTCAAGACAAATAAACCCAAATTCTAATTTATTCCGCTTCGCTCCATACAGTTGCGCTTTGCGCTCGTGTCCTAATTCCTAAATCAAAATGTCATGTTGTCATATTTATTTTGACTAAAACTGACAATTTATTTTCATTTGTCACTTGGCATAGTAGTTGACTTTGGAGAAACAAGTTTTAAAAAACTAAACACACAAATAAAAATATAAATTAAACAAAATGGGAAAAATAATTGGAATTGATTTAGGAACAACCAACTCTTGCGTTTCTGTAATGGAAGGACAAGAAGCTGTAGTTATACCAAATTCAGAAGGAAAAAGAACAACACCATCTATTATTGCATTTGTAGAAGGTGGAGAAATTAAAGTTGGTGACCCTGCAAAAAGACAAGCAGTAACTAACCCAACGAAAACGGTTGGTTCTATTAAACGTTTTATGGGACACACTTTTGCTGAAACTCAGGATGAAGCTAAAAAAGTACCTTACAGTGTAGTAAAAGGAGACAACAATACACCACGTGTTGATATTGACGGTCGTTTATATACACCGCAAGAATTGTCAGCAATGACACTGCAAAAAATGAAAAAAACAGCGGAAGACTATTTAGGTCAAACTGTTACTGAAGCCGTTATCACGGTTCCTGCTTACTTTAACGATTCGCAACGTCAGGCAACAAAAGAAGCTGGTGAAATTGCAGGTCTTAAAGTAATGAGAATCAT
>NZ_JBMOGQ010000195.1:0-2938 GCF_049318325.1 Flavobacterium sp. | reverse complement strand
AAAAATGAAGCATTGCAAGTTTTATGTCCGGCATTATTAACTTCAGAAAAAGTTAGGGTAACAAATATTCCAGATATTATAGATGTTAATAAACTAATTGTTTTACTTGGAAATTTGGGTGTAAAAATTCAAAAAAATGGGGTAGGAGATTACACTTTCCAAGCCGATGAAGTAAATATTGATTATTTAAAAACCGAAGCTTTTAAAAAAGAAGGTGGAAGCTTAAGAGGTTCTATTATGATTGTTGGGCCACTTTTAGCCCGATTTGGTTGTGGTTATATTCCAAAGCCGGGTGGCGATAAAATTGGTCGTCGTCGTTTGGATACCCATTTTGAAGGTTTTATAAATCTTGGAGCTAAATTCCGTTACGAAAGAGAAGACCATTTTTATGGTGTTGAAACAAAAGGAAGATTAAAAGGCGCACACATGTTACTTGATGAAGCATCGGTAACTGGAACGGCAAATATCGTTATGGCTGCTGTTTTAGCAGAAGGAACCACTACAATTTATAATGCTGCTTGCGAACCTTATTTACAACAGTTGTGTAAAATGTTGAACTCAATGGGAGCCAAAATCACCGGAGTTGGTTCAAACTTATTGACCATTGAAGGTGTTGAAAAATTGGGTGGTTGCGAACACAGAATTCTTCCTGATATGATTGAGATTGGTTCTTGGATTGGCCTTGCAGCGATGACCAGAAGTGAAATTACAATCAAAAATGTTTCTTGGGATAATCTTGGTGTTATTCCAAATGTATTTAGAAAATTGGGAATTACTCTGGAAAGAAAAGGAGACGACATCTATATTCCTGCTCATACTAAAGGTTATACTGTAAAAACTGATATAGATGGTTCTATTCTTACTATCGCCGATGCGCCATGGCCAGGATTTACTCCTGATTTATTGAGTATCGTTTTGGTAGTGGCAACTCAGGCGAATGGCGATGTGCTAATCCACCAAAAAATGTTTGAAAGCCGTTTGTTCTTTGTAGACAAATTGATTGACATGGGTGCGAAAATTATGTTATGCGATCCGCACAGAGCCGTAGTAATGGGGCACAATTTTCAATCTCAATTGAAAGCAACCATAATGAGCTCACCAGATATTCGTGCGGGAATTTCATTGTTGATTGCTGCGCTTTCTGCTAAAGGAACTTCAACTATTCAAAATATTGAACAAATAGATAGAGGTTACGAACGCATTGATGAAAGACTTCGTGCGCTTGGTGCGAATATTGTCAGAGTTTAATCTGCATGAAATTTTTGCCGTTTTGTCTGTTATTTTTATTAGTATGCTTCGCCAGCTCGTTTTTGCTCGTGTCTTGTAATACGGCTTATCGGACAATTAACATTAATTCTATTTTTGAAAAAGAAAAACAGAAAGTATATAATTTTGGAAAACAAATTCTTGAAACTTGTAAAACAAGGCAATTTATTCAGCTAAGTGATAGAGAAGCTACTAAAAACCTGGCAGAGCTTTCTCTTGAAGAAATGCAACATGCTTGTGATATTGTAGACAAGAGAAACGGAAAGTTTATCGATATGAGATTGATAGAAGTTATTGATGATACTTTTATAGGAAATTCAAAAATATATCGATATAAAGGCAATTTTGAAATAAATGATTATTTAGTAGAAATTAGAATTTGGATAGGAACTGATGGAAAATTTCAAGGAATCATTTGGGGGAAATGGAAAGATGAATATATACCATATAAAAAATAATTAAATCCTGATGTGAAAATATCGGGATTTTTAATTCTCATAATGGAAACTTATATCATAATTATTCTTTGTATTGCGTCTTTCTTTGCCGGATTTGTCGATGCGATTGTTGGCGGTGGCGGATTGATACAAACTCCAGTTGCTTTAATTTTATTACCAAATCTTGCCGTTTCCTCTATAATTGGCTCACTGAAAATTCCTGCTTTTAGCGGAACCAGTTTTGCGGCGAATCAGTATTTAAAAAAAGTGGATATGAATTGGAAGCTACTTTCTATCATGGCAATAGTGGCTTTTGCTTCCGCTTTTTTGGGTTCCCATTTGCTGACTAAAGTGCATAACGATTTTATGAAACCACTGCTTTTGGTCGTTCTGACTCTAATTGCCATTTACACCTTTACCAAAAAAGACTTCGGAATTCACAAAGCAAAAGAGCATACCGTTAAACGTCAACTTTTATTAGCTGTTTCCATGAGTATTTGCATCGGATTTTATGATGGATTTATTGGTCCAGGAACAGGAAGTTTCCTTGTGTTAGGATTTGTAAGCGTTTTAGGTTTTGATTTTCTTCATGCTTCAGCAAATGCCAAAATGGTTAACCTTGCGACTAATTTTGGTTCAATTTGTCTTTTTGTTTTAAAAGGGAAAATTATATGGGTAATTGCAATTCCGATGGCAGTTTGTAATGCTTTTGGCGGATGGTTTGGCGCCAAACTGGCTATCAAAAAAGGAAACGGATTTATTCGTATTTTCTTTTTAATCGTTGTTATTGGTACGTTACTTCGTTTTGGCTATGATGTGTTTTTGAAATGATTACCATTCGCTGAAAAGAACACTGTCATTTACTGAAAGATGTGTAATGTGTTTACTGTAAGTTCCAAAAGGCGCCAACGGTGTCCATGATTTGGCATAAAACAATGTGATTTTCTTTCCTTCAAAATCTTTTTTCGCTTTAGCAATTTCAAATCCGTTTTCAAAACCGCGATTGATGTAGTAGAGCGTTTTATTGTTTTCTAATTCAAATACCACATCTTTAATACCGCCTTCAGATATTGATTTTACGGTTCCGTAAACTTTAATGGAATTTTCCATTGAAGTATCGACAGCCGTTGATAAAACAATAGCGACCAAAGCAAAGACTGCAATAGCTAAGATATAAATTGCTTTTTTCATAATATTGATTTTAGTGTTATTGTGAAAACACACAAAATAATCTT
>NZ_JBMOGQ010000194.1:0-2944 GCF_049318325.1 Flavobacterium sp. | reverse complement strand
ATATTTTTGCTTGTTTAGAAACGAATTGTGCAATAGTTCCAGTTCCGGTATATAAATCGTAAACAACTTCATTACCTGTTAACCCTGCAAATTCGCGTGTGATTTTGTATAATTCATAAGCTTGGTCAGAGTTGGTTTGGTAAAACGACTTGGCGTTAATGCTAAACTGTAAACCTTCCATTTCTTCCAATATATAATCTCTCCCTTTGTAGAGTTTGATATCCTGATCGTATAATGTATCGTTAGCTTTGCTATTGATTACGTATTGTAGTGAAGTAATCTCCGGAAATTGCTCTGCAATATGATTCATCAAGAGTTCACGCTGTTTTTTATCTTCCTGAAAAAACTGAATAAGCACCATGATTTCTCCAGTTGATGCTGTTCTAATCATTAATGTTCGTAATAATCCTTCATGATTTCGAGCATTGAAGAACATCATATTATTTTCAGTCGCAAAACGTTTGACTTCGTTTCTAATCGCATTTGATGGATCTTCCTGAAGGTGGCATTTTTCGATATCTAAAATCTTATCCCACATTCTCGGAATATGGAAACCAAGCGCAGGTTTTTTACTCAACGACTGGTCTTCTGATTTTATTTCGATTTCGTTTAACCATCGTGTATCCGAAAACCCAAACTCCATTTTGTTTCTATAAAAGAATTGCTTTTCCGAACCCAATATCGGTTCGAAATCAGGCAATTCAATTTTACCAATGCGTTTCAGATTATTGTGTACTTCCTGATTTTTGTAAAACAATTGTTGCTCATACTTCATATTCTGCCATTTGCAACCGCCACAAGCACCAAAATGTTGGCAAACAGGCTCAATTCTATTTTCAGAATAGAAGTGAAACTTGATGGCTTTACCTTCAAAATAGGATTTTCTCTTTTTAAAAGTTTGTATGTCTACAACATCACCCGGAACAACGTTTGGAATAAAAATTACTTGTCCTTCCGGAGCTTTAGCTACCGATACACCTTTCGCACCGGCATCCAAAACAGTTATGTTTTCAAAGATGACTTTTTTGGTTTGTTTTCTTCCCATAGCGCAAAAATAAACTATTGGTTAAAACTTGGTAATGATTTAAGAAAAAAATATAAATTAGAGGAAAAATTTAAAAGTGTATACACATCTAGCATTATTAAGAGGTATCAATGTTTCGGGACATAAAATGATAAACATGGTAGCTTTAAAAAAATCATTAGAAGCTGTTGGCTTTCAAAAAGTGGTTACTTATATTCAATCAGGTAATGTGTTTGTGGATACAGAAGAAGAAAATCCGGGTAAAGTTGGTTTTATAATTAAACAGGAAATCTTTAAAGAATTTGGGCACGATGTTCCGGTAATTGTTATTGGAAAAGAAGATTTGCAAGCGTGTTTGGACCGAAACTTATTTTTAAATGAAGTTGAAATCGATTTAAAGAAATTATATGTTTCGTTTATATCTTCGGAGTTGCCCGATAATATGATTACCCAACTAAACTTAAATTTTATCAAACCCGATGAAATTCAATTGGATGGTAAACGGATTTATCTTAAATACGATATTTCTCCAGCCAAGACCAAACTCGATAACAAATAGATTGAGAAAAGCATGAATGTGGTTTCAACAACACGAAATTGGAATACCGTTAATACATTACTCAAAATGTTTGATGAAAGAGATTAAAAATTGCTTGTATTATAAATTTTATTATCAATAATGTCCAATACTTATGAATAAATTAAAGCGTTTTTGGAAAGTATTAGGACCGGGTTTAATAACGGGCGCTAGCGATGATGATCCGTCCGGAATTGCAACTTATTCACAAGCTGGTGCTGCTTATGGTTTGTCTACCTTATGGACAGCACTAATAGCATTTCCACTCATGGCAGCTATTCAGCAAATGTGTGCTAAAATTGGTTTAGTCACTTCTCAGGGTTTAACTGGCGCTTTAAAAACTAATTATCCTAAACCTGTTTTGTATTTAATGCTATTGTTTAGTTTTCCAGCCATCGTAATGAATATTGGAGCAGACATAGCCGGAATGGGAGCAGTTGGAAACTTGCTATTCCCTCAGATTGACGCCATGTATTTTAGTATTTTTTTTACCATTCTGCTTTTGGGATTAATCATTTATTTGCCCTATCATAAAATTGCTGCCACACTGAAATTTCTTTGTGTTGTTCTATTGGTTTATCTAATCGTTCCTTTTTTATATAGGCAAGATTGGTTGGATATTGCTAAAAATACCTTTATACCAAATATTCAATTTAATAAAGAATTTGTTGCTGTTTTAGTCGGAATTTTAGGCACTACTATTTCACCTTATTTGTTCTTTTGGCAAGCTTCTATGGAAGTTGAAGAAATGGCACACAAGAAACGCCATTTGATAGTGAATAAAAGAATTATTACAGATATGAAACAAGATGTTGATTTTGGGATGTCATTTTCAGGAGTGGTAATGTTTTTTATTATATTAACCACTGGAACAGTTTTGTATAAAGGGGGTATTCACCAAATTGATACGGTTGAACAAGCTGCCGCAGCCTTGAAACCTTTGGCAGGAAATTTTGCGTATTTGCTTTTTGCAACAGGTGTAATTGGTACAGGACTTTTGGCTATTCCCGTTTTGAGCGGATCCTTATCCTATATCATTTCCGAAACCTTTGGTTGGGAAAAAGGTTTGGATAAAAAATTTCACGAAGCCAAAGCTTTCTATTTGGTTATGGTTATTTCTTTGATTCTTGGTTTATCACTTAATTATATTGGTATTTCACCTATAAAAGCTTTGATATATACGGCTATACTTTATGGATTAACAGCACCAGTTTTGATTGCAAGCATTGCATCTTGTTTATCGTTCAAACTATGAATACCTGTTGATTTTTTAACAAGACTTCTACCAGTTTCTTGTTCAAACTCTTTAGCTAAATCTTCAAGTTTTTTAGTTGTAGCAGGAG
>NZ_JBMOGQ010000193.1:0-3009 GCF_049318325.1 Flavobacterium sp. | reverse complement strand
CATCGGAACTACGCAAGCTGGAGCTCCCTCTCCATTTAATGTTATAGGTGTTTCTAATCCAATGCAGGATTCAACAACTTTAACGGCCGATGAAACTTTACAGGTAAAAACTGCAACCACTGCATATAATGTTGCAATTCGTGCTTTAGCAACAGCTAAAAACTTAGCTTTTGTTGATGCCAATGCTGTTTTAGCTCATGTTGCAGATCCGCTTTTGCCAGATCCTGATGGTAGATATGCTAAACTACTAAATAATAGTGGTTATACAGTGAATGCAACTTATGTAACAGGCGGTGCCTTTTCTCTTGATGGAGTTCATCCAAGTCCAAGGGGATATGCTTTAATTACAAATGTATTTCTCGATGCTATTAATACAAGATACGGTTCTAATTTTAAAGGAGTAAAATTCTCAGATTATAGAATAATGTTTCCTCCTGTATTATAAAACACATTTTTATTACAATTAAAACATCCCTTTCGCAGGGATGTTTTTTGTTTACAATAAGGAAGAAAAAAAAATCTTCCTTTTTTTATAAAATAATTATTGATTATTCAATTTATAAAAATTATCTTTGCGCTCTGAAAAAAAGGTGTTTTTTCAAACCTAAATAGCTATTTTAAAAATACATAAACAATGTCAAAAGCAATAGGAAAAGTTTCCCAAATCATTGGCCCAGTAGTAGACGTAGTATTTGATACTAAAGATGTTGAACTACCAAAAATCTATGACTCACTAGAAATCGTTAATAAAAACGGTTCAATATTAGTACTTGAAGTGCAATCCCATATTGGTGAAAACACTGTTCGTACTATCTCTATGGACTCAACAGATGGTTTGAGTAGAGGAACGGCTGTAAATGCTACAGGTGCTCCAATACAAATGCCAATTGGACCAGATGTTTACGGACGTTTGTTTAACGTGATTGGTGATGCCATTGATGGTTTAGGAGATTTACCGAAAGACGGAGCGAATGGAATGCCAATACACAAGCAAGCACCAAAATTCGAAGATTTATCAACTTCTACAGAAGTGTTATTTACTGGAATTAAAGTTATCGATTTGATTGAGCCTTACTCAAAAGGAGGTAAAATTGGATTGTTCGGTGGAGCTGGAGTTGGTAAAACAGTATTGATTCAAGAATTGATTAACAACATCGCTAAAGGTCACGGTGGACTTTCTGTATTCGCAGGTGTAGGTGAAAGAACTCGTGAAGGAAACGATTTACTTCGTGAGATGTTGGAGTCTGGAATTATAAAATATGGAGAAGATTTTATGCACTCTATGGAAAATGGAGGTTGGGATTTATCTAAAGTAGATAAACCAGGAATGAGAGAATCTAAAGCTACTTTCGTTTTCGGACAAATGAATGAACCACCAGGAGCAAGAGCACGTGTTGCCCTTTCAGGATTATCTATCGCTGAGTATTTCCGTGATGGTGCTGGTTCTGATCAAGGTAAAGATGTACTTTTCTTTGTTGATAATATCTTCCGTTTTACACAAGCAGGTTCTGAGGTTTCGGCACTTTTAGGTCGTATGCCATCTGCGGTAGGTTACCAACCAACATTAGCAACAGAAATGGGTGCGATGCAAGAAAGAATTACTTCTACAAATAAAGGGTCTATTACATCAGTACAAGCAGTTTACGTTCCTGCGGATGACTTAACGGATCCAGCACCAGCAACAACGTTTGCTCACTTAGATGCAACAACCGTATTGTCTCGTAAAATTGCTGAGCTTGGGATTTATCCTGCTGTGGATCCTCTAGATTCTACTTCAAGAATTCTTACTGCTCAAATTTTAGGTGACGATCACTACAACTGTGCACAAAGAGTAAAAGAGATACTTCAAAAATACAAACAACTTCAAGATATCATCGCCATCCTTGGTATGGAAGAGCTATCTGAAGAAGATAAATTATCTGTATCAAGAGCACGTAGAGTGCAACGTTTCTTATCGCAACCTTTCCACGTAGCGGAGCAATTTACAGGTATTCCTGGAGTATTGGTTGATATCAAAGAAACTATCAAAGGATTCAACATGATTATTGATGGTGAATTAGATCACTTACCAGAAGCAGCTTTCAACCTAAAAGGAACTATTGAAGAAGCTATCGAAGCAGGAGAAAAAATGTTATCAGAAGCGTAATTCAATTAACAATGGATAATTAACAATTGACAATGCCAGTAATTATCAATTATCAATTATCAATTATCAATTATAAAAAATGATTTTAGAAATAGTATCACCAGAAGCTACATTATTTAAAGGAGAAGTTACTTCGGTTACTTTACCTGGTGAAGTAGGTTCGTTTCAAATTTTGAATAATCACGCCCCAATAGTTTCTGTTTTAAAACATGGTGTTGTAAAAATTGAGGCAGCGAGTTTTGATATCAAAAAAGAAGTAGAAGATAAATTTACCAAAGTAAACGATCAAAATTACCTTTTGGAAATCAATTCAGGAACTATTGAAATGAAAGACAATAAAGTAATTGTATTAGCTGACTAATACGATTTAAATAAAAAGGAAAAGCTCAATCTCATCAAAAAAACGAGATTGGGCTTTTTTAATTCCCCTCATTAAGGGTTGCCCGAAGGACGGGGTGGTTTTTAGAAGCCCTGCTTGCCGGTAGTCATGTAGTTCAAGCTTTCCATTATATTTTTATACCTGACTGGTTTTTAAAAACGGACAGCTATAAAAGTTGCCACTTCAATACGAGCTATTTACTATCTTTGACACAAGCCTTGCGCAAGCAAGTTGAATTGACGAAGTAAACATGAAGCAATTCCCAAAATCACTACAACAAAAACTGCAGCAACGCGAGGAACAAAATGCTTTGCGCCAATTGCCAATTGCTAATGATTTAATCGATTTTGCCTCCAATGATTATATAGGATTTGCCAAAAACGAAACCATCTTTCACGAAACACATCAGTTGCTTTTAGATAAAAACATCAAAGTAAATGGCGCCACTGGTTCGCGTTTGCTTTCAGGAAATCATGAATTATAT
>NZ_JBMOGQ010000192.1:0-3155 GCF_049318325.1 Flavobacterium sp. | reverse complement strand
TTCAAAGTATTTGCACCTGTCCAAATGATTTCACCATTTGGCAAAACCACTTCTAAATTGAGCACATAATCTTTGGTTACTCCATATTTTACAGCTCTGGCTCCACCAGCATTTTCGGCAATATTACCGCCAATCCAACAACTTCCCATACTGCTTGGATCAACAGGATAGAATAATCCTTTTTCAGCGACAGCTTCACGCAAAACTTGATTGATAACGGCAGGTTCCACTGTAACTTGCAGGTTTTTTTCATCGATTTCTAGAATTTTATTTAATCGTTCCATTGACAAACCGATGCCTTCATAAACCGATAATGCGCCTCCACTCAAACCTGTCCTTGCCCCGATTGGTGTTGTTGGGATTTTATATTCGTTGGCTACTTTTAGTATTGCTGAAATTTCACGAGCGTTAGCAGGTTTTAATACAACATTGGGTGGAAAAACATAATCTTCTGTTTCATCATGACCATAATGATTTCGAGTTTCTTGATCGGTAAATAAATAAGGTTGGCCTACAATAGCATTGAGTTTTTGAAGTATTTCGGAACTTAGCATTTTTTTAAATTAATTGAATGTAAATGTAATAAATCTAACTTTCATTTCTTTTTCAAATTCGGAAGAAAAAAGCAAATGATTCCAACTAAAGGGAGATAGGAACAAACGAGATAAACATATTGAATAGAGGTGTAATCGGCTAATTTTCCTAATAATGCGGAACCTAAAGCGCCCATACCGAAAGCAAAACCATAGAACAAGCCAGAAATCATACCGAGTTTTTTAGGCAGTAATTCTTGGGCATACACCAAAATGGCAGGGAAAGCAGATGAAATAATAATCCCGATAACGACCATCAATACATCGGTCCAAAATAAATTCACATAAGGCAGTAACAAGGCAAACGGTGCGGCTCCGAAAACCGAGAGCCAAATTACGTATTTGCGTCCGATTTTGTCACCCAACGGACCACCCAAAATAGTTCCGACAGCATACGCTATCAAATAAATAAACATATGGTATTGGGCTTCTTTGATGGATAAATGAAACTTATCAATGATATAGAAAGTATAATAAGAAGATAAGCTTGCCGAGTAGAAGAATTTTGAAAAAATAACGATTAACAAGATCGTAACAGCCCATTTTACATTACTTTTTGATAAGCGTTGGAAATCGGCAAAAACTACTTTCTTGGGTTTTCTGTATATCAAATGATTACGATACCAAAAAGCAATTTTACTAATAATAGCCAAACCCATTACAGCGGCAATGATAAACCATAATATATAAACTTGACCGTTTGGAACTACTATTAAAGCAACAAGTAAAGGGCCTAGAGCAGTACCGAAATTTCCGCCAACCTGGAAAATAGATTGAGCCAAACCACGTTTCCCGCCGGAAGCCAAGTTAGAAATACGAGCTGACTCGGGATGAAAAATAGAAGAACCTATACCAATGAAAATTACTGAAAGTAAAATCCAATAGAAATTAGTGGCGAATGACAAAGATACGATTCCAATCAAGGAAAAAAGCATCCCATACACTTGTGAAAAAGGTTTTGGATATTTATCAGTGTAATAACCAACTAACGGTTGAAGTAATGAAGCAGATAGCTGAAATGCAAAAGTTATTAATCCGATTTGTGTAAACGTAAGATTATAATTCTGTTTTAAAATTGGGTAAACCGATGGAATTATAGCTTGAATTAAATCATTCAGTAAATGTGCAAAACTTATTGAAAACAGTATCGAATAAATTGTTTTATGAAGTACATTACTTTTTTCAGTAATATCGATTGAAGTTTCCATTCGAAATTATAAATTATTCTGCAAAGGAAGATAAAAAATTGGAAAAGAGAATCAAAGGTTTCTTAAAATTGATATGTTTTGAATTTTTAGAAAACAATATTTTACTAAATTTACCCAAATGATTTTCCCTTGAACGAAAAGCAAAACAAAAAATCAGCGTTACATGAAAAAGAAGGTATTCCGCAACCGGAAAGTTTCAGTGCGGCTTCATTGGAGAAAATTACGAAAAACAGAAAGCTGCAACCATCAGCAACTGAATTGATTGCTGGTATTTTAGCTCATGACAAGGTGGCGTTGAGCCGCGGAATTACTTTGATAGAAAGTACGAGTGTTACCCATTTGGCGAAAGCTAATGAAATAATTAGTGGTTGTTTGCCTTATGCCAATAAATCGGTTCGAATAGGAATTACCGGTGTTCCTGGAGTTGGTAAATCAACATTTATTGAAGCTTTTGGAAAACACCTTACTTCATTAGGAAAAAAAGTTGCCGTCTTAGCTATTGATCCAAGTAGTACGATTTCTCATGGAAGCATTCTTGGTGATAAAACCCGTATGGAAGAATTAGTTAAAGACGAAAACGCCTATATACGACCATCAGCTTCCGGAGAAACACTGGGTGGTGTAGCACGAAAAACAAGAGAAACCATTATCCTTTGTGAAGCGGCAGGTTTTGACACTATCATCATTGAAACTGTTGGCGTTGGACAAAGTGAAACCGCAGTGCATTCGATGGTAGATTTCTTTTTATTGCTCAAAATTTCGGGTGCGGGTGATGAATTACAGGGAATTAAGCGAGGCATCATGGAAATGGCGGACGCAATTGTAATCAACAAAGCCGATGGTGATAATATCAATAAAGCTAATCTGGCCAAAACCGAATTCAACCGTGCGCTGCATTTATTCCCTGCAAAAAAATCAGGTTGGATTCCAACTGCGTCAACTTGCAGTGCAATAACTAGAGAAGGAATATGTAGTGTTTGGGAAACCATATCCAATTATTTTGAGTTGGTTCAAGCCAATCATTATTTTGAAGAAAAACGCAAAGAACAAAATCAATATTGGATGATGGAAACCATAAACGAGCAGTTAAAAAATAATTTCTACAATCATCCCGACATGATAAAACTATTGGAAGAAAATAAAAAAGCAGTCGCAAATAATGAAATTTCACCTTTTGCTGCTGCTCAGATTTTGTTGAAAAAATATTTTATAGAATAACTTCGATTCTAAATACTATTCTTCGTAACGTTCCATTTCTCTGTCATAGAATTCACCTGCCAAAGTAATTAAATGTTCCATTTCACTTTCTAATTCGGTTTCATCTTCACCTTCTAAATCTTCCATAAACTCTACT
>NZ_JBMOGQ010000191.1:0-3178 GCF_049318325.1 Flavobacterium sp. | reverse complement strand
GTCCTCCATCTCTGTTAGAACTCAGGAACCCTTTTTTAGTTTTATAATTAATTATAAAGGCAAAATCATCTTTTATACTATTAGCTTCTTCACCAAGGTTTAGCACCTCTTTAAAGTTTAGGCTGCCGTCTATTGGTATTCTTGTGATAAAAATATCCAATCCACCAATTCCAGGATGTCCATCAGAAGCAAAGTATAATTCGTTATCATCTGATATAAAAGGAAAGGTTTCTCTACCAGGTGTGTTAATCTCATCACCAAGATTTTCAGTATTTCCAAAGCTACCATCATCATTTAATTTCACTCTGAATAAATCTGATTGACCATGAGTTCCAGGCATGTCAGAAACAAAGTATAATGTTTTTTCATCTGGTGATAGGGCAGGGTGTGCCGTTTGATAACTATCGCTGTTGAAAGGAAGCGCCGTTATATTATTCCACTGGCCATCTTTGTCTACAGTAGCTTTATAAATTTTTAGTAGCGTTACTTTACTAGCATCAAAACCTCTACCATCAAGATAGTTATTTCGAGTGAAGTACACTGTCTTTCCGTCTTTAGTAAAAGCTGGAGTGTCTTCGTGGAATTTAGAATTTATTTTTCCGCCAAATTTACCAACGGCACCAAGAGATCCATCTTCGGCTATAGGAGAATCATAAAGATTAGTGAAATATTGGCCTGTCCAAGTGTGTATTCTTTTAGAGAAGTTTCCAGTATCACGGGCAGAACAAAAGACCACTTTGGTTCCCATAAAGGCTGTTCCATAATCTGAATATTTGGAATTTACACCCGCATTTTCGATTTTATAGCGTCCCGAATTATTTTTTATTTCAGCTAAATAATCTTTATTTTGAGATAGTAATTTTGCTCTATTATCATTACCATTTTTTTCTAAAAACTTGGCTAACATAGCATCTGCTTTGTCGTTTTCTTTTACAGTTTTAAGTGTTTGGGAGAAACGATAATAGAATTCAGGTTCTTGCTCCGGACTAGTTGCATAGAGTTCAGCATACCATTTGTTAGCTTTTTCTAATTCAGCATTAAAATAGTAAGCGTTACCTATTTTGAGCAGCATGTCAGGCGATTTATATCCTTTTTTATAGATTCGCTCGTATGTTTTAATAGCATCAATGTAAGCGTATTTTGCATACTCTTTGTTACCTTTTACTTCTTTTTTGTTAGTAACCTGCGAATAACTATTCACACAAGTGATAGCTAGTAGTACTAAATATGTAATTTTATTTTTCATGACTTTTTATGTATTAGAAGAATCTAGGTGATACCATTTTACTAACTTTATTGAACAACTCAAATCGTAAGAATACCTCATGAGAACCCGAGTTGTATCTTCTTAATTGTGTTGTTTCCATATCATAACTATAGCCAATAAATAAACCATCAGTTACTTGAAATCCAGCTAGTACGCTTACTGCTGCATCCCAACGATAGGCACCACCAAGCATAAACTTGTCAAAGAACAGAAAGTTGGCAGAAGCATCTACTTGGAGCGGAGCACCAGTTACCATTTTGGTTAAAACGGCAGGTTTGAATTTTATAGATTGCGATACATCAAATACATACCCACCAATAAAATAGAAATTCATTCTTTCTTGAAATACCGCTACCTCATTATCGTTGTATTTAGAGTCTTGCAAGAAGTTTGGCACGGAAAGTCCTAAATATAGTTTATCAGAATGAAGATAAACCCCTGCTCCAAAATTTGGTGAAAACTCATTGTTGAAATTTTGAAGATTTGGATCGTTAGCTTGAGCAGGATCCAATTTATCTGTGTCCAGATTAAATATATTCCCGGAAGCTTTAACTCCAAAAGACAGTTTGTAAACTTCATTCATTGGAATAGTGTATGATATATCGGCCGATATAGTATTGTCACTAGTAGGACCAATTCTGTCATTTACTAAAGAAAAGCCAACACCTAAATTGCTATTGTTGATAGGGGTATTGAAAGAGAAAGTATTAGTAGTAGGAGCACCATCTAAACCAACCCATTGGGTACGATGTAAACCAAAAACACTCGTAACTCCTCTAGATCCTGCATAAGCGGGATTGATATTAATGGTGTTGTACATGTATTGAGTATACTGTGCATCTTGCTGAGCAAAACCAGCGTAAGATGTTAACATCAAAGCGAAAATTAAAATTTTTGTTCTCATATTTTCTATTTTTAACCTGAGTGCTTTTCAACCCTCAGGAATTAGTAGGTTTTTTTATCTAGTAAGGTATAAATATCCGTCTTTAGTTACCTTTTGTGTTCCATCAGTCCATTGAATGATGTAAAAATAGGTGCCTGTTGGTAATTCAGATGATTTGTTTACTGTAGTTCTTCCTTCGGAAATACCTTCAAATCTTCTTGTATTGTTGTCGTAGTTTTTGGTTTCATAAACTAAAACTCCCCAACGGTTATATATTTCAACGGTATTTGGCAAGTGACATGGTTGTTCTATGTTATCAATTTGGAACCATTCGTTTATACCATCACCATTTGGCGTGAATGCATTATGAATTTCTACAGTGTCACAACCTAAAACGACACAAGTATCATCAACAGGTATTGTTATAGTTACTATACCTGGACAAGCAAGGTCATTATTGTTGTAGGTAACTACATAATTTCCTGAAGGAAGCCCAAATGGTATAAACTCACCTGTAGTAGTGTTCAATCCAGAGGTTGCCGGACTTACACTCCAAGTTCCTGTAGCAGTCGCAACACCAGGGAAATCTGTATTTATAAGATCTAGAATATCAACGGATAATGAACTATCATTATTACATTGAGACGCTACAGCTATATTTCTAACTGGTTGAACACCTGTATTATCCCAAACACAAGTTGATGTATTGAACACAAAATTATCCCAACAGTTTACTATTGTTGGTTGAACTGGTTGCGTACCTGAAACTACCCAACCACAAGTTGTAGTATTAAAGTTAGCAGTCTCGTAACATGCTAATCCTGTTGGAGCAGCAGGTTGAGATCCTGTTACATCCCAAGCACAAGTTGTAGTATTGAAGTTTGCAGTCTCGTAGCAAGCTAATCCTGTTGGAGCGGCAGGTTGAGAACCTGAAACTACCCAAGCACAAGTTGTAGTGTTAAAGTTTGCAGTTTCGTAGCAAGCCAATCCTGTTGGAGCAGCAGGTTGTGTTCCTGTTACATCCCAAG
>NZ_JBMOGQ010000190.1:0-3182 GCF_049318325.1 Flavobacterium sp. | reverse complement strand
TGATGTAATTCCGATTGTGATTCCAATAATCATTAAAACCAAATTATTTTTGTAACGAATAGTAGTGAAAACAGAATAATAGAATGAGCGGTTTTCTAGGGTCAAAAAGATATTGGATATTATTAATGTTAAAAAAACTGTAGTTCTAGTATATTTTTCGGTAAAACCTTCATCAACACAATAGTTATACATAAACAGCAAACCTAAAGTAATAACCAATCCCTGAATAATACTAATGGTTATTTCTTTCAAATTAAAAAAAGTAGTTGTTAATGGTCTTGGTTTTTGGAGCATTAAATTATGTTCCATCGGTTCGTTTTCATAAATTATGGAACAAGTCGGTCCCATAATTATTTCTAAAAAGATAATGTGAACTGGCGTAAATATGTTGGGATATAGCCATCCTAATGCTAAAGGAATAAATACTATAAGAATGATAGGAATATGAATAGAAATAATATACTGAATAGCTTTTTTAAGATTGACATATATTCTTCTACCCATGGCAATAGCATCAATCATCTTACTAAAATCATCTTCAATTAAAATAAGGTTAGCCGCTTGTTTAGCAATTTCAGTTCCTTTTTTTCCCATGGCAATTCCTATGTGCGCCGATTTTAGGGCAGGCCCATCATTTACTCCATCTCCGGTCATAGCTACAATTTGATTGTTCGCTTTTAATGCCTGAATTATTTTTAGTTTGGCTTCGGGAAACATTCTGGTAAATATGGTAGTTTCCATAACTTTTACTTTTAAAGTTTCCGAATCCATTTCCATTAGTTCATCACCATTAAGCACTTTGTCGGGATCTTTAAAGCCTATTTGACGTGCAATTGTAGAAGTTGTAGCAGCATTATCCCCCGTAACAATTTTAATTTGAATACCTGCTTTATAAAAGGTTTCAAAAACTTCCTGAATATTTGCTTTTGGAGGATCATAGAAAGCTACTAGTCCTTTAAAACTGAATTTTAATTCCTGTTGCGTTATTGGAAAATCTGTTCCCGGAAAATCAGCAATACCAATTCCTAAAACCCTATACCCTTTTTTTGCCATAGCTTGCACGGCAATTAGTACCTGATTTTTTTCACTATCCAATAAGGAACTGACTTCAATTAATGCTTCTGGAGCACCTTTAGCAGCGATAATTCTTTTTCCTTTACTGTCTTCAAAAACATGTGTCATCATTGGTGGCTTGCCTCCCAATGGATATTCGTATATCAATTTATAATTAGGTCTCTGATCAACCGATTCCAATTTGGCGTACTCTTCATGAATTGCAATTTCCATAGCATCAAACGGAATGGGTTCACTTGACCACATGGCAAAACTTAAAACTTCTTCAGCTTCTGAATTTAGTTTTTTATTAGCATCAATTACAATATTGGAATCAAAAACATACAGTTTAGCCAAACTCATTTTATTTTCTGTAATCGTTCCCGTTTTATCAGTACAAATCACAGTCGCACTGCCTAATGTTTCGACCGTTTTAGTTTGTTTAGTGATTATGCCTATTTGCATTAAACGCCAAGCTCCTAACGCCATGAATGTGGTGAATGCAACCGGAATCTCCTCTGGAATAACACTCATTGCAATAGTAAGAGCCTTTAGTAAACTATCAAAAACTACTTTTGAATGATAATAATTTAGTGCCCAAACAATTCCAAAAATAATCAAACCAACAATTGACATTTTCTTTACAAAATTGGTAATTTGAACTTGTAATGGCGTTTTTTCTTCTTCTATGGATTCCAAACTTTTTCCAATTTTACCTAAACTGGTTTGATTGCCAATAGCATTAACTTCACAAATTGCTAGACCTGTAGCAACAATAGTTCCCTGAAACACTTTATTAATTTCAGAGAATTCGTTTTTAAAAACTGAAAGCGATTCACCGGTCAAAATAGCTTCATTAACTGAAAAATCGTTAGATTGAATTATGACGGCATCCGCAGGAATAAAGGTTCCTTCTTGCACTTGAATACAATCACCTAATACAATTTCTTCGCTCGGAATTTCAATAATTTTGCCGTTTCTGATGACTTTACTTTTGGGTTGCGATAATTTTTTTAAAGCATCTATGGCATTTCTGCTCCTGGCCTCCTGAAATAATGAAATTGTAGCAACCAACAATATGGCTATGGTCATAAAAATACCATCGCCATAATCTCCGGTAATGTAATAGATACTGGCAGCAACAAACAAAAGCAGAAACATGGGCTCTTTTACCATTTCTATTATTGAAATCAGTAAATGATTTTTCTGTTGATGTTCTAATGAATTGGAACCCCACTTCTTCCTTGAAGCAACAACTTCATCGTTTGAAAGTCCTGTAATCAGCTTATGATTTTCTGTCATTAAGATGAATTTAGTTATTCGTACTAATTTAGTTATTAAAGATGAATTTAAGTGACTTATTTACATAAAGATTATTATATTTGCATGCAATTTAACTACTACTCTGAACCAAGTTCAGCATAAACTAAAAATTGCAATGAAAGCACACGCTACTAAAATCGTTGGAGAAGGTTTAACCTATGACGATGTACTGCTAATCCCAAATTATTCTGAAGTTTTACCGCGCGAAGTTAATATACAGTCGAAGTTTTCGCGAAATATTACTTTGAATGTTCCTATTGTTTCCGCTGCGATGGATACCGTTACCGAAAGCGCTATGGCAATTGCTATGGCACAGGAAGGTGGCATTGGTGTCTTACATAAAAACATGACAATCGAACAACAGGCAGCTAAAGTCAGAAAAGTAAAAAGAGCTGAAGCCGGTATGATTATCGACCCAGTTACTCTACCTCTGACAGCCACAGTTGGCGATGCTAAAATGGTAATGAAAGAATTTGGTATTGGTGGTATTCCTGTTGTTGATGAAAATGGTATTCTTAAAGGAATTGCAACCAATAGAGATTTGCGTTTCGAAAAAATAAATTCCCGTTCCATATTAGAAGTTATGACTTCTGAAAATCTGGTAACTGCTGCTGAAGGAACAACTCTACAAGAAGCAGAAGTAATTCTGCAGAAAAATAAAATTGAAAAACTTCCTGTGATTGACGATAATTTTAAACTTATCGGATTAATAACTTTTAGAGATATTACAAAACTAACTCAAAAACCAATCGCGAATAAAGATAAGTTCGGACGTTTGCGAGTAGCGGCTGCTTTAGGGGTTACTG
>NZ_JBMOGQ010000189.1:0-3274 GCF_049318325.1 Flavobacterium sp. | reverse complement strand
ACACAATGGCAAACAAAATTGACGTTAAAGAATTATTAGAAGCAGGTGTTCACTTCGGACACATGACTCGTAAGTGGGATCCAAATATGGCTCCTTACATTTATATGGAGCGTAATGGAATTCACATTATCAATCTATATAAAACCGCTGCAAAAATTGAAGAAGCTAACGAAGCTTTGAAAAAAATCGCAGCATCAGGTAGAAAAATACTTTTCGTAGCTACCAAAAAACAAGCAAAAGACATCGTTGCAGATAAAGCAGTAGCTTGTAACATGCCTTACATCACTGAAAGATGGCCAGGTGGTATGTTAACCAACTTCGTTACTATCCGTAAAGCCGTTAAAAAAATGGCTACTATTGATAAAATGAAGAAAGACGGAACTTTCATGACTTTGTCTAAAAAAGAGCGTCTTCAAGTAGATCGTCTTCGTGCAAAATTAGAAAAGAACTTAGGTTCTATAGCAGACATGTCAAGATTACCTGCTGCATTATTTGTAGTGGACATCAAAGCTGAACACATTGCCATAAAAGAAGCACAAAAATTAAACATTCCAGTTTTCGCAATGGTTGATACTAACTCTGATCCACGTGAAGTAGATTACGTTATTCCAGCTAATGATGATGCTTCAAAATCAATTGAAAAAATCTTATCTTTAGTAACTGCTGCAGTTATTGACGGATTGGCTAACAGAACTTCTGATAAAGAAGGTGATGATACTCATGAAGTTGATGCTGTTGAAGAATTAACTGCTGCTGAAGTAGAAGCTACTCCTGAAGTGGAAACAGTAGTAGAGGTAGAAGCTGCTCCTGAAGTGGAAGCTGAAGCTACTGAAACAGAAAAAACTGAAGAATAAAACAAAAAACAATTACGAATTATGAATTAAGAATTACGGATTATTTTGACTCGTAATTTTAAATTTGTAATTCGTAATTTACTTTTAAAAAACTTTTAAATCAAAAAATATTATGTCAACAATCACAATCACTGCTGCAGACGTAAATAAATTAAGACAAACTACAGGTGCCGGTATGATGGACTGTAAAAAAGCTTTAGTTGAAGCTGAAGGAGATTTCGATAAAGCTATACAAAACCTTAGAGAAAAAGGGCAAAAAGTTGCCGCTAACCGTTCTGATCGTGAGTCTTCTGAAGGAGCTGCTGTTTCTTTTATCAATGCTGACAAAACTAAAGGCGCTATCATCACTTTAAACTGCGAAACAGATTTCGTAGGTAAGAATGAAGCTTTCGTAACTTTGGCTAAAGATTTAGTTGAAAAAGCAATCAACTTCTCTTCTAAAGAAGCATTTTTAGCTTCAGATTTCAACGGAATTACTGTGGCTGAAAAATTAATCGAACAAACTGGTGTTATCGGTGAAAAAATCGAAATCGGTGGTTTTGAAATTTTAGAAGGCGCTTTCGTTGGATCTTATGTTCACGTTAACAAAATTTCTGCCTTAACTGCAATTTCTGCACCAATTGCCAACGCTGAATCTTTAACAAAAGACATCTCTATGCAAGTGGCTTCTATGGGAGCTGATACATTATCTTACAAAGATTTTGATCCTGCTTTTGTTGCTTCTGAACTTGCTGCCCGTATTGCCGTTATCGAAAAAGAAAATGAAGAAGCAAAACGTTTAGGGAAAACTTTGAAAAATGTTCCTAAATATATCTCTTTCTCTCAATTAACTGAAGAAGTTTTAAAACAAGCAGAAGAAGATGCTAAAGCGGAATTAAAAGCGGAAGGTAAACCAGAACAAATTTGGGATAAAATTGTTCCTGGAAAAGTGCAACGTTTCATCTCTGACAATACAACTTTAGATCAAGAGAAAGCTTTATTAGATCAAAACTTCATCAAAGATGATAGTAAAAAAGTAGGAGATTATGTTAAAGAATTCAACGTTGAAATTACAGGTTTCAAAAGAGTTGCTTTAGGATAATTTATTCTGAACTTGTATTAGAATCTAATCCGGAAAATAAAAAAACCCAAATCTATCGATTTGGGTTTTTTGCTTTTTATTTCTTCTGAAGTTCGAAACCTCTAGCTCGCATCAAAGCTTTTGTATTTACATCTCTACCTCGGAATTTTTTGTATGCAATTTCAGGGTCAATAGTGTTTCCTATGCTAAAAACATAATCATGTAATCGTTTGGCAACTTCTTTATTATACAAACCATCTTTGGTTTCAGTAAAGGCTTCTGTTGCATCCGCACTAATAGCATCGGCCCACAAATAACCATAATAACCCGCAGCATAAGCATCGTCTGAAAAGATATGCCCAAATTGTGGAATACGATGACGCATTACAATTTCGCTTGGCATTTTTAATGCATCTAAAGTTTCTTTTTCAAATTGTTTCGGATTAATATCTGGGTTTTCTAACAAGTGTAATTTCATATCTACCAAAGCACTTGCAATGGTTTCTACAGTTGAAAACGCTTCGTTAAATGTAGCTGCTTTGTTATTTCTTTCTACTAATGCCATAGGCATCGGTTCTCCTGTTTTATAATGCAAAGCAAACTGATTCAATACTTGTGGTGTTGCTAACCAACGTTCCATAATCTGTGATGGAAACTCAACATAATCTCTCGGAGTATTAGTTCCAGATAAACTCGGATAAGTCACATCCGAATTCAAACCGTGTAATGCATGACCAAATTCATGGAATAATGTACTTGCATCATCCCATGAAATCAAAATTGGCTCTCCGTCTTTTCCTTTAATAAAATTACAGTTGTTAGACACAATGGTAATAACATCTCCATTCACTCTACTCTGCTCTCTTGTGGCATTCATCCAAGCACCTGATCGCTTCCCTTTTCGAGCATATGGATCAAAATACCAAACACCAATAATCTTTTTTGTGTCTTTATTATACACTTCCCAAACTCTAACATCAGGATGGAAAACAGGAACATTAGTAACTTGTGTAAATCCTAAGTGAAAAATTTCTCTAGCAACCCAAAACATTCCTTCTCGCAATTTTTCCAATTGCAAATAAGGCTTTAAATCATTTTGATCTAAATCATATTTTGCCTTTCTTACTTTTTCAGAATAATATCGGTAATCCCATGCGGCAATTTTAAAATTTCCGCCTTCAGCATCAACCATTTTTTGCATATCGGCAACATCAACATGCACTTTTTCAACTGCCGGTGTCCACACAGACATCATTAAATCTAATGTTTTTTGTGAATTTTGTGCCATGGTATTTGACAAACTCCAATCGGCAAAAGTTTTAAACCCTAATAATTTAGCTTTTTCTGCACGCAATTTTAG
>NZ_JBMOGQ010000188.1:0-3337 GCF_049318325.1 Flavobacterium sp. | reverse complement strand
TCGCGCCTGCTTTGGGAGCAGGAGGCCGCAGGTTCGAATCCTGCCACCCCGACCAGTAAATCCTTTTTGCAATTGCAGAAAGGATTTTTTATTTGGAAGAAATAGCCAAGCTCGCTTGTTCAATTTTTTTCAAATAAAAAATACATCGCGCTGAAAGCGCTATAAGATTTACAAGTACTAGAGCCCAAATTCAGGATCACTGAGTAATCTGGTTAAGGAACACGTGTCAGTGTAAGGAATTCATAAAAAATCGCTTCATCATTTATTGGAGTAATCTCCGAATAACTGACATCTAACTGATTTTCATCTATATATAGTATGTATTTATACCTAATTAGTTTCTGGGTTTCGTTTTTGTAAACCAATCTTAGGTTTGTGCCAGGTGTTTTTAGGACGGTGTAAGTACCTCCTGTAAATCCTGCAATTTCATTAGAGGTGAAAGTCTTATTTGGTTTTAGTTCTAATTCGTATCCATTACTTATATTCAGGTCTAAAGGATTACCATCTGAATCAAAAGGTGCATCAGTAAAGTAACTTGTTAGTTTCCATTTTCCTTGAACTTTTTGGAACGTTGCACTATCGAAATTATCATCACTGCTCGAGCAACTTATAAACAGGAATGTTACAAGTAGTAGCAAGGTTGAAGTTATAGTTTTTTTCATTTTATAATTGTTGTTTGTTTCAAAATTAAAAAAATTAATTCTTAAGAGGGAAGAAATCACCAATTTTTATGCTAAGATTGTTAATTACTATTTAGGTTGTTAGGAAATAAAAGCCATAAAAAGTTAACTTTGTATGCAAAAAAAATACAATTATGTCTGACACAATAGAAAAAATTAAATGCTTAATTATAGGTTCGGGACCTGCGGGTTACACAGCCGCAATATATGCAGCGAGAGCAAATATGAACCCGGTTTTATATCAGGGAACACAACCTGGTGGACAATTAACTACGACTAATGAAGTTGAGAATTGGCCTGGTAATCCTGAAGGAATAACTGGCCCGGAAATGATGATTAATATTATGGAGCAAGCGAAACGTTTTGGAACAGATGTTCGTGATGGCTGGGCAACCAAAGTTGATTTCTCAGGAAATATTCATAAAGTTTGGATTAACGATACTAAAGAAATTCATGCTGAAACCGTAATTATTTCCACAGGTGCTTCTGCTAAATATTTGGGATTGCCTTCAGAGCAACATTATCTGCAAATGGGTGGTGGCGTATCTGCTTGTGCGGTTTGCGATGGTTTCTTTTATAGAAATCAGGAAGTAGTAATTGTTGGTGCCGGTGATTCGGCTTGTGAAGAAGCACATTATTTATCAAAATTGTGTAAAAAAGTAACCATGTTAGTTAGAAGCGAAAAATTCAGAGCTTCTAAAATAATGGAAGAACGGGTTCGCAAAACGGAAAATATTACTATCCTGATGAATCATGATACGGTTGAAGTATTGGGTGATGGTCAAGTGGTGACTGCGGTGAAGGCAAAAAATAAAACAACTAATGAAATTTTTGACATTCCCGCTATAGGTTTCTTTGTGGCAATTGGTCACAAACCAAACACGGATATTTTTGCAGACTATTTAAATTTAGATGAAACTGGCTATATAATTAACGAACCGGGAACTTCAAAAACTAATGTTAAAGGCGTTTTTGTTGGTGGTGATGCTGCTGATCATGTATACCGTCAAGCGATTACTGCTGCAGGAACTGGTTGTATGGCAGCTTTGGATGCAGAACGTTATTTGGCATCTTTAGAATAAATTGCGAATTACGAATTACGAATTACGAATTACGAATTTAACTAATTAGTTAACAGAGAACATATTTGTTATATTAAAAAAAAAACCCGTCTGGTTTTTGGAACTCGTCGGGATTTTTTGTTTTACTCTGATTTGATACTTTTAAGTTGTTTTAGCTTTTCTTTCCAGGTGGCTAATTCTTCTTTTTGTTTTTCAATATTTCTCATTACTTCTTTCACCATCGGATTATCTGCTTTGGCTCTTCCAAAAAACTGAATGTTATTCTCCAATTGAAAAATACTGCTTTGTACTTCCTCAATTTTACGAATGATGAAAACTTTTTCATTATCTAATTTTCTTGAATTCTCTGCCCCCGACAGATTATCCAATCGATTAGCATAGCGCGCCATTTCATTATCTTTTTTGCTTGAGCTTAACTTTTCAAATAACGCATCCAGAATTTTATTGAATTTACCTTCGATATGTCGGCGCGCAAAAGGAACTTTACCAAAACTTTTCCAGGTTTCGATATGTGCTTTGATGGCATCCAAATCTGCTTTATGCTCACCTGTAAGTTCAAAAGATTTTATGGTTTCTAAATACGATTTTTTCTTTTCAAAAGCTTCGATTTCTTCTGCATTTGCTTCCGATTTTTGTTCTTTTAGCTTTTCAAAATATTCGTTACAAGCACCTCTGAATTCTCCCCATAGTTTATCAGAAAATTTTCTTGGAACATGACCAATTGTCTTCCATTCCTCCTGAATTTGTTTAAAAAGGGGAGTCGTTGCTGCAAAATCGGTACTGTCTTTCAACTCAATTGCTTTTGCAACTAAGGCTTGTTTTTTAGAAAGATTATCATTTTGGTCTTTCTTAATATCTTTATAGAAAGAGTTTTTCAATATGTTGAAACTTCTAACCGCATTTTTAAATTCGGTCCAAGTTTGGTCTGTAACTTCCGATGGAACTTTTCCTGTACCAAAGAACTGATTGCGAAATGCTTCAACCTTCTCAATCTGACCTAACCAAGCTGTATGAGAGTTTACTTTTTCTTGTGCTAATACTTCTATTTGAGCAATTATTTCTTTTTTCTTTACCAGATTAGCTGTTTCTACTTCACGAAGTTTTTCAAACAATTCTTCGCGTTTGTCGTGCATTTGTTTGGTTAACTCACTGAATCTGTTCCAAATCTCCTCACGTTTATCTCTTGAAACGGGTCCAATATCTTCTTTCCAAATTCGGTGTAAATCCTGTAATTCACGGAAAGCTTTATTGATATCTTCTTCTTTAACTAATTCTTCAACACGATCAATAATTTTGAGCTTTTGAACCAAATTGTGTTTAAAATCTAGATCACGGATTTCTCTGTCCAAGTGAAGTACATCATAAAAATTCTCTAAATGAAAGTGATAATTATTCCATACGTGGTTGTATTTGTCTTTCGGAATTGGTCCCGCCACTTTCCATCGGTCTCTGATGTCATTAAATTTCTTTAAAGTAACCGGAATGTTATCCTGACTGTGAATTAGATTTTTCAATTCCTCTACTATAGCCAACCTGTTTTCTAAATTAGCTTTTAGATTGTTTTGTAAACTTTGG
>NZ_JBMOGQ010000187.1:0-3408 GCF_049318325.1 Flavobacterium sp. | reverse complement strand
ACCGGAATGGCCTCGTCTTTCTCCCCATAATAGGAGCGAAGGGGCGTATTACTTCTCCATCGATAACTTTCGGCGGTGTTCATGGCTTGGCAAAGCGGACTGGATCCTAGCCGAAGTTCTTCCACGAATTCAGGATTGAGGAATTCCAATAAATTGGGAGTGGTCTTTTGTAACAAATCGAGGAAACCGATCTTGAATTCATAAAAATCCTTCGCAGCCTGATAGTATTTGGGTTGAATGGCTTTCGTAGCCAATCCACTCAATCCCCCAAACTCCTCATATGCAAATAAGAGATAGCACATGCTACCGATTGACGAAGATGCATCGATGGGACGAGGATTCAATACCGCGTGGGTAATCACATAAAACAAATCAGCCGGCGTTGCTGCAGTTACCGTAGCGCTTACGGGAATCTTGGCTTGCTCCAAACCACGCAGGAAAACGAGGGTACTATAGGCTCCTTGTGACCAACCCAGGGTGAAAAAATTACCGACTTTAATTTTTTGCTGAGCCAGAAATTCCTGTGCTGCCGCATACATATCCATGCAAGTCTGCTCAGTGCTTCGGCGTAGGTAGTAGACATTGTTTTCTTTAGAATCTCCCAAACCAGCATAATCGGCAGCAATCACGATATAGCCCTGCCCTCCAAACCTAGCAAGCATCAACTTGGTCTCCATGGATCGTTCGATGTTTGAAGGAACATCGGTCTTACTGAACACGGTTCCGTGTTGGTAGGATACCATTGGTGAGCCTGCAGCGAAAATGGTCGGAATAGCAACCAAGCCTGTTTGCTCGGACGGTATATTGTTTTTCTCCGGAATGGAAGTTTGGAAAGTAATCTTGTAGAGCGTTAAACTGTTGATGGCGTTGGGGTATTTGCCCTTGAAAGCTGAAAACGGCATGGGAGAACCATCTAAAAAAGGTTCCAACTCCTCATTAAAAACTCGATTGAGCTTAGCGGTATCAAACTCGCCAATCTTCTCCGCTCGTATGAGTTTCCCTTTTTGAACCGTCGAGGCAGTATCCGATTTGACCTGTGGTTTGCATCCAGAAAACAAAATGCCAGCGATCATGAAAATCCCTAATACACCTATGATAAAACGCTGCCGGACGAAAGTAATTATTGCGCTCATGAAGTTTATTTTTAATTGCAATGATAAGGATTTATCATCGCATATTCAAGGGGGTGGTGCTTTAAATAGTCACTTTTTTGAGTTAAGTATTTTGGCCGTTCAACTATGAAGTGTACTTCAACAAAGATGATTATATCAGTTGATGTTTTTTGCACTTCCTTTGCCACTATCGGATTATCTGGATTCATAAAATTAGATCTGAAATGGGGGACAAAGGATGATAAATCTACTTTAGAGGAAGGTGTGGAATTAGATGAACGATATGTGATCACAGCTCTAGGCACTGTTCGGCTTAAACATGGCCGAGGTAGTCAACACACATCCCATTCTTCTCCCATGCTGCCAGTCATAAATTATTGAGGCTCACTTGGTAGGCACTACTCAGTACATGATCATAATCGTTGGATATGAGCTTTTCAAATCGCTATATATTATATTACAGAGCAACCAGATGCCGGTTAAATCGATTACAAAAGTCGCAGCTATTGCCATGGCCAATAAAGTGATTACTCTGAATTTGAAAGAGATAGAACCAATAGAGTTGTTCGGTATATCTACCCTTATCATCTCCATTGGTGTATCCTACTTTTTATTTCAAAAAGATCCGGAGATCAAGGAATAAAGACCGGTATGACGCCTTCACCGACCCATATTTAATGGCTAGTTAAGTTTAAACCGGTTTCGAAAATGTTTTTAAGAAGTAAGCTCACAGCCAGCAACTCCACGCCAAAAAGCATAGTCATTTTCTTTTGAATTAGCCAAAAGGTTTCCCTAGAATAAAAAACTTCAACTTTTATGCTGACTTCAGTTAAACGATTTAATGAGGCATACTTTAACTTCTGATATTGATCTTCTCGAAATAATAAAAAAGAACAAAGGAATAAATTTTAAACTGGTCCAATTTCCTTGTACCCCATTTGTACCCCGCCCCTGAAAACCTTTACTGGTAAGGGTTTTAATGTTTTGTATCGGTAAATAATATAAAAATAAATCATTATGTGTCTATTGGATTACTTCTTTTAATGATGCATATTTCTATTTAAAATGCTAACTAATAAATGTCTTACTGTTTCCATTTCTTCTGCTTTACTTGAAGCAACAAATAAAGTTAGACTGGCTAAAGCTTCGTTACTAATTATTGGTTGACCTTGCTCGTTATACAATAAATTATTTCGTTCTAAAAACAATAGAAAACAAGCTGCAGCAATTCTTTTGTTGCCGTCCACAAAAGCATGATTCTTGACAATTAAATAAAGCAGCATCGATGCTTTTTCTTCAATACTTAAATAAATATCCTTTTTGTCAAATTGTTGTTCAATTAATGTAACAGCACTTTTAAATCCTCCGTCTTTTTCTTTTCCAAAAATATTAGAATTAAAATCTGTTTTCATTCGTTCAACCACTTCCATATATTCGTTCAACGCAGGATATTTGGCTTTTCTTTTGTGTTTACCGATTTTATCCAAAGCCTCATGATCGTAATCATCTAATAATTTCAAACCAAGACTAAATTGATGAAGCCACTCAAAATCTTTAGCACTTGCTTTCTCTACAATTGCTCTACTGAGTATTTTAATTCCATCATGCAAAACTTGAATTTCTTTATTTTTTTGAGCTAAACGTTTTTCATTTATGGCAACACCTTCTATTAGATAGTCTTTCAATCGTTGGGTGGCCCATTGACGAAATTGAGTTCCCCTAATTGATTTAACGCGATATCCTACTGAAATGATTATATCCAGATTATAATATTTTGTTTTGTACCTTTTTCCGTCTGAGGCAGTTGTCAAGGATTCCTTGACAACTGAAGAAGATTTTAATTCCTTCTCTTTAAAGCAGTTATTGATATGTAAACTTATATTTTGCTTAGTTTGTCCAAAAAGGATTGCCATTTGTTGTTGAGTCAACCAAACGGTGTCATTCTCAAAATTTACTTCAATCTGAGTTTGTTTGTCTTTTGATCTATAAATTATAATTTCCTTCATGATTTCAAAATGAGCTATGAGTAATTTCACAACAAACGTAAAGTTAGAGAAGATAAGTATCTTTTAAATTAAAGAAAGTTCAAGGCTGGCTAATGCATCTCTAAATCCATAAGTTCTTACTTTTTATTCCTGTACCTCATTTGTACCCCACCTCTGAAAACCTTTACTGATAAGGGTTGTAAAGTTTTGTATCGGTAAGTAAGTGGCAAAAACAATCACCTAAAAAACAGCCACAAAACACATTGAAACCCTTACTTAGTAAGGGTTTTGTCATTTAATCATTTTTGTCT
>NZ_JBMOGQ010000186.1:0-3431 GCF_049318325.1 Flavobacterium sp. | reverse complement strand
ATGACAACAATAATGGTAGTCCAATAGGTACCAACGCCAATGGAAATGTAATTACTTCCAATAGCGCTGTAAATCTAATTTTCGATACCTATCAAGTCAAATCGATGAGTTATTTTATCGGTCAATGGTATACTATCGTTTTTGATGGTGATATTACAGGGTTAAAAAACATCTTAGATAATCTGAATGACGGAGTTGAGACAACAGATCTGATTGGAGTGGCAATGCTGTTAGAAAACACTTCATTTGAAAAACCAAAAGCCATCATTTCGCCAAATCCTTTTTCATACAATTTTGACATCCAATCGGAGCAAATCATTGCCAACTATTCCATCATTGATATTACCGGAAAAACTATTATAGCAACCTCTTCTAAAGCTAATTTGGACAATCAATCTTCTCAATTAAGTGCCGGAATGTACATTTTGAATCTCGATTTTGATAACGGCCAAAAAGCCAATTACAAATTGGTGAAAAAATAAAACGTATTATTTATGGGTTTCGTTTTAACTTTGCAGCACATGCAAAATTGCCTTATGAAATCTATGATATCAAAAAATTTATTTTCGTTTACACTATTATTTCTTTTCAGCTGCAAAAACGAATTAAAACCGAATGTTATTATTTCTGCTAAAAATGAAGTTCGCTACGCTAAAGGCTTTTCGATTCAAAATTATAATGGCTATTCTGTAGTAATCGTTAAAAATCCGTGGCCAAAAGCTACCAAAACCTATACTTACATCCTTAAAGAAAAAAGCGGAATTGTTCCCGATAGTTTAAAACAAAACCTGATTATTTCCGTTCCAATAAAAACTATAATCGTAACCTCAACCACCCATATTCCTTCACTCGAAATGCTTAATGAAGTTAATACCTTGGTTGGTTTTCCGCACTGCGATTATATTTCTTCTAAAAAAGTAAGAGCCGGAATTGATGCTGGAAAGGTAAAAGAATTGGGTAACAACCATGATTTAAATACCGAAGCAATTCTTGACTTACAACCTAATATTATCATTGGCTATGGCATTGACAATAAAAATCCAACCTTAGATAATCTGCAAAAAAGCGGTTTAAAAGTAATGCTCAACGGTGACTGGAACGAAGAAAATGCTTTAGGAAAAGCCGAATGGATAAAATTTTTCGGCGCTTTATATGGCAAACAAAAACAAGCCACAGCACTCTTTACCAAAATTGAAAAAGATTTTTTAAAAACCATAAGGATAGCTAAAATGGCCAAAACTACGCCAACCATTCTAGCCGGAGACATGTTTGAAGATCATTGGTATTTACCCAAAGGTAGTAGTTGGGGCAGTTTGCTCTTAAAACAAGCCAATGGCAATTATTTATGGCAGGAATCCAGCGGAACAGGAAGCTTGTCTTTATCTTTTGAAACTGTTTTTGAAAAAGCTAAAAGTGCTGATATTTGGTTTACTTCTGGACAATTTTCTTCGTTAAATGAAATGACAAATTCAAATCCACATTATGCCGAATTTGAAGCATTCAAAAATAAAAATATATATTCGTTCAGTGGTAAAAAAGGAAAGACAGGAGGCATTCTTTATTACGAATTAGCGCCCAATCGACCGGATATTGTATTGAAAGATATTGTCAAGATTTTGCATCCGGAATTATTAATTGGTTATAAACCTTTCTTCTTTGAGAAATTAAAATAAAACACTGATTTCACAGATTATCACAAATTTGAAAACCAACAGTAGAAATAGTCTTCTTTTCACTTTCTTGTCATTGACATTACTAATGTCATTGCTATTAAACATTTCAATGGGGCAAGTCGCCATTCCATTGAAAGAAGTTTTCAGTAGCTTGTTTGGCGGTCATGCTTCTAAAGAGACCTGGGAATACATTATCGTTAATTTCCGTTTACCGAAAGCCATAAGTGCAATACTTGTTGGTATGGGACTTTCCATTTCGGGCTTGTTGATGCAGACTCTGTTCCGAAATCCGTTAGCCGGACCTTATGTAATGGGATTGAGTTCGGGTTCAAGTTTAGGTGTTGCTTTTGTCATTCTTGGCGCCGGATTTTTACCCTCTGTTTTTTCGCAGTTTTTATTATCGCCTTACGGAATTATAATCGCTTCCTGTATTGGAAGTTCGGTAGTTTTAATAATGATTTTAATCGTTTCTCAACGCTTGCGCGACACCATGTCGATTTTGATTGTAGGATTAATGTTTAGCAGTTTTACTAGTGCAATTGTAAGTGTGTTTTCCTATTTTAGTTCGGCTGAACAATTACAGAAATATACATTTTGGTCAATGGGAAGCATCGGCAATTTATCCTGGCAGAACGTTTCAATGTTAGCCATTTGCACTTTACTTGGATTAGTACTCAGTCTATTTTCTTTAAAAGCTTTAGACGCTTTATTATTGGGTGAAAATTATGCTAAAAGCATGGGCTTAAACATCACTAAATCGCGTTACATTATTATTTTCGCCACGAGTATTTTAGCTGGAAGCATAACTGCTTTTGCCGGTCCGATTGCCTTTATTGGATTGGCAGTTCCGCATTTAGGAAAATTATTATTCCAAACGAGTAATCATAAGATTTTGTTTTTTGCAACATTGCTAATTGGATCCATAATAATGTTATTTTGTGATACGATTTCACAAATGCCTGGATTTGATTTCACCTTACCTATAAATGCAATAACATCTATTATTGGCGCGCCGGTAGTGATTTGGTTAATTGTAAATAAGAAAAGTATTCAATAAATTTCAAACACATAGATTCTGTGTTTAAACTAAAAATGAGCTCGAATAAAACCATACTTTCCACTTCAAATTTATCCATTGGATACCAATCCAAAAAGGAAAAAAACATTATTGCAGAAAACCTCAATCTGACTTTTGAAAAAGGAAAATTAATTTCACTAGTTGGTGCCAATGGTATTGGAAAATCGACTCTATTGCGAACGATAACCGGAATTCAAAAACCTTTAGCCGGAACGGTAACGCTAAAGGAAAAAGAAATTCATCTCTACGACTCATTATCATTAGCACAAAATTTAAGTTTAGTATTAACCGAAAAACTACCTCCAAGCAATTTGACTGTTTTTGAATTAATTGCTTTGGGAAGACAGCCTTATACCAATTGGCTTGGCAAACTATCGAAAGAAGATTTAGAAAAAATAAATCAAGCGATAATGCTAACGCAAGTAGAACATTTGATTGGTAAAAGACATCACGAAATCAGTGACGGACAATTGCAGATTGTTTTAATTGCTCGGGCATTGGCTCAAGATACGCCGCTTATCATTCTTGACGAACCAACCACGCACTTGGATTTGTTTCATAAAGTTTCCGTTTTTAAGCTTTTAAAAAAACTATCACAAGAGACTAGCAAATGTATTTTGTTTTCGACACACGATATTGATTTGGCAATACAACTTTCGGATGAAATGATTGTCATGACA
>NZ_JBMOGQ010000185.1:0-3709 GCF_049318325.1 Flavobacterium sp. | reverse complement strand
CACTGCATTAGTTAATGCCGGAGTTGATGCTGTAATTATTGATACAGCTCACGGACATACGCAAGGTGTAGTTTCTGTCTTAAAAGAAATAAAAGCAAAATTCCCAAATCTTGACGTAGTTGTAGGTAACATTGCTACTCCGGAAGCAGCACTCTATTTAGCTCAAAATGGAGCTGATGCTGTGAAAGTCGGAATTGGTCCGGGTTCAATTTGCACTACCCGAGTAGTTGCCGGAGTTGGATTTCCTCAATTTTCAGCTGTTTTAGAAGTTGCTGCCGCTATAAAAGAAACTGGAGTTCCAGTAATTGCAGACGGTGGAATCAGATATACAGGCGATATTCCAAAAGCAATCGCTGCCGGTGCAGATTGTGTTATGCTGGGTTCACTTTTAGCCGGAACTAAAGAAAGTCCGGGCGAAACTATCATTTTTGAAGGAAGAAAATTCAAATCGTATCGCGGTATGGGTTCTATTGAAGCTATGGAAGATGGTTCAAAAGATCGTTATTTCCAAGATGTAGAAGATGATATTAAAAAATTAGTTCCTGAGGGAATTGTTGGCCGTGTACCATACAAAGGTGAATTGAACGAAAGCATGCAGCAATTTATTGGTGGACTTCGTGCCGGAATGGGTTATTGTGGCGCTAAAGACATTACTACATTACAAGAAACAGGACGTTTTGTTAGAATCACAACAAGTGGTATTGGCGAAAGCCACCCGCACAATGTGACTATAACTAAAGAAGCACCTAATTATTCGAGATAATTTTTTGAATTATTACTATTAAACCCCTAAATAATTACTCGGAGTAATCTCCATCAATTCAGCTTTAATGTTATCCGAAACTTCCAAAGTATTTATGAAATTATGAATGGCTTCTTTATTGATAATCGAATTAGTTCGTGTCAATCCTTTCAAAGCTTCATAAGGATTTGGATAACCTTCTCTTCTCAAAATAGTTTGAATAGCCTCGGCAACAACAGCCCAATTTTTTTCTAAATCTTCTGCAAATTTAGATTCGTTTAATAATAGCTTATTCAATCCTTTTAAAGTAGCATCAAAAGCAATTAAGGTATGCCCTACAGGAACTCCAATATTTCTCAAAACTGTACTATCAGTCAAATCACGTTGCAATCTTGAAATCGGTAATTTAGCCGATAAGTGTTCAAATATCGCATTGGCAATACCTAAATTTCCCTCCGAATTTTCAAAATCTATTGGGTTCACTTTATGTGGCATAGCCGAAGAACCAATTTCACCTGCTTTAATTTTTTGCTTGAAATACTCCATCGAAACATAGGTCCAGATATCTCTATCTAAATCAATGATGATGTTGTTTATTCGTTTCAGCGCATCAAAAAACGCAGCAAAATGGTCATAATGCTCTATTTGTGTGGTTGGAAAAGAATGTTGCAAACCAAGCGTATCTTCTACGAAAGTGGTTCCAAATTTTTTCCAATCCACATTGGGATACGCTACATGATGTGCGTTAAAATTTCCGGTAGCACCTCCAAATTTAGCAGCAAACGGTATATTAAACAATAAACGCATTTGTTCTTCCAAACGTTCAACAAAAACCAAAATTTCCTTTCCTAAACGAGTTGGTGAAGCAGGCTGTCCATGAGTTCTAGCTAACATCGGAACATCATTCCACTCCATTGCCAATTCTTTTAATTTGGCTACTATTCCGATTAATGCTTTTAAATAGACTTCTTGAAAGGCTTCTTTTGTCAATAGCGGAATGGCCGTATTATTAATATCCTGTGAGGTTAAACCAAAATGAATAAACTCTTTATAGTTAGATAAACCTATGAATTCAAACTTATCTTTGATAAAATACTCCACCGCTTTTACATCGTGGTTTGTGATTTTTTCAGATTCTTTTATCCATTGCGCATCTTCAGTAGTAAAGTTTTTATAGAGATTTCGCAAGCTGTCAAAAACTGTTGGACTAACACCTTTAAGTTGTGGCAAATCAGCTTCGCATAGAGCGATGAAATACTCAACTTCTACCAGAACACGATATTTGATTAAGGCTTCTTCTGAAAAATAATTGGAAAGCGATTTGGTTTTACTTCGATATCTTCCGTCAATGGGAGAAACGGCGTTTAGTGGAGTTAGTGACATGAGTTGTGTTGTTGTATTGTGAGTTGCAAATTTAGGTAATCCTATTTAGAAAATAGAGCAAAGAGATTAGAAAATAGATTATAGGTAAAAGACGAAGAGAGGATTCACTTTCTATCATCTTTTTGTCTTTTCGCTATTATCTTCTTAACAACTTTTCACTTAATACTGGAATACCTTCAGTTGCATTCAATGGAATTACTTCTAAAGGATTTTGCAGATTAGTAATGCTTGTCGGTCTCGGATCTATATAGAAAACAGAAACATTTGGTTTCGCATAATGCATCAAACTTGCAGCCGGATATACTTGAAGTGATGTGCCAATAACAGCTACATAGTTAGCTTGTTCTATGATACTTATCGCTTCTTCAAGCATAGGGACCATTTCACCAAACCAAACTATATGCGGCCGCAATTGATGACCTTTATTGTCAACATCGCCAATTACCAAATCGCATTCCCAATCTAAAATATAATCTTCGCTTATTGTGCTGCGTACTTTTAATAATTCGCCATGCAGATGCAACACTTTTGTACTTCCTGCTTGTTCGTGAAGATTGTCTACATTTTGAGTGATAATGTGAACATCAAAATCTTTTTCCAGTTCAGCTAAACCAAAGTGACCTTGGTTGGGTTTTACCTTTAGTAATTGCTTTCGTCTTTGATTATAAAAATCTAAAACGAGTTCTTTATTTCTATGCCAACCTTCTGGCGAAGCTACATCCATCACATTATGTCCTTCCCATAATCCATCTGCATCGCGAAAGGTTTTGATTCCGCTTTCGGCAGATATTCCAGCTCCTGTTAAAACAACAAGTTTTTTCATTATTTTAATTTGGATATAAAGCTATGCATTTTTACTATTTTTGCCAAAAGCATTCCTATGATTGACTTAAATTACCTAGAATACCTAGAAGGATTTTTAACCGAAAACCGCAAAGAGCGCTTTGAGAATGTATTAGCCAATAGAACCAATCATTTTACGATTGCCGTAGAAGATGTCTTTCAGTTTCATAATACGAGTGCAGTGATGCGCAGTTGTGAGGTTTTTGGAATACAGGAAATCAATATTGTAGAGCAACGGTTTGGAAAAAATATCGATAAGGAAATAGCAATGGGTGCTCAGAAATGGGTAGATATTAATAAGTTTGAAAATATTTCGAACTGCATCCATTCGCTAAAAAATAAAGGTTATCAAATCATTGCCACAACTCCACATAACGATTCGTGTCTACTACATGAATTTGATGTAACCAAAAAGAGCGCCTTGTTTTTCGGTACCGAAAAAGAAGGATTATCAGAAGAAGTGATGAGTCAGGCCGATGGTTATTTGAAAATACCGATGGTTGGATTTACAGAAAGTCTGAATATTTCGGTTTCGGCGGCTATCATTATTCAGGACATCACCACTCGCCTACGCCAATCAAATATAAAGTGGCAACTTACCGAAGAAGAATTACTGGAAAAGAGATTGCTTTGGGCAAAGAATACGATTAAGGATATTAAACGGATTGAAGCTAGGTATTATTCTAAGTAGTTGTCGGTTATTGGTTGTAAGCATAGACAAAAAGAAACCCTATTTCTTCT
>NZ_JBMOGQ010000184.1:0-3735 GCF_049318325.1 Flavobacterium sp. | reverse complement strand
TGGATTTCCGCTCCATCAATTTGGTTGGCTTTGTTTGATAAGAAAGGCAGATTTTTCTATTGAAATGTTTCTGGAACTGAATAAAGTAGTTCAGCAATTGGGCAGAGAATTAACTCAAGCAAAAGAAGAGCAACGCCTCAAACTACTTCAGCAATTGTTTGATAAATCATTTGATGCCATTCAGATTTGTGAGGAGTCTGGAAGAATGTACTATGTAAATGATGTGGCTTCAAAACGTTTGGGAATAGTACAATCCAAAGTGAATGAATACAAGGTTAGTGATTTCGAAAAATTATTTCAAGCAAAACCAGAAGCTTGGGCGGAACATGTGGTAGATTTGCTTGAAAATGGCCAGCGAATTTTGGAAGGTGAAAACATCAACCAAGATACCGGAGCTGTTATTCATGTGGAAGTTACTGTAAGTTTAATTACAGTCAACCATAAAAACTTTGTTATTGCCATTTCAAGGGATATTTCAAAAAGAAAAAAAGCGGAAGAAAAACTATTAATTTCCTACAAGGAAAAAAACAATATTCTCGAAAGTATAGGAGATGCCTTTTTTACAATTGATAAAAATTGGACAGTAACTTATTGGAATAATCAAGCCGTAAAGCTAATGGGGTTAGCTAAAGAAGAAATTGTAGGAAAGAACCTTTGGAATGTTTTTGCTGATGCTATCGATTCAAGTTTTTATCGTCAGTATCACCATGCCATGGAAACAGGAGAAATAGTTCGTTTTGAAGAGAAATATTTAACTCAAGGTAAATGGTTTGAAATGAATGTTTACCCATTAGAAACTGGGCTATCCATTTACTTTACGGATGTAACGCTTAGAAAAGAAGCCGATGAGCGTTTGATTAAAGCCAACGAACGCTTTGAAAAAGTAACAGAAGCTACCAACGATGCTATTTGGGATTGGGATATTGAGAACAATACGCTTTATTGTAGCGAAGGTTTTAAAACTTTGTTTGGATATGATGTAAATAAAGTTACGCAACCACTAAAATTTTGGACCGATCATATTCATCCGGAAGATCTTGAATGGGTAACCAAAAGCTTAGAAGACGTTATCCAAAACGATGGATCTATTTTGACAGTTGAGTATAGATATAAACGAGAAGACGGCACTTATGCTTTTGTAATTAACAGAGGAATTGCTATTAGGGATGTTAATGGCAAAGCTAACAGAATGGTTGGAGCTATGACAGACATTTCTGACAGGAAAAAGCATGAAGAACAATTATTAACTTTTAATCGAAAACTTGAGTCCCAAAAGAAAGAACTACAAAGATCAAACGAAGAATTGGAGCAATTTGCTTTTATCACTTCTCATGATTTACAAGAACCCCTACGAATGATTTCAAGCTTTATGGATCAGCTAGAACGCAAATATGCAGATAAGTTGGATGATAAAGCAAAACAATATATCCACTTTGCCAAGGATGGAGCCAAACGAATGAAGCAGATTATATTAGATCTATTGTTCTACTCAAGAATCAATAGACCTAATGAGCAAGAAGAATTGGTAAACTTAAATGAAATCGTTTCAGAATTTTTATTACTTAGAAGAAAATTAGTAGCAGAAAAGAAAGCAATCGTTCATTATCACCAATTGCCTATAATAGTTAGCTACAAAGCCCCAGTAACACAACTATTTCATTGCTTGCTGGACAATGCATTAAAATATTCCAGAGTAAATGTACCGCCCGTAGTTGATATTAAAGTAGAAGATAAAGGGGCGTATTGGCAATTTGCAATAAAGGACAATGGAATAGGTATTGAGGAACGATTTTATGAAAAAGTGTTCATCATTTTCCAGCGACTACATAATAGAAAGGAGTATGAAGGAACAGGTATTGGTTTATCGACTGCAAAACGAGCAGTCGAGTTTCTTGGTGGAAAGATTTGGCTTGATTCAATAGTTGGAGAGGGTTCTACATTCCACTTTACAATTTCAAAAACAACAAATTATACATCATGACATATATTTTAGAACCTGCGCACATCCTGCTAGTAGAAGACAACGAAGGAGATATTCTGCTTACACTTGAAGCTTTTGAAGAAAGTAAATTTCAAACACGTGTTAGTGTGGCAAGGAATGGACAAGAAGCCTTGGACTTTCTTAAAAAAACAGGTGAATTTTCGGATGCCCATAAGCCCGATTTGATTTTATTAGATATCAACATACCTATATTTAGCGGACATGAGGTACTTGAACAAATAAAAAAGGATGAAAATTTTAAAAAAATTCCAGTAATCATGCTCACCACATCTTCCAATCAAAAGGATATAGAGAAAGCATACAACAATTATTGTAACAGCTATATTCAAAAGCCTTTGGAAATGGAGGAGTTTATGCAGGCAGTACTTAAAATTGAGGAGTTTTGGCTTCAGCTAACAACACTAGCCAAATGAAAGATCAGAAAACTAACAGCGCTTTATCAGTTCTCGTTTTCGAAGACAATGATGGAGATTTCGTATTAATTGAAGATTTCCTGATAGATGCTTTTAAAACGGTTCAAATCAAAAGATGTGATTCCTACAGTGATTTTGAGAAAATTAAACATATTGAGCATGGAATCACCTTTGACTTGATCCTCTTGGATTTGCATTTGCCAGATTTATCAGGTTGGGAGCTAATTCAAAAAATAGTTTCTGAAAAAATTCTAGTTCCTATAATTATTTTAACAGGCTATGCTGATATTAGTTTAGCCAAGGAAAGTCTTAAACAAGGTGTTGAAGATTTTTTGGTCAAAGATGAAATAACACCAAGTATTCTGCATAAAAGTATAGAATTTGCATTTAGTAGAAAACAATATGTCATACAAATTGAAGAGCAAAATAAAAAACTCAGAAACATTGCCTGGACACAATCACATCTTGTTAGAGCACCCCTAGCAAGAATTTTGGGGATAATTAATTTGATAGAAACTCAAAAAGAAAATTTAGAAGATTTGATGTTTTGGTTAAGCCAACTTAGTGTCTCGTCTAATGAAATGGATAAAATTGTAAAACAAATCATTGAAGAAGCACAAGAAATTCAATTAAATAAAAACAATGAATAAAACAATATAAATTATAGATGTTGATTCATTAAATCATTTAGTAAAATATAAAATGATGAATAGCGTTTACCATACTTTAATAATTGTTTATTGTGAAAATTGAAAATAGGTTTGGAAAAATTGAATTACCACGAAGGAACCCTTGCTGATTGTATTGTCCTTTTATAGACCTAAACATGCCTTAATTAAACGGCTGGGGATTTCAGGTGGCATACAAGAATGATTACCACTCTATGTCACTATAAATATTTTATCATCCTCGATCAAATTGGCGAGCAATTCCTCTCTGTTTGACGGAATTTTAGTAGTTGATAAATTCGATTCCACTATTTACATTTGTATATTAAAATCACATCTTTCGGGTAGCGGTAAGGCCATTAATAAACTAATAACACCAAAAGTATTTTTAAAAAATTAAACAAAATTTTATGTCAAAAAAAAGAATTTTTACTATTTATCTAGCAGCTTTCCTTTTAATTGGAATAATACCAAGTACCCTAGCACAGAACAATAGCGAAAAAAGAAAGCCTGATGAATTACTTATTTCAAATAAGAAAAAGCGAAAATTAAGACCTGCATACATCAATATAGGAATGGGTGTTAATTCATCTTATTTCAGAGGTTTTGCAACCTCACCGCTTTTCTATAATGGCAATGTTCTTCAAGTATC
>NZ_JBMOGQ010000183.1:0-3737 GCF_049318325.1 Flavobacterium sp. | reverse complement strand
TGGTTTGAACAAAAGGTAAAGAAAGAGCGATACTGAATAGTAATAATAGTAAAATCAACGCTATAATACTGCGTAAAACTATTTTTCGAAATTTTTTAAAACCAGTATTTGTTTTAATTTTTTCCAATTATTCTTTTGACTTGGGAAAGAAAATTAACTTTGCAAAAATATTTACATTTGATTTTCTTAGATCGATTGTCAAATATAAATCAAAATTTGCGCCTTTTATGCATACCGAAGAAGTTTTTATTCTAGCTATTGAAAGTTCATGTGACGATACTGCAGCTGCAGTTTTGAAGAATGATAAAGTACTTTCTAATGTAGTAGCCAGACAAAGCATACATGAAGAATACGGTGGTGTGGTTCCGGAACTAGCATCAAGAGCACATCAACAGAATATTGTTCCAGTAATTGATGTCGCTTTAAAGAAAGCTAATATCACCAAAAATCAGTTGTCAGCTATTGCATTTACTCAAGGTCCAGGACTGATGGGTTCGCTTTTAGTAGGTGCTTCTTTTGCAAAATCTTTGGCGTTGGCTTTGGATATTCCTTTAATTGCAGTGAATCATATGCATGCGCATATACTGGCTCATTTTATTGACGAAGAAGGATTTGACAAACCAAAATTTCCTTTTTTGGCCTTAACCATTTCCGGTGGACATACACAAATTGTGAAAGTCAATGATTTTTTTAATATGAAAATCATAGGTGAAACTTCGGATGATGCAGTTGGTGAGGCCTTCGACAAAACCGCAAAAATATTAGGATTTCCATATCCAGGTGGTCCATTAATAGATCAATTTGCTAAAGAAGGTAATCCGACAAAGTATCTGTTTACTAAACCAAAAGTTTCCAATTTAGATTTTAGTTTTTCTGGATTGAAAACTCAAATTTTGTATTTTGTTCAGAAAAATGTGTTGGAAAATCCAAATTTCATCGAAGAGAATAAAGCTGACATATGTGCTTCTGTACAGCAGACCATTATTGAAATTCTGATGGATAAATTGAAATTGGCTGTTACAGAAACGGGAATTAATCAGATTGCCATTGGCGGAGGGGTTTCTGCAAATTCCGGCATACGTCAGACTTTGAGAGATGCTGAAAACAAATACGGATGGAAAACTTTTGTTCCCAAATTTGAATACACTACAGATAATGCTGCAATGATTGGAATTGTAGGTTATCAAAAATATTTACACGATAAATTTTCAGATGCTAATGTAATTTCTAAAGCACGAATTGAATTTTAAAACAATGCAATTATTCTATAATTCAACCATAAATGACACCCAAACCTCCTTTGTTTTTGACAAAGAAGAAAGCAAACATATAATTAAAGTATTGCGTAAAAAAGAAGGTAATATATTGCATGTTACAAATGGTTTAGGTTTTATATTTACAACCGAAATTACAATCGCTTTAGACAATAAATGCACTGTAAAAATTATTTCATTTACAAAACAAGACGCTCCAAAATTCCATTTGCATTTAGCTGTTGCACCAACCAAAATGAATGAGCGCTACGAATGGTTTCTCGAAAAAGCAACCGAAATCGGCGTACAAGAAATCACACCAATTATTTGTGAGCATTCGGAAAGAAAGGTGATCAAAACCGATAGATTTCAGAAGATTTTAGAATCAGCAATGAAGCAATCGCTACATTATTTTTTACCAAAATTAAACGAACCAATCACTCTTAAAGATTTTCTAAAAAAAGAACATAGCGGACAAAAGTTTGTTGCGCATTGCGAAGAAACGGATAAAAAATCGTTGAAAAACGAACTAATGACTTATGAAGATGTTACTATTTTAATTGGCCCTGAAGGCGATTTTTCTGTTAAAGAAATCCAACAATCTATTGATGCTAATTTTATTCCTGTATCTTTGGGAACGACACGATTACGAACAGAAACTGCGGCAGTTGTAGCTTGTCATAGTGTGGTTTTTATTAATGAAGATTAATCAACAACAATTTTTGATTTCAAATTTATGAAGAAAATAATATTGCTTTGCTTATTGATTACTTCTCTTGGGTTTTCCCAGGAAATTGCTCTTCTAAAATACAATGGCGGTGGCGATTGGTATGCGAATCCAACTTCGTTAACCAATTTGATAAAATATGCGAATCAAACGATTAATACCAATATCAAATCAAAACCAGCAAGGGTTGAACCCGGAAGCTCAGAAATTTTCTCTTACCCTTTTGTGCATATGACTGGTCACGGCAATGTGGTGTTTAGTGATGCTGAAATAATCAACTTGAGAAACTACATGCTTTCCGGTGGATTTCTTCATTCTGATGATAATTATGGATTGGACCAATACATTCGCAGAGAAATAAAACGCATTTTCCCTAACAATGATTTGATTGAAGTACCGTCAAATCATCCTATTTTTCAAAAACCGAATCTTTTTGCTAATGGATTGCCAAAAATACATGAACACGATGACAAACGCCCACAAGCTTTTGGAATCATCGAAAAAGGAAGACTTCTATGTTTATACACCTATGAAACCGATTTAAGTGATGGTTGGGAAGACCCACAAGTTCACAACGACACACCAGAAAAAAGAAAGCAAGCACTTCAAATGGGAGCAAATATTTTGATGTATGCTTTTATGAAGTAATGTAGCTATTTTTTCTTTTGTCTTAGCGTAGTTGTATAAAATACGCGTTGAAAACAAAATCTAAATTAATCCAAATCTTGCTTTCAAAATGACTCGCTAGAGTGATTTTTAAATAAAAGATAAAATAGCGAAGTTTAAATTCAATAATAAACAAACTTTTTTTGGTGTTTGGAGAAATTTATTTTTTCAATAAACAACTATTGGACACTTAAAATTTCAGTTATTTTTCCGTTAAATTGAACCATATCGCCTTTGGTTTTTCCGATTAATAATTCTCCAATTGGAGCTTTAGGATTTATTGCAAAAATCAAATCATTTTCAACAGTTACAGTTCCTATTCCGACTGAGAAATAATACCATCCATTATTGGTTTTAACCAAACTACCTAAGCCGATTTTCGATTGTACAATCTTTGGGTTTATTTTTTGTAAACTTTCTTGCAATTTCAATAATTCATTGATTTGCTTAGTCAACTTTTCCTGTTCCAATTGTGCCATTGCCACACCTGTTTCATGTTTGTCTCCAGCTGAATTTTTCACATCATTTCCAGAAGCAGCATCAAACATTTCTCCCAAGATTAATTTCAAGTTATTAATTCGATTTTTTAGTTCAATTAAAATTTGATTGTGAATGAGTTTTTTATTGGGCATTTTGGTTTTTATTATTTAATAACCTCGAAACTAGTTTAAGGTTTAGTTCTGTATTGACAAGAAATTTAATTACGACAAAAGGAGTGCAAATTTAAGCTAACATTTTTGTTTTTTTATTTCTTTATAAAACTTTCTAACTCTGTTTTTACGTTCAAATTTCTATTTTTACAAATATGTTAACTCAAACAGAAGAAAATTACTTAAAGGCTTTACTTAATTTAACTTGTAACGGAAATGAGCAAGGAGTTACGGGTACAAATCAGTTAGCGAAATACTTGAATGTTCGTCCAGCAACAGCAAACGACATGCTTAAGAAGTTGAAAGACAAATTATTCAACATTATAAAAATCTTTACAAAATAGTCAAAATGCCTATTTTTTCTTTAAAGATGCAATTGGAATCTGGATTCATCAAAGTTTATAAATATGATAAATTTGATGACAAAGACGACGAGTTTGA
>NZ_JBMOGQ010000182.1:0-3856 GCF_049318325.1 Flavobacterium sp. | reverse complement strand
ATCTTTTGCTTGTATCGCCTTGGCGTTTTAGTGATAAAAGTTGTTCCCAGGTCATTTTGATTTAGGATTTAGGATTTTCGGAATTAGGATTTGAACAAATATAAATTTATTTTATGATTTTCCTCATACAAACACTGCTTTCAACACCAATATACTGACCATAATTGGGAATGATTTCATAGCCCATCTTTTTGTATAATGCAATAGCACTTTCGAGACGAATAGAAGTTTCTAAAATACAGGAAGTATAACCCGAAGCAGCTGCCCAAAATTCTAATTGATTTAATATTGAAGAAGCAATTCCTTTGCCTCGTTGCTCAGGTAAAACAAACATTCTTTTTATCTCTGCTACTTTTGGTTCGTATTCTTTAAAGGCGCCACAACCTATAGCAACTTCATTGTCATAACAAATCAATACATTTTGAATATAAACTTGGTTGTAAAATGCAAAGAAATCCTTTTCATCACCATCAATATCGACCAAATAATCATCAAAAAGTTGGGTTAAATATTTAAAATCTAAATCATCAGAAGTTGTTTTTTTTATGATAATCATAGCTTATTTATTTGGCGAACCATAAAATTGTTTCTTTCTTTCATCCAATAAATTTTTATTGACCACATACGTTTTTGAAATCATATCATGCAATCCTCTTGTCGGGAATACAATAAAGGAAATCCAGTAAAGCGGAATTATCCGAATCAGTGATCGGATCATAATTGCTTCATAATTAGCATTATCTCCGTTTTCATCAACAACTATTGTATTTGTACAAAACTTTCCGATAGTTCTTGAAGTAAAGATTTCGAAAAAATTATAATACACTAATGTAATGGATGAAGTAACGATATATTGCAATATGCTATTAGCCATGAAACGATTCATAAAATCCTTACCTTCATTAGGTGTTGTAGCAGTATTGGAAAGAAAAATAACAAGCCCAATAAAAAGCAATATAGACAGCATAATCATGTCAATTGCAAAATTGAAAAACCTTTTATCTGCCCTTACAAAAAGTTCTTCTGTAACCATGAATTTTTTTTGATTATTTTCTTCCATAATGGCTATTCCTTTTGGTTGGCCAAAAAGAAATTTCTTGATTTTTTTGGGTATTGATTATAGCTTTTATCACTCGGATTGGCAATCACCGTTTTGATGTTGATTTCGTCACCGAGTTTGAAATTGGCTTCGGTGTATTTATAATCTAAAAGGTATTCTCCGCAGAAATAATTGCCGTCTTTATCCTTTTCGATGATTCCTGTGTAAACTCCTTTTTTATCTTTTGACATGGTGTTTTTTTTAGCCCCGCTTAGCGGGAAATAGCTCCTAAATTTAATAAAAAACAGCCATCAATCGACAGCTGGTTTCTAATTATTAATTCGTAATTCTAAATTCGTAATTATTAAGACCCACACATTTCGCAATCATCAGGGCCAGCATTTCTTGCGCGTTCCACCATTGCGGCAAAATCTTCTGCAGTCATTTCACCTGTTTCGTTTGGCGCTACTACTTCAACCGCTACCGGTTCCGGAACTTGTGCTGTTGGTTCTGCTTTTTTATCGTTGTTCAATGTGAACTTAATAGCATCAACCGCAGCTTTGGTTCTCAAATAGTACATTCCGGTTTTCAAACCACTTTGCCATGCGTAAAAGTGCATCGAAGTCAGTTTTGCGTAATTTGCATCTTGCATAAACAAGTTCAGCGATTGTGATTGATCGATGAAATATCCTCTGTGGCGCGACATATCGATAATGTCTTTCATTGACATTTCCCAAACGGTTTTGTATAGTTCTTTCAAATCTTCAGGAATATCCAAATTCTGTACAGAACCATTGTTGCGCATCAGTTGTTGTTTCAAATCTTCGGTCCAAAGTCCGCGTTTTACTAGATCTTCAAGTAAGTGTTTATTAACTACAATGAATTCTCCGGACAATACACGACGCGTATAAATGTTGGATGTATATGGTTCGAATGCTTCGTTGTTTCCTAAAATTTGAGATGTAGAAGCGGTTGGCATCGGCGCCATTAACAACGAGTTTCTCACTCCGTGTTTCAAAACGTCTTTTCTTAAAGCTGCCCAATCCCATCTGCCTGATAATTCCTCATCTTTGATGTTCCAAAGATTGTGTTGAAATAATCCTTCTGAAATTGGCGATCCTTTGAACGAAGAGTATGGTCCTTCTGTTTTTGCTTCTTCCATCGAAGCAGTAACAGCTGCAAAATACATCGTTTCAAAGATTTCCTGATTTAATTTCTTGGCTTCATCGCTTGTAAAAGGCAATCTCAACAAAATAAAAGCATCAGCTAGACCTTGCACTCCTAATCCAACAGGACGGTGACGCATATTCGAATTTTCGGCTTCTGGTACAGGATAATAGTTTCGGTCGATTACTTTGTTTAAGTTTCTGGTTACACGTTTTGTTACGTTGTATAATAATTGGTGATTAAATTCGCCGTTTTCCACAAACATTGGCAATGAAATCGATGCTAAATTACATACTGCAATTTCGTCTGCCGCAGTATATTCCATGATTTCGGTACAAAGGTTTGATGAACGAATGGTTCCCAAATTCTTTTGGTTTGATTTTCTGTTTGCTGCATCTTTATACAACATGTATGGTGTTCCGGTTTCAATTTGTGATTCGAGGATTTTCTCCCAAAGTTCACGTGCTTTAACCGTTTTTCTCCCTTTGTTTTGTGCTTCGTACGAAGTGTATAATGCTTCGAATTCTTCTCCATAAACATCACATAATCCAGGACATTCATTCGGACACATTAATGTCCAAGTAGTATCTTCCTGAACGCGTTTCATGAATAAATCGGATGTCCACATCGCGAAGAATAAATCTCTTGCACGCATTTCTTCTTTTCCGGTATTTTTCTTCAAATCCAAGAATTCAAAGATATCAGCATGCCAAGTTTCTAAATAAATAGCAAAACTTCCTTTACGTTTTCCGCCGCCTTGGTCTACATAACGAGCGGTATCATTAAACACTCTCAACATTGGAACAATCCCGTTTGATGTTCCGTTAGTTCCACGAATGTATGAACCCGTAGCACGAACATTATGAATAGACAACCCAATTCCACCTGCCGATTGCGAGATTTTTGCCGTTTGTTTTAGAGTATCGTAAATTCCGTCGATGCTGTCGTCTTTCATGGTTAATAAAAAACAAGAAGACATTTGAGGTTTTGGCGTTCCTGCGTTAAATAACGTTGGCGTTGCATGCGTAAAGAATTTTTTCGACATCAAATCGTAAGTTTCGATTACCGATTCCATGTCGTTTAGGTGAATTCCAACAGCAACACGCATTAGCATGTGTTGTGGACGCTCTACAATCTTACCGTTGATTTTTAGCAAATACGAACGCTCTAAGGTTTTGAAACCAAAATAATCGTAATTGAAATCACGGTTATAAATAATGTGTGAATTTAAAAATTCAGCGTTTGCCTGAATCGCTTCGTGCACCTCATCAGATAGTAATGGTGCTTTTTGGTTCGTTCTTGGATTTACATAAAAGTACATTTCTTTCATGGTTTCCGAGAACGATTTATTGGTGTTTTTATGCAAGTTAGAAATCGCGATACGCGCTGCTAATTGTGCATAATCAGGATGTGAAATAGTCATGGAAGCGGCAGTTTCTGCTGCTAAGTTGTCAAGTTCTGATGTTGTAACTCCGTCATACAATCCTTCGATTACTCGCATGGTCACCTTTACAGCGTCGACCAAATCGTTTAATCCGTAACATAATTTTTTAATTCTGTCCGTGATTTTGTCGAACATTACCGGCTCTTTGTGCCCGTCTCTTTTTACTACATACATAAGCTTGTCAGTTTTTGAAAATAGAAAATCCC
>NZ_JBMOGQ010000181.1:0-3866 GCF_049318325.1 Flavobacterium sp. | reverse complement strand
GCTTGAATCAATGAGTAATTGTTGGTCTAGATAAATGATAAGGGTTCACCACATCGGTGAATACAGAATCCGGCTTACAGGTCTGCTTTTTTTTGAGTTGCAAAGTGACAAAGTTTTTAATCTTCCTCAGAATTGTCATTTGATTCATATTCAAAAAAAGTAAACACTGAACCACCATAATTTTTTTGGAAAGAATAATTAGGCATTTGGTTCAATTTGGTGTATTTCGAATGTTCAACAACTAACATGCCTTCTTCATCCAATAATGCTCTGTCAAAAATAAGTTCAACTATTTTCTCGAATTCCTTCTGGCTCATTCCATAAGGGGGATCAGCAAAAATAATATTATAGTTACCACTGTGTTTTTCCAGAAATTTAAAGACATCACTTTTTATAGTAGTAATATCAAACTCGAATTCTTTTGCAGTTTTTTTAATGAAGTTTATGCAACCCATATCACCATCAACACAAATAATAGGGGAGCAACCTCGTGAGCCAAACTCATAACTAATACTGCCGGTGCCGGCGAAAAGCTCCAAAACTTTCAGTTCCGAAAAATTAAAATGATTATTCAAAACGTTGAATAACGCTTCTTTGCTCATGTCAGTCGTGGGGCGAACAGGAAGATTTTTGGGAGGTGCTATTCTTCTGCCTTTATATTTTCCCGAGATGATTCTCATGAGTGTAACAATATAAAATGCTCTCGCTTTTCGTTATCGGTTAAATTACTTTGCATAAAACTCACATCAAACAAATTGGTGTTTCGCACATATTTAAAGGCAATTTTATAATGCGGATCATCTTCTATAATTTTGCCTAATAATTCTAATTTAAAACTCTCTGGATTTAGATGCAATTGCTCGGCAGTGAATACTATATAATAGATAAAATCTTCTGGAGTCTTATATTCAAAAGTATTATAAAGTTGTAATTTTTGATTTTGGATAACTACAATTTCAAAATGAGTATCGCTCACATGTACAAACATTTTCGATTCTTCATTGTTTTTGGAAATATCCAATAATTTTTTTACCAAAACAGTATTCGCGTGTTTGTAATCAAAAGTGCCATATTGGTCAATGAAATAATTATTTAAGTTAACATACGGGATGTACACATTATTCATTTCGTAATTAACTAATTCATCATAAGCAAAGAAATCGGTTTCAAAAACCTTGGTATTAAATTGCAGATAACTACCTAAATAGTCTTCATCAAATAAAGCTGTTGGCACAAAAGTCGAAAGATTATTACTGTGAATAACTACAACTTCGTCATAACCAGCTTTGAGTTCGGGATTATTTTGAAACGCTTCTGCAAACAAATCTTCTGTCTTGGTAGTGAGATTCACTTTGCCCAAAACAACTTTTTGTAAGTTGGTAACTTTATTTGTCAGTGTATCAAACGTAGCAAAAGACAAACCATTCAGCGAAACCTGAATTGCCAGTTTTTGGTACATTTTATCGATAACACTACTGCTTTGCAACTTAGTTTTTTGATTTAGTGTGAATGGCAAACTTACAAAACAATTGACAATTGATAATTGATAATTGATAATTAATTCCTGTTGCATTTGAAGTAGTATCTTCAAAATTTTAAACTCTATCATCTATTATCTTTCTTCTTTCTTCTTTATCACTATATTTGAAATCCAATTTCCAGTATCAATCAAAATGACTTCCAGCCAGTTTTACAGTGTGTTACAAAAACAGTTTCGGTTTCAACCGACAGTAAAACAGGATATTTTTTTTCAGAAAATTGCCGATTTTTTAACCAATTCTAATACCAACGAAATATTTGTTTTGAAAGGCTATGCCGGAACCGGAAAAACAACGTTGATTTCTACCATAGTTAATAATCTTGGTACTATAAATAAGAAATATATTTTGCTGGCTCCAACCGGTCGTGCTGCTAAAGTCATTGCGAATTACTCAAATAAACCTGCGTTTACGATTCACAAGAAAATCTATTTTCCGAAGAAAGGAAAATCTGGCGGTGTTTCGTTTACGATGCAAACTAACAAACATAAAAACACCATATTTATAGTAGATGAATCCTCTATGATTTCGGATGTAAATACCGAAGCAAAACTTTATGAAAACGGTTCACTGCTCGATGATTTGATTTCGTATGTCTATAATGGGGATAATTGCAAAATGATTTTACTTGGAGATACAGCTCAATTACCTCCGGTACAAATGGATGTCTGTCCAGCATTGGATACAGAAAAATTGGCAATGAATTATAACAAGGAAATTTTTTCGATTGAGTTGGATGAAGTCATGCGGCAGGATGAGAAATCTGGAATTTTATATAATGCAACCCAATTGAGAGAATTGCTCAAAAGTCATTTTGTAGATACGTTTGAGTTTGATTTAAAAGGCTTCAAAGATATTGTAAGATTGACTGATGGTTTTGATATTCAGGATGCGATACAAAGTGCTTATAGTAATTATAGTATAGAAGACACTTGTTTTATTGTGCGTTCTAACAAAAGAGCGAATCAATACAATCAACAAATACGAACCAGAATTCTAAACAAAGAAAGTGAGCTTTCTGTTGGTGATTATTTGATGGTCGTAAAAAACAATTATTTTTGGTTAAAGGAAACTGACGAAGCCGGATTTATTGCCAATGGCGATATCGTTGAAGTTTTGGAGATTTTTAGTTTTAAGGAATTATATGATTTCAAATTTGCCAAAGTCAAAATTAGAATGGTGGATTATCCCGATCAAAAACCATTTGAAACCATATTATTATTAGACACCATTACTAGCGAATCACCATCATTAACATTTGATGAAAGCAATCGTTTGTATCAGGAAGTTATTAAAGATTATGAAGGAGAACCGCAATATAGAAAGTTTCTGAAAGTAAAAAACAACGAATATTTCAATGCTTTACAGGTAAAATTCTCCTATGCCATTACGTGTCACAAATCTCAAGGTGGACAGTGGAATACTGTTTTTATTGAGCAACCATATTTGCCCAACGGTATTGATGTAGATTATGTACGTTGGCTGTATACGGCAGTTACACGTGCAAAAGACAAGCTTTACCTGATTGGTTTTAAAGACGAAAATTTTGAAGATTAAAAATTAAAAAGACTTTGTACCTTAGCCACTCTGAAATCTAATAACTCAAAATGAAAATCATCGCCGTTATTCCAGCCCGTTATGCTTCTACACGTTTTCCTGCTAAACTAATGCAGGATTTAGGTGGAAAAACCGTAATTCAAAGGACCTATGAAGCTGCTACAAATACAGGTTTATTTGATGATGTATTTGTTGTTACCGATTCGATTTTTATTTATGATGAAATCATTACTAATGGTGGTAAAGCCATTATGAGTATCGCAGTACATGAAAGTGGTAGTGACCGAATTGCCGAAGCTGTCGAGAATCTCGATGTTGATATTGTTGTAAATGTACAAGGCGATGAGCCATTCATTAACACAAAACCATTAGCTGAATTGCTAGATGTTTTTAGAAATGACTTTGATAAAAAAGTGGATTTGGCTTCATTAATGTTTCAGATTACGGATACTACAGAAATTGAAAACCCGAATAATGTAAAAGTCGTAACTGACCAAAACGGATTTGCTTTGTACTTTTCACGTTCTGTAATTCCGTATCCAAGAGATATTAATGCCGGAGTTCGCTATATGAAACACATCGGAATTTATGCTTTCCGTAAGCAAGCGCTATTAGACTTTTATCGTTTGCCTATGAAATCGCTCGAGGCCTCCGAAAAACTGGAACAACTTCGCTATTTGGAATTTGGGAAACGCATTAAAATGGTTGAAACCGATCAAGGAAGTATTGGTATTGACACTCCCGAAGATTTGGAAAAAGCAAGAAAACTTA
>NZ_JBMOGQ010000180.1:0-3936 GCF_049318325.1 Flavobacterium sp. | reverse complement strand
TTTTCATAATACTTTGTTTTAAACATTTACTTTTTTGGCAACTAACCAAGCATTTTGCCTCTGCTTTTGAAACTTACAATACTTTAACTTTTCTACATCGATATTCTTTTTCTTATTTCCATGGTTGTTTTAGAGAAAAGCTTCATTTGCAAAACAAAATTACATCGAACGCAAACCTGATAAATTTATAGGAGACGTTCAATTCGAATGAAAACAATCCTAGAAATTTCTAAAAGGCTTACTATACAAAGGATAGGTGAATGTTGGCCGGTTATTGATTCAACCGAAGCGATGGTATTTATACTGAATTTTTTAGTATATATGCGAAAAATAAAAACTGCAAAATTGATTGAATTGGTTGGGGAAAATCCTCAGTGAATTAACCAGTTCAAGTTCCCAAGCTCAATAATACTTACTAACGAAATAAAACTCCTCAACCTTTCAATCGGTTACGTCTACGCTGTTCTCGTGCCATGGCCTCGTTAACTTCTTCCTCGATAATTTGTTCATTGATATAGAGCGAAGGGTTTGATAAAAGCTGTTTTATTTTTCTTTCTTGTTGAAAGTATAACCTATTCCAATGCTGAAAAAGCTTGTGAAATTATAACTTTGATTGATCTTATTACCACCAATTAGTAGTAAACTATTGTCAGTGTTTTTCCAAAATAAAATACCTAAACCACCTCTAGTAGAGAGATATATATTTTTTGTAATATTATTTTTTAACGTTATGCCAATCACATTGTCAGAAGTGAAAACCGGACCATAGATTCGTTCATACTTAGTATAAAGGAAATCAAATTCTGATTGAGGGTTAGACACTAAAGTGTCATAGGCCGAATATACTTTTATTAATTGATTCATTAAAGAGATTTGATTTGAATAAAAAAGACCGATTTTGAAAAAATCATTTTTGTATAAATAATATTCAAATCCTAATTGGAGTCCAAATCGTTGCCCGAAATTTTCCGCAAAAGCTGAATTTTTGATAAATGTACCTATTGGGATTTGGTCTATTCTGTTGATATGGTATGTCAAACCCGTTGAAAAAGATAAATTTGGGTAGTGTCTTTTCCAATTAACACCTAAATTACTACCAATGTATACCTCATTGAAATTGAATTCGATTGAAGATTGAGATAGGAAAGAAAATGCTAAAAATAAGGCAAGACAACTTGAATAAAATTTCATACAATATTAAATTAAAAGTTACTGCGGGCTAAGCCTGCAGTAACAAAATTGATTAATTTACTTTAGTCAGATTATACTCTGACTTCCAACTTGTAAACACAATCTCCGTTTGCCAATCGAACCAATCAAAGGTGGTGGCATGAATGTTTTCTAACGAAATAAAACTCCTCAACCTTTCAATCGGTTACGTCTACGCTGTTCCCGCGCCATGGCCTCGTTCTATTATTACTCAAAGATTTATATATCGATATAGAGCTAAGGGTTTGTTAAAAACTGTTTTATTCTGTTTTACTTCCCAAACGGTATTCCAATCCTATAGTAAACAATGTGCTAAAATTCCATGCAAACCAATTAAAATATTTGTCCAAAAGCTGTTTTTCATATCCCAAAATGAAAGCTGACCCAAGGCCCATTCTCTGATTAAGATAAAGGTTATCAAATAAATTTGCCTTAAAACCAAAACCAATATTTTGTTCAACCCAAGTGAATGGTCCCCAAAACTGTATATGCTCTTTGTACAAGATAGTGCCATCTAAGGCAACATCGTAAGGTAAAAAAAATCTATTTCTCGTTCCAGAATACGTGGCTTGAAGATCATAAAAAATATAAGGTTTTATCGTTTTCGAATTTGAAAAAATCTGTCTGTTCACAAATCCTGAAATACCAAAATAATTTATTGGTTGGGTCATAAATAGTCTTTTTTTATATGTATTGAATTGGTCATCAGGATGAGCAAGTTTACCGTTTATATTATGTATATTAATCCTTAAACCTGCACCAATTTCGTATTTTGTATTTATATCTTTACTTGATGAAAAAAGAATATTTCTACCTGAAAAAGTTGAATTATAATTTAATTGAAAATTTGTTTGGGATTTTGCAGAGAATGCAATACATAGGATAAAAATCCCTAAATTATTTTTAACCATGATAAAAAAATGGAAAAGGGGTTGTATGACCACCCCTTAAAATTAATAATCAAGGCTGTATTCTCCAAATTCTAAACTGTCCTTTAGAATTGTCGTGCCATTTCGCCCAATTCAAATAAATATAAGATAAGTCAGCCATGTTATTGTTTACTAGTAAAACAGTCGCACATTAGAAATACAGTTAGTATAACCGATCCATTCGGTGCTGAAACCGAAACATCCAAGATTTACCACCGAAGCTTGGCGTTGGTGCTTACCAGAACTTTTTGCCTTTGGTGCATGTTTGATTTTAAAAGGTATATTAGAATTAATAAACCAGCAAATATTATCGCATATCGCGATATGCGATAATATTTGTTAAATGTTTCTTTTACTGGGGGTTAATTTGTATTATTGCATATCGCGATACGCAATATAATAAAATGAAAACTCAAAATCAACATCTAAAAGCTCAGGACGTTGTCATTCTTCTTAAAATAGTAAGTGATAATAATCCAGCATGGAATCAAAAAAAACTTGCAGGAGAATTAGGATTAAGTCAATCAGAAGTTAGTGAGGCAGTTTCACGCTGTAAATATTCCGGTCTTTTAGCTACAGATGGAAAATCAGTAATGAAGCACGCTCTTTTAGAATTCTTGAAATTTGGTTTGCGCTATGTGTTCCCTCAAAAACCAGGTGCATTTGTTCGCGGAGTTCCTACATCACACTCAGCTTCACCTTTAAAAGAAGAAATTCAGAGCAATGAGGTTTACGTTTGGCCATACGGAAAAGGTACTGTAAGGGGGTTTAGTATTCTGCCGTTATATTCTTCCGTTCCAGAGGCAGCATTGAGAGACACTAAATTACATGAATTGTTAGCATTAACAGATGCTTTGAGAGTTGGAAGAGCGAGAGAACGAGAAATAGCAATATTTGAACTCAATAAACGATTCGAACTTGGAAAATAAAGTTATAAATATTCATGTTGTTGCTGAAATTGCAGAGGCTCTCGGAGAAATTAAAAATGACATCGTATTTGTTGGGGGTGCGGTGGTGAGTTTATACACCGATGATCCTGCAGCAGATGAAATTCGCCCAACGAAAGACGTTGATATAACACTAGAAATAGTTAATCTGCACCATTGGCAACAAATAAATGAAAAACTTGCATCGCTTGGATTTCATCCTGACCCATATGGACATTCAATTTGCAGCTATAAATACAATGATATTCCAGTAGATGTAATGGCTGCAGAAGATGGCCCGCTCAGTCCTGCAAACAGATGGTATAAGTTAGGCTTTGAAAACCTATGGACTGTAAAAGCCAAAGAACAAGAAATCAAAATACTTTCCGCTCCATGCTATTTAGCAACAAAGTTCGAAGCCTTTAATAATAGAGGAAGTGATTATCGAACAAGTCATGACATTGAAGACATCATCTATATCTTAGATAATCGACTAAACATAGTAGAAGACATTGCAAAAGACGATGAGCGAGTTTCCATATTCATTGTAGAACAAATCAAAATAATCATTCAAAAAGGCTTGTTAAAAGAGGTGTTAATGGCGCATATTCATCCTATAATGATTGATGAAAGGCTACCAATTGTAGAAAATAAAATCTCGAAAATTGTACATTAATGTATAAGGTCAATCGCATTTGTTTTTGATGTTTTCTTGCAAATCAGCCCCGTAGTGAAAAATAAAATAGTAACTTTTCCGCCTTGGTGTGCCCACCGAGCTTTTTGCTATCTTGACGTACCCTGAGTAGTTCTCCGCCATGGCGGAGGCGTATCGAAGGGTACGGAAAAAAAGTAGGGAAAAAATCTTTGTTTAA
>NZ_JBMOGQ010000179.1:0-3963 GCF_049318325.1 Flavobacterium sp. | reverse complement strand
TTTGCAGGCTTATGAACGATTGGCGTTGTTTTTAGAGCGAATAAATCCGGCGAAGTTGTTGATTTGAGTGGCGCCGTTAAGTGACAACAAAGTAGATTATCAAAACCTTTTGATTCATCATATTGAACAAGAATACGAGCATAACATCACGCAACAAGTATATATTACAAGTGAACTATGGACGATGCTTTTGACTGCCAAAAATACTATCATTCAAAATATCAGAAAAACCGCTTTGGATGAAACTGTAACTACTGCAGATCAGTTAAGGGAAAAGATTTTAAGTAATCTATTGGACGGACAATCTGCCACTACTGTAGCATTAGCTTATTTAAAAAATGAAGTTGCTGAAGTTTTAGGATAAAAAAATCCTTCTCAATGAGAAGGATTTTTTGTTTATTTAAATTTTGAAATTCCGCCTTTTAGCCAAGCTAAGTAGTCATCGATGTTTGGAGTGTAAGCTACTGGTGTATTTAATTCTTTTTCATTTAAATCTAAAAGAACATATAGCGGCCTTGAATTATTGTTAAATCTAGTAATTTGAAATTCACTCCATTTCTTCCCAATGGTATTGATTTCTTTACCTTCTTTGGTTGTATACTGTTCTGCTTTCGGTAATTCCTTTTTATCATCTCCATACAATGAAATAAGTACCACTTTGTTCTTCAGAATGTTTAATACTTTTTCATCCGACCAAACATTGCTTTCCATCAATCGGCAATTGACACATTGCTTTCCTGTGAAGTCAATCATTATTGGTTTATTCACTTTTTTAGCATATTCTACTCCAGTTTTATAATCGGTGAAAGAAACTAAATTATGAACTGTTAATTCAGCTCCTGCTGGCAATTGCTCATTATATTCTGTTGCTTTATTGCCAAATCCTTGTGGACTTTCACTATAAGTTTGTGGTGGTGGAAAAGCCGAAATTAATTTAAGTGGAGAACCCCAAAGTCCTGGAATCAAATACACTGTAAACGCTAGGGAAGAAATAGCTAAGAGTAATCTTCCAACAGATAAATGTGAAATCGGACTGTCATGAGGTAATGTTATTTTTCCTAAAAGATACAATGACAAACCAACAAAAATGGCAATCCAAATAGCTATAAAAACTTCTCTGTGCAACCAATGCAAATCTAATCCTATATCAGCATTGGAAAGAAACTTGAATGCCAATGCTAATTCAACGAAACCAAAAACAACCTTAACAGTATTTAACCAACCGCCTGATTTTGGCATATTTCCTAACAACGTTGGTGCTAAGGCAAAAAACATAAAAGGCAATGCCAATCCAAATCCGAATCCAAGCATGGCTATAGAAAGGATATTTGCTCCACCATCAGAATTTAATGAAGTACCAAAAACCAAACCTAAAGCTGGACCAATACATGAAAAAGAAACTATAATTAAAGTCAATGCCATGAAAAATATCCCAACCATTCCACTTTTGTTAGACGCGTTATCTACTTTATTAGATAACTTGGATGGCATTGTAATTTCGAAAGCTCCAAAGAATGAGATAGCAAAAACAATAAATATTATAAAGAAAAAGATGTTTACATAAACATTAGTCGAAATTTCAGAGAAAATATCTCTACTTATTCCCTCAAAAATATGAAATGGAAGTGTAATAGCGACACAAATAAATACTATACAAGCCCCATAAAAAATAGCATTAAATCTTCCTTTGGATTTATTTTTTGCTTGTTTCAAAAAGAAACTTACTGTCATAGGTATCATCGGATATACACATGGAGTAAATGTCGCTACAATACCTCCTAAAAGTGCTAAAATAAAAATAGTCCACAATCCTTTTTGATCTTCTTTTTTTGGTGCTTCAACAACTACCAAAGGCTTACTTGCTTCTTTTATTTCATTTTTATTAGTTAATAGCGTGTCGATTTTTGAGACAGTATCAACAGCGGGAACTAAAGCAGTTTCTTTAATTGTAGGAATAGCAAACGTAAACTCCATATTATCATTTATGCAGGCTTGTTTGCAAACTTGATAATCAATTTTGGCTTTTATCGAACTAATCTTGGCATTTAGGATTTTTACTTTTTGGGTAAACGTAACCTTTTTTTCAAAGTAATATTCGTCAACTTCAAATACTTCATTATACTGTTTTTTATAGGGACTTTCCTTTACTTTTCCGACCAATTCATAGTTTCCTTTTTCATTTTCAAAGGCAAATTCAGCTGGCAACGGTCCGTTTTCAGGTGTAAACTGTGAATAGACATGCCACTCGTCATCAATTTTACCTTGCATTACTAAATTGAATTCGGTTTCAGAGAGTTTCTCTACTTTAGAAGTCCATTTTACTGGTTTAACAATTTGTGCCTTGACATAGACAAAAGCCAAAAAAAACAAAAGAAAAAAAAGTACTTTCTTCATTAGGTTGTATAATTTATTTTTAAAATTTTCGTTGTCTGTTCAGTAACTTTAAATCGCTCGTCCTGTCTTTTTCCAATAACCCAAACAATTTGATTTTCAGAACATAAAAGCCAAGTATTTGATTTGTCTAATAAAGAGAATTTTTTGTCTTTAAAAAACTTACTGAGCTTCTTTTTTCCATTCATTCCTAGAGGATAAAACCAATCTCCTTGCTGCCATTTTCTTATTTCTAAGGGAAATTGAAGTTTACCTTCGTCGACAAATATAGTATTAGTTGTATTAAACGAAATATCATCTACATTGAAAAAAGAAATATTTAAGGGAAATTTAATTTCTCTTTGATTTTTGGAAATCAAAAAATTACTTGGCTCAATTCCATTTTGCTTTGGGAATAAAATCAATTCATTCCTGTCTTTCAATAAAACATGAGTTTCCGAAAACACTTGTTTTCCTGATTGTGCTTTAACTAAATCATTAACAGCATTCCAATCGTTAAAGCCATATTCATTTAACCATTGGTATAAATAGGCTTTGTAATTTTGAAATTCCTTTAGTTTAGAAATATCAATTTTGATGGTGTCTTCCTCTGAAACCACTTGTTTATAGACCGTTTGTGATGCATCGGTAACCAGCGATTGCGCTTGTTGTAAATTAGAAATGGTATTTTCGAATGAATGTAATAAACTCGGATTGAGTTCTTTCAAAATAGGAATCACGTCGTGTCGCAATTTATTTCGCAAATAGTTATCCGATGCATTGCTACTATCTTCTCGCCATTCTACATTGTTTACTTTGGCAAATACTTCGATTTCATTTCTGGAAAAAGGCAATAATGGACGAATAATAGTTCCATTTTGTTCCGGAATTCCTGTAAAACCATCTAACCCAGAACCACGGGTAAAATTGATTAAAAAGGTTTCTAAACTGTCATCCAAATGATGCGCCGTTAGTATATAATCGTAATCATTATTTATCAAAAGCGTGTTGAACCAATCATAACGGAGATTTCGGGCAACAACCTGAATAGATAACTTTTCTTTTTCTGCAAAGGATTTGGTGTCGAATTTTTTAATAAAAATTGGTATTTGTAATTTTTCTGTTTGGGATTTAACAAAGTCTTCATCATAATCACTTTCATCACCACGAAGTTGAAAATTACAATGAGCTACTCGTATATCCAACTCCAACTTATGACATAAGCGTAACAAAACCATGCTGTCAATGCCTCCGCTCGTTGCCAAAAGGAGTTTCTTCTCTTTTAGAAAAGGAAAAATTTCATTAATATGGTTTTGGAATTTTGTGAGCATATTCAAAAGTAGTTATTTTAATTTAACCCAAAACTTCAAACATTGCCTTAGCTTTCAGCAAACATTCTTCGTATTCCTGTTCGGAATTTGATTGTGAAGTAATGGCGCTTCCAACGGAAAAGGAGACATATTTCTCTTGGGCATTATATAAAATACTTCGAATTACGACATTGAAATCGAAATCATTTTCCGGAGAAAAATAGCCAACAGCGCCGCTATATAATCCTCGTTTTGTCTCTTCCAGTTCTTCGATTATTTTCAT
>NZ_JBMOGQ010000178.1:0-3985 GCF_049318325.1 Flavobacterium sp. | reverse complement strand
GATGTCTAATAATATTAACATGTTACAAAGGTAATGTCTTTTCTTTAACAAAAAAAATATTAAGTGTTTTTTAACTTACTGTTAATCAGTCGTACAGTTCCTCATAAAGTTGAATATCTGCCTCGGTATCATAATCATTTACTTCAACATTTAATTTCTTCCATTCAAACTATGTGACATTTTAATTTATGAAAATGATACTTTATACTTTGTACATGTAAAAAATGGTTTTACAACACAAATGAGAAATCTTTATATTCAAGTTGTTCTGTCAGCAAAAAGATTAAATAACGATTTATTCAATAACGTTGGAAGCAGTTTTTTCGTGAAAACCTTGGAAAAGTATAACAAAAAACATGGTAAAAATATTGATGTACAAGTTTTGTACGACAAGATACTTAACGACGAAATAGCTATTGAATTCGTGATGGCTTATAATAACTATTCATATATCGGAAATAAACCTGTTGATAAGATTGAATTAAGTGATTCTAATATTGCTAAATATTCTTTAGTACAAACTGTGCGTGAATTACGCGGCTTTAGAAAATTTGGAATTAAAGTTATCGACATTTCAAAGATATAAAACTGCTGGTAACAGCAATTTGGCAAGAATGCGAATTTTGTGGTAAATTCACGTTCACATTTCGCAAGAAATTTTATCTTAGTGGAAAATTAACAGTTACGAAGTCGCAACCTCGCCAAGCGGCGGAACGTTTTGTATAATTAAAATAACGATATAAAATGGAAAATTCAGGTGATTTAAATTCAGAATTTTTTAAAAAATTTATTTCTAACGATGAAGGTAAGCGTGGCTATGTTATTTGTTTCAAAGGTGAGGCTAACACTACCTTAAGAAGTTTTTTTAGTGGGCTCTTTTCGTTTATTTTTACTAGAAGAATAACTTCCATGAGTTCATATAATGACAAACCACTACGAGTAATTACCAATAATTACGTTGACAGAATCAATTCGGGGTTGATAATAAAATTTCCAAAAGAAAGTGTTGAAAAATGTATATTGGAGTTAAAAAATGAATATGGAGAAGAAAATAAAAAATTTTGGAGTCAAAACACTTCTAAACTTGTAATGCGAGCAAGAATTTTACAAAGAGCTACTTGTTATCTAAATGCACTTAACAATGGGTATAGAAACGATGACTTTTTAGAAGGAAATATTAAACAATATAAAAATACTGATAATACCATTAAAAGTGGATTAAAGGGTGCGTTTGAAGGATTTTCTGGAGGTATATTAGGGTATGCTATAGGTCTTTTTATACTCATGGCTATATTATACATAATCGTTTTTATAGTTGAGCTTTTTTGATTTTTGAACTATAATTTAATGGATTCCTCAAAGTTCTACCTCGAAGTTATAAAGAAAGTTTTAAAATATATAGTTATCATAAAACTAAAAACACATGAACGAAATCATCTGTCCCAATTGTAAAAAAGCATTCAAAGTAGATGAAGCAGGTTTTGCTGATATAGTAAAACAAGTAAGAGACCATCAGTTTCAAGAAGAACTGGAAAATCGTCTTACTCTAGCCGAGAAAGAAAAGGAAAGTGCAGTAAAATTAGCAGAAGCAACTCTAAAAAATAGATTGCAAGAAGATATCGCAAAAAAAGATAGAGAGCTTTCCGAAAAGCTAGCAACTAAAGAAGCTGAGATTGCTCAAATCCAATCTAAATTAGATAGTGCTGAACTTGAGAAAAAACTTTCTGTAACAGAGGCAGTTCAGAAGATTGAAAAAGAACGTGATGCATTTGCCAATGAAGTTAAGAATAAAGAACTTGAAAAAGCAAATTTGGAAAGTACCTTGAAACAACAATTTTCTACAGAGCTAAAGACAAAGGATGAAATCATCAAAATGAAAGATGAAGAAATTGCTTTGCGTAAAGACATGAAGCTGAAGCTTTCAACAAAAATGGTTGGGGAGACTCTAGAACAGCATTGTGAAACTGAATTTAACAAACTAAGAGCCACCGCCTTTCAAAACGCCCACTTTGAAAAAGACAATGATTCAAGTGGCGGAAGCAAAGGTGATTTTATCTATAAAGAACATGATGAACATGGAAATGAAATCATTTCCATCATGTTTGAAATGAAAAATGAATCGGATGCTACCGCTTCAAAGAAAAAAAATGAAGATTTCTTTAAAGAATTGGATAAGGATAGAAATGATAAAAAATGTGAATATGCAGTTCTAGTTACATTATTAGAAGCAGAAAGTGAATATTACAACACTGGAATTGTAGATGTATCGCATAAATTCAAAAAAATGTACGTGGTAAGACCTCAATTCTTTATTCCTATTATTACGTTACTTCGTAACGCATCAATGAACTCAATGCAATACAAAAAAGAACTGAACCATATAAGAAATCAAAATATTGACATTACCAACTTTGAAGACAACATCACTAAATTCAAAGAGGGCTTTGCCAAGAATTATGACCTGGCAAGTAGACAGTTTAAAACGGCAATTGATGAAATAGACAAAACAATGGACCATCTACAAAAGACAAAAGATGCTCTTCTAGCATCAGTCAACAACCTGCGATTAGCCAATAACAAAGCAGAGGATTTAACCATTAAAAAATTAACTAATGGAAATCCAACCATGAAAGCTAAGTTTGATGAGCTTAAAAATGGTTCATAATAATTTATAAATTAAATTAAAAATATATAAATAATAGCAACACTATAAAGTGAAAAAAATCATATTATACATACTAATTTATTTAACATTTTGTTCTTGCAATTCGAAGAATGCAGACAAGAAATATAATTTAAAAGCGGTTGAAATTGATACATCAAAAATTACTCAACGTGAGTATCTATTGGATTATTTCGTGGAAGGTGACTCGATTTGGACTAAAGCAATTGAAGATCGTCCTAAATTAAGTTATAAGTTTAATTTAGATTCAACAGGATATATACTTAAATCAATATTGGTCTATTCGGATGCTATTAAAGTTCAAGAAATAATTGCTAATAAGGATATTGAGAAAAAAGAATTTAGACTTGTTGATTGGAATTTCGATGGTTATAAAGACATCTCTGTTTTATATAATTGTGGTTCGGGAGGTTGTGCTTATTGGATATGGAATTATTCTCCAGAAAACGGTAAATATTATTTTAATAAGGAATTATCCGAAGTACTCGGACTAGAAATTGATATCGCAGGTAAGTTTATAATATTTCATTACAGAGCAGGATATCCAGAAGAATATTGGGATACTTTACAATATAAAAAAAACAAATTAACTTTTGTTAAAGGATTATATCAAGAAAGATGGAATGATTCACTTGGCAACTCTTGGATTAAGCACACTTATTCAAAAAACATAAACAATAAGCGTATTGTTAGGGTTGACAGCACAATAATTGAATAAACTAAAAATGGAAACAAGAATAGAAATTATAATAGATGACATTACAAAACAAAATGTTGATGCAATTGTAAATGCAGCAAACAACGCACTTCTAGGAGGCGGTGGTGTTGACGGAGCGATACACAATGCCGCGGGTAACGAATTACTCACTGAATGTAGAACATTAAATGGTTGCGAAACGGGACAAGCCAAAATAACAAAAGGTTATAAATTACCAGCCAAATATATAATTCATACTGTCGGCCCTATTTGGAATGGCGGTCAAAATAATGAAAATGAATTATTAGCAAATTGTTACAAAAATTGTTTAAAACTTGCAGTAGAAAATAATATTAAGACTATTGCTTTTCCATCAATAAGCACAGGAATTTACGGTTTTCCAATTGATAAAGCATCAGAAATTGCTTTAAACGAAATATCAACTTTCTTAAAAGAAAACAAAATGATTGAATTGGTAAAAATTGTTTGTTTTGGACAAAATGCTTACAATATTTATAATAAAAAATATAGTGAATTGAATAAACCTTAAATAAATAATTATGAAACGATTTTACTTTATTTCAATAATAGTGCTGTTTTTTGCA
>NZ_JBMOGQ010000177.1:0-4003 GCF_049318325.1 Flavobacterium sp. | reverse complement strand
CTGGGCAGCCCATGGGCCACCGCGGACAACCGGCGAAAGCCCGCAGCCGCCCAAATACCCATACCCCTCCCGGCCCTTGCCCTGAAACCCCCGGCTCAACGTCAGCGGAGCAGGCCGTGCTCGCGCAAGGAACTTTGGGCCCCGCGCAGTATGCCGTCGGCGATTTTGCCGTTGAGCACCACCCGCGCTCCTAATTCAAATTTCTACTTATTACAAATTAATTGAACTTGGTTTAGGGAAACATCTAAACATTTCAATTGGATAAAAGGCATACTGCCAAAAGGATTATGAAAAAGCGAGGCAGCACGGTAGAGCCTGTATTAGGTGCCATGCTCAATTTTTTGAACCTAAAACGAGTAAATACAAGGGGAATAAGGGCTGCCAACAAGCACGTGATGATGAGTGCCTTGGTTTACAACCTTAAAAAACTCTTGAAATTTAAGTCTAAAAATGTCAAAGAAGCGATCCAAATACTGCCTCAGGCAGAAAAGGTGGCGGCTTTTTGTAAAATCGTATTTTTAGAACTCAAACAAGCCATTTTAAGGCACTTATTTTTCGAGCCAAATTTAGTTAATCCCCAATGTGCCTCTGTTTAAAGGCCTGTATTCAAGCGGTTTTTTGACAAAATTCCCGCTTTTTATATTTTTAAAAGGGTTGTGCAACAGACACTGCTGTTAGGTGCTGGCGTTTGGTTTTGCTTTTCTAAACATATTTTAAATAGTAGATAGTTGTCCATTGTATAGCTGTCCACATATTTTCATCTTTGCAAATATGGATATTAAGAAAAAATTTGGGGCAAAGGTCAAGCATTTAAGAACAGAAAAAGGTTGGTCTCAAGAGAAACTAGCCTTAACTGCTGATTTGGATAGAACTTATATACCAAGTATTGAAGCTGGAAAACGAAATGTTTCAATAACAGTAATTGAGCAAATTGCTAAGGCATTAGATGTAGAAATATTTGAACTATTAATATTCTAAAGATGATAAAGGAAATAAAAAATATAGAAAAGGATTACATGGATAAAATTTGGACTATTGTGAGTTCAAATGATTTTATAGAAGACTTAAAAAAAATTGAATTCTATATTCAAAAGAACTATAAATTTCTTGATGAGAATTGGGATGAAAAAAATAAAATTAAGATTGGTGTTGAAAGATTAATCAGATTTCATTTATATAAAAACTTTAAAGTAATAAATGTTTATCCTTCTCCAGTTAGTTCTGATATGGCAATAGAGCTGTATGATATATTATTAAATATTGATGCAAAAACAATAGATATGAATGGTAATTCTGGAGATGATACAGCAATTCATTTTCAAAAAAATCAAATTACATTTAATAATGAAGCTTTTTTTAAGCAAAAGGTTAAAGGCTACCAATTTGCAGGTATTACATTTCCAGCACGATTAGAAAGTTTTTATAGAGAAAAACCTGTTTTAACTTTTTTTGTAACTGTTAATTATAAAGATGATGCATCATTAAAAACTTTTAGTTTATCTCATCTTTCATTATGCTGTGTCCCTCATGATTTAATTGTCAAAGAAGATTATGATAATAAAATAATTAGCAATTTTAAAACTCATCAGTACATAGGTAAGGCAAAAGCTGAAACAATAGGTAGACTTTACCTGCCTAAAAATAATATTGTAACAAATTGGATTCCATTTAGTATAAAAGGTACTGGTACGGAGGACGCTTACTTAGATCCAAGTTTAGACCACCCGTTTATTCCAAAGAGCAAATCTGTTTGGAAAAAAATAGGCGGTAAATATAGTATTTTGACTTATGGTGGTTCAGCCCGTATCGATAAAAATAATATTACAACTCGATTAGATTCTAAAAATAAAACATGGATTGGATTTCGACAAAAATATATTTATTAAATTAATTCTTTTTTTGTTTTTTTTATTTTAATTATTTCAGATTCATATTTTAATTGATGATAGATGATGTCGCCAATTTTTTTTCCTAATAATACAGGGACTGCGTTACCTATTTGCTTATACATATTTCCTAGACTCCCTTTAAAGATAAAATCATTTGGAAAAGTTTGTATAATAGCACATTCACGAACCGACATTCTTCTTTCCTTGTTTGGGTGAATTTCAGGTCCAGTTGCAGTAATAGTGTCACTTGGTCTTTCCCAATTATTAATACGTAATGACTGTTCGAAAGAAATTGGTTTTAATTCCAATTCAGTTACAGCTAAATCAAATTTATCATCAAATCCTAATAATTTTTTCAATTCCCACCAATCACTTGGGTTGGGTATACTACCAGAGTTATTGTCTTTTCTAAACCAGTGGCCGGCAGTATGTGCATAACCGAAATGCTCATCAATTCTCTTTGTCGACCAGCCGCTTAATTTTCGCCAATACTTTAAATAATCGCAAATTTCGTGCTGATCAATCTTGCTTTTTCTACCCCAAAAAGTATCTGCAACATTTGTTCTTGCTATATGATTGTGTATTACTTCACTACCTAATTTAAATGATTTATCTCTGGTTCTAACCTTTTCTAAATGACCGCAAGTTTCTTTTACTGTAACATAAGGTTTAATGTTATAATTAAATAGGTCATTAAATTCTCCGTGTGTTTTTTCTGGAAATAAATTATTTAATCCTAATCTATTACCAATAATAACTACTCTCTCTCTATGCTGAGGAACACCATAATCTGAAGCTTTTAATAATTTGTAATCAACAGTATAACCAAGTGATTTAAAATCGTTCACAATCATTTCAATTACCTTACCTTTTTGCATTGATAGTAAACCTTTAACATTTTCTCCAACAAAAAATTTAGGTCTTTTGTCGTCAATTAATCGCAATAATTCTTTGTACAAAAAATTCCGTTCATCCTCCATGTTTCTTTTAGTATTGGCTACTGAAAACCCTTGACATGGAAAGCCCCCTAGTAAAACATCAAAATCATCCGGTATATCAGAGCTAGGTATTTTGGTAATATCACCGTATACTATATGGTCGCCTATATTATTTTTATATGTTTCTACGGCTTCTTTAAAGAAGTCATTAGCCCAAATGACATCAAACCCAGCTTGAATAAAACCTAAATCCAAACCACCGCATCCTGAGAATAGTGAAGCTACTTTCATTTTTATTTTTTCGTTTTTAAATATTTTATTTTTTCTTCTGCAACCTTTAGTATATTAATACCAGCATCAGATTCTATTATTTTATAAGCTAATTGGTCACTTAAGTTTTCTTCTATTAATATTTGCACATCATGATTGAAGAATTTTGCAACTAGTTTTATTTGTTCTTTCGTTGCCTGTCTTTCGTTACGTTCAATTTTTCCGAGCAAAGAAGTGTCTATACCGATTTCAGTGGCAACCTGACGCAATGACATTTTTTTTTGTTCACGCAATGAACGAAGCTGTTCACCAAATGAAGAAACTAGATTTTTTGTTAATGTCATTGAGGACTAAATTTGTCCAAATGTACAATAAAAAACTGTCGGGGACAAAAATTGTCCCTTAAAGTTTTCAACAGTCATAAGTATTTTATAGTTTGTTCGAAGATTAAAGGTCGAAAAGAATGATTGACTTGTTTTGTTGGGTCGTCTACTACGCTTGCTGGCAACTTACTTATAGCCGCTATAATCCTTCGCCTATCCGCCAAATGGGTTGTATAGGCGAAGGTTTGTTTCCTGTTATCGAATGTACGGGATTTTCACACATCGTCAAACGGCAATTGGATTTGTTGCAGGGTTTTGGAGGTTACATGGGTGTAGATTTCTGTGGTTTTGCTGCTGCGGTGCCCCAGCAATTCATGAATGTACCTGAGGTCTGTTCCCGATTCCAATAGGTGGGTGGAATGGCTGTTCCTTAACCCATTTAGGCTGGCCGGTTTTGGCTTGCCGACGTTTAGCCAGGTTTGCTTAAAAATCCGTTGCAAACTGCGTTTGCTGTATTTTTCGCCCGCTTGCAGCTTGATTTTTAGGGAGGTTTTAGTTAAAATGTACCCAAGTTTGAGGAAGG
>NZ_JBMOGQ010000176.1:0-4006 GCF_049318325.1 Flavobacterium sp. | reverse complement strand
GTGGAATATGATAAAAATAAGTATAGCAAATACAATGGGCAATCCTAATCCGCCTTTTCGAATTATTGCCCCCAAAGGCGCACCGATAAAGAACATTAATAAACAAGCAAAAGCAATTACGAATTTGTCATAAAATGCAATCAAATGCAGATTGATATTCTTTTGTTTGTCATCCAGTTCAAAGCGTGAACTTTCCATAGTAAAGTTAGTCGCATCGATATTGCTGCTCGCAACCCTTAAAATTTGTACTTTATCACTCTCAGGGAAACCGTCTAAGATGTTGCCCGTATTAAGTTTGGCTAAATTGGTACCGCTTGTATAATTTGAATTGGTTATAGATGAACGAAGGCTTATGTTTTCAACAATAGAAACCAAATCTTTATTGTAATTTTTCTGTAAGGAATCAAGAGTGAATTTTAGTTCGCCTACAGTAAGCATTGTATTAGTATTGGTAATTTGTTCTTCGTCTAAATTTGCACTGTTTAGTTTAGACAAGTCAATATTAATAACATAGGTTTTGAATTCACTTTTGGCAAAGGGAACTTTATTACGTTCTTCAAATTTTTTTGGAATAATGTCTTCATAATAATTTCCGTCTTTCAAAACTAATTTTAAGATGTTTGAATTTTCATTGCTTATTAATTCACCTTTTTTAGCTTTAATTACGGTATTACTTCCTGCGCTAGTGTTGGATAACTTATGAATAGTAACACCGCTAAGGTACCTGCCATTATCACCTGATTTTTTCTCAACCTTAATATTATAAGTTCCAATTTGGCTGAATTGTCCTTCGGCAATTGCCATTGCAGGTTTTACTTGAGCGATATTTCTACGGAAGTTGATAAACTTATATTCGGCATACGGAATTACATTATTAGCAAAAAAAAAGGCAACAATACTAAGAAAAGTAATAAAGTAAACTAAGGTTCGCATCGAACGCTGCAACGATATTCCTGAAGATTTCATTGCGGCAAATTCATAATTCTCGGCAAAACTTCCAAAAGTCATTATGGAAGCCAATAAAACGGATAATGGTAATACAAGTGGAATAATACTTGGCATTTTGAACAAAAGGAACTTTAAAATCATTATAAAGTCTAAGTCCTTACCAGCCAATTCAGAAATAAATAGCCAAACTACTTGTAAAACGAATATGAAAAATAGAATTACAAATACCGTAGCAAATGTAATGAGGAATGATTTTAATAAGTACTTGTCAAGTATTTTCACCCGAAATTAATCTAGTTTATTGATGTAGTATTTTGGATATTTACTGGACACAAAGGTAAACTGATTTTTTGATAATGGCTGATTGGTTTTAAAAGAATTAACAGTAAGGGTGGTTTTAGTTCCGTTTTTACCCATTTCAATCACATTGTAAATGTTTTTAGTTTGGGAATCAATGCCCAACAAGATTTCTTTTCGTTGGTCTTTGGCATTGGTTGGCACTAACTTAATGTACTGTATTTTTCTTCCTTTAACATCCTGAAGAATATCCCAGCTGAATTTGTAACCACTATTAAAAAAGGTAAGCATTTTTGATGGTGTAACCGCATTGTCATCTTTTTCAGTTAAGTTAGATACGGTAACTTCTTCGTCTTCAGGGACTATGGTATAGCTTTTTTTACCGTCATATATTTTGGTAACACCCATAAAATTCAACACATATTTATTGTCCTGAATAATAACATTGCCTTTACTTTCTTTATTGATATTCTCTTTGTAATTGTTGAGAGTGTATTTGAAATCGATGATGATATTGCCGTGGGATTTAATCTTAGTTGTTACTTGGTCCAACAAATCTTTTGCTTTTTTATCTTGAGCATTAGTAGTAAAAGTTACTAAAAGAAAAATAACAATCGATGCTATTTTGTTCATTTTAATCATTGTTTTGTTCATTAGTAAAGAATTGGTCTAACGAAGCTAAATCAGGAATGTTAACACTTCTGGCTTTGCTTCCTTCAAATGGACCTACAACTCCGGCAGCTTCTAATTGATCAATCAATCGGCCGGCACGGTTATAGCCTAATTTCAGCTTCCTTTGCAATAATGATGCCGAACCCTGCTGTGCTGTTACAATTATTTCTGCCGCTTCTCTAAACAAACTATCTCTTTCTGAAATATCAAACTCTAAATTTACACTACTGCCTTCTTCACCAACATATTCGGGTAATGAGTAAGCACTAGCATAGGCTTTTTGTGAACCAATATAATCAACAATTTTTTCTACTTCTGGTGTGTCTACAAATGCACATTGAACTCGCACTAAGTCATTACCATTAGAATATAATAAATCGCCACGACCTATCAATTGGTCAGCTCCTTGAGTATCTAATATAGTTCTCGAATCTATTTTAGAAGTAACTCTAAAAGCAATTCGTGCTGGGAAATTTGCTTTGATAATCCCTGTAATTACATTCACTGATGGTCGTTGAGTAGCAATGATCAAATGAATTCCGATAGCACGGGCTAACTGAGCCAAACGGGCAATTGGAGTTTCTACTTCTTTGCCAGCAGTCATAATCAAATCGGCAAATTCATCAACTACCAAAATAATATAAGGAAGGAAACGATGTCCGTTTTCAGGGTTTAATTTTCGAGATTTGAACTTGTCATTATATTCTTTGATATTCCTAACCATAGCATCTTTCAATAAAGAATACCTGTTATCCATTTCAATACACAATGAATTTAAAGTAAGGATTACTTTGGTGTTATCGGTAATGATGGCATCACTATCATCAGGAAGTTTTGCTAAATAATGACGTTCAATTTTATTAAAAAGAGTTAATTCCACTTTCTTTGGATCAACCAATACAAATTTAACCTCCGCTGGATGTTTTTTGTATAACAAGGAAGTCAATACAGCATTCAATCCAACAGATTTTCCTTGACCGGTAGCACCAGCCATCAAAAGGTGTGGCATTTTTGCCAAGTCAACCACAAAGGTTTCGTTAGAAATAGTTTTTCCCAAAGCAATGGGTAATTCCATTTCGGCTTCTTGGAATTTAGCGGAAGAAATCACGGTTTTCATTGGAACCATCGTCGGATTTTTGTTTGGCACTTCAATACCAATCGTTCCTTTTCCAGGAATAGGAGCAATGATACGAATGCCTAAAGCGGCCAGTGACAAAGCAATATCGTCTTCCAGACTTTTGATTTTGGAAATACGAATTCCTGCTTCTGGAACAATTTCATATAGTGTAACCGAAGGACCAACCGTAGCTTTAATTTGGGCTATATCAATTTTGTAGTTTTTCAATGTTTCTACAATTCGATTTTTGTTTTCTTCTAACTCTTCCTGATTGATAGTAATGCCCACAGAAGTATATTCTTTTAGCAAATCAATAGTTGGAAATTTATAGTTGGATAATTCTAAGGTCGGATCAAATTCACCAAAGTCGGCTACCAATTTTGCTGCTAAATTTTCTTCTATAACATCTTCATCTGCTGCTTGTTCAATTACAAAAGCTTCATCATTAGTTGTTATAATCTCTGGTTCTGGCTCGGGTGTTTTAATTGTTGGTTCCAAATTGATTTCGGAAGCTTTTTCAATTGTTGGCTTTAAGGCTTCTTTATTTATTTCGAATTGAGAAGGTTTTAAAGTGGGTTCTTCCACCTCTTCATCTTCCTTAACCGCAAATTCTTCTAGATTGTAATCAGCTCCATTTTCGGTTACGGTTAATTCGTTTAAATTGTCTTTAATGTCTTTATGCTTTTTTTCGAAGAACGCTTTAAGCGCATCCGGAGAGATTTTGATTTTAAAAATTAAATAGATAAAAATCGCAAATATGATTCCGAGTAATGTCCCTGTTTTTCCAATATAATCCTGAATATATTGATTGATTTCATAGCCAATGGTTCCGCCTAATTCAGGTAATGAAGTGGCAAAAAAACCAAATGTTATCGAAATGATTATGATGGCAAATAAATCCCAAAACCAGGTATTTTTAAGCCTCTTAATAGGCAAATCTAAAAGTAAATAGACACCACTTAAAAAGAAAAG
>NZ_JBMOGQ010000175.1:0-4066 GCF_049318325.1 Flavobacterium sp. | reverse complement strand
CTCCATATTTTATTTTCCACTTTCTTTTTCCCTCTTTCCTTTTTTTTATTTAAAGTATTATAATACAATCTGTGCTTTTTATACAACTGTCTATCTACTAGCAAATCATAACCTGCATTTTGCAATCTAATGTCAAAATCTAATTCTTCAAAACCATAAAATAAAGATTCATCTGGAAAAACATGGTTTTCAATACATACTTTTGAATTAACAATTTTGCACATACCTCCTGCAATATTGTCAACTTTTAAAGTTCCAATCCCTTCTAATTCTTCATTTTTAACTCTTATTATTCTTCCAGATTCCTTGTTATAGTATTGTCCTACGGCTCCAACGCAACCACTCTTTGGGTTATTAATAGCAATTTTTAATAATATTTCGAAAACGTCATCATATAATGGCGGGTCATCATCATCAATCCAACCTATCCAATCATAATTCTGTTGTGACAATAATTGTAAACCATATTTAGCTGCACCAGCAGGACCAGAATTATATCCAACACCATAATATTCAATTGGTAAATAATTTAGTTTCTCAACAAGAAAAGCAGCACTTTGTTCTGGATCATTATCAATTATTATAACCTTTTCAGGTGGGAATGATTGTATAAATAATTTTTCTAACGTAGATTCTAATACAGAAACTCTTTTATAAGTCATAATAAAAGCAGCGAAACGAATTTCTTTTTCCATAAAGATCTACAAATTAAAAACTTATTAAAAATGGTTATTTAAAATAAATTTGACCTTTTCCGTATAAATTCTTTTTACCTGGATTCAATTTTATTTTTTGTTCCCATTTCTTTAAAACCTCTACTTCGCCAGTTCTTCGGAAATCATCCATATAAAACATTCCATCTTTTTTAAGTTTGTTTTGTATCAATGAAATAGCTGGATATCTTGACAATTGAAGTCCTTTTTTATAACTAGGTGGACCATCAATAACTAACATATCAAAATCTGAATCTAGATTTACATTACTTATATCATACCATTTCCCTTTTACAGAATCGATATCAAAATCAATCAATGGAGTATGATGTATTACAATATTAGTCAACCCCTCTCTTTCAATTAACCTATTCATTATGTCAATCCATTCTTTATCATGCTCTAGACTTATTATTTTTGCATCTGGATCATTCTTTAAAAATTTTGCAATTGCGATAGTCGACAAACCTGAACCACATTCTAGTATTTTTTTAGATTTACCAAAAAAGACACTATTTATTACTATTTCCAAATCAGTTACACACATTGAAAAATGGCTAAAAGGGAAATAACTAGGCAAAACCTCCTTTAAATTTATTGAAGATTGGTTTTCTTTTAACAATTGTAGAATATCTCTATTCACATTATTTCCAATCCATTTTATTTTTTTAAACATTTTATTTTTTTTTAGTTAAACAATCTACAATTTTTAATTTATTTTCAATTTAAGTAAACCTTTAAAACAATTTTTTATTAGTAAAAAGTAATACAGTTTATTATTTTTTTTAGACTCATAAATTGAAATCCTTCTTAACAATAACAAAAGATCATATTTCGATATTTTTTCATTTAACACCCAATTATAAAATGTCACATATAATAAGTATTTGGTGCTATAGTTTTGACCTTTCCATATTCTATTACCCTCATGCCTTCTGATCAGTGCCACAGGATTTTTTAAATCCCCACTTATCAATTTCTTTTTTAATGCGATTCTCAACCACATTTCACTATCTTGATGGAGAATCAAATGAGAAGAAAAATACCCTACATCATCAAAAACAGATTTTCTCAATGTAATACCATTGGTATGAAAATGCCCGTAGGTTCCTATCAATAAAAAATGAAATAATTCGTTAGGTGAAATTACTTTTCGTAAATAAAACATTTTCCCATCTTCTTCATCTAAATATCCAACAGCAGAATATACACCATCAACAGCATTGTTGGTGGCAAGTATTGATTTATCTTTACAAAATCTTGAAACATCATAAACATCATCTGCATCTAAAAAAGAAACAAAAGGAAATATAGCATTCCTAATTCCTAAATTCCTACTTTCAGAAGCACCTTTATTTTCATTATTTTTATGTGTCAGTAATTTTATTTTATTGAAACGATCAACTAACTCTTTACAAATAGATAAAGAATTATCTTTTGAACCATCTTCAATTAAAATGATCTCTCCTACTTCAACAAGTTTTACTGCTGATTCAACTGCTTGTTCAATATATAATTCAGCGTTATAAACAGGTATAATTACCGATACTTTAAAATCTAATTTCCCTTCAAATTGATCATCCATTATAATGGTATATCTAATTAAAATTATTTATTTGAAACTATTCTATTCTAAACTAGATGACTTCTATCCCTTATTTATCCATTTCACAAAATCAAAATGCAATCTGTAAATCCATGCATATTTAAATGGATCAGAAACTTCACCATATTTTTTGAAAAAATTCAATAAAACATATTTATTCAAACCATCATATTTTTTTGACACAAAAATGACTTTATTCTTAAAAGGTAATTTTTCAAATTCTAAAAGATCTTTTGAATCAATCATATGAGAATCCGAAAACTTAAAAAATAGATTATTAAAATCAATACGTTCCTTTCTCATGTTCCATTTCATTTGAGCATCGATATTATCTTTTGAATGCAAAAAATGAATTTCTATATCATCCAACATGCCAATTGGATAATATTTATTCTTTGTTTTTCTGTGTTCATTTGAAACATCGTACTTTGATCTATCAACAAACACTAAATCTAATGAAATATATTTCTCTAAATCTTTAATAAATTTAATATAACAAGATGAATAAATAAATAAATTAACAGTAGGTGATGTATAAGGTATACCTAAATCAAGATAAACACTTCCTCCCCAACAATCATTTGATATAATAGAAAAATTTTTTTTCTTTAATCGAAAACGCATCAATTTCCTAAAAATTAATTCTGTGATATAATCTAAATATTTATATATTTTCATGACATCAAATTAATAAATTATTTATATTTTATTGGGTCATATCTTTTACCTCTTTTGTTTAAAAAAGCATCTCTTATGGCTCTCAATTTAAACACTAATCGCATAATCTTTTTATCTCCACTCAATATAATACTTAAAGTGTACTTTATTTCTCGAATTAACCAACCTTTAAATATAACAAAAGACTTACGGTTTAATGCAAGCCATAAGTGATTTCGGGTATTATAATATTGTCGCCATGGAGGAGTACCATTTTTTCCACCCAATTTACCATCTTCAATTAATCCATTGGGCAAGGTATAGACTCCAATCCCTGCATCTTTCGCTTTTAAACAATAATCAAATTCATAGGTACCCATAAAATATAAGGGATCACAATATCCGATTTTTTCAATTGTTTTTTTTGAAATAATACAGCCATCAAAAGTTATTAAATCAGTTTGTATGATTTCATTACTCACATCTACAGAAACTGGTTTTCTAACTCCATTCCAATATAAGAGTACTGCTTTATTATTTTCATCTTTATTCGCAATCTTTAATAATCCTATTTGAATTTTATCAGAATTAAGGTGCGTAAGGATTGATTTCAAAGATCCTTCTACTGGTCTTGAATCATCATTAAATAGCCAAACCCAATCATACCCTTTTTCAAAAGCTGTTTGCATTCCTTTTGAAAAACCTCCTGCTGATGCAATATTTTCATTTAAATGTATTGATTGTATATTTTTATAATTACTATCGAGAATGTTTTTGGTATTATCAGTACTATTATTATTAATTACAATGATATCATTTTCTAAAATCCCTTGATTTTGAATTGCACTAATCGTTTTTACAAGTTCATCACATCTATTAAATGTTACTATAACTACAGCAATTTTAAAATTATCGTTTAACATATTTACCTATATTAATTGTGAGATTTATTTTTTAAAAGAATAATAAAATGCTCTTCCTAAAGACTTTATATGTAATGGTCTTTTAAAATACCCCAACCATATTAATTTTACACCTTCTTTTTTTCTTCCTAGTTGAAAACAATTTACACCTGCAATTTGATATAATA
>NZ_JBMOGQ010000174.1:0-4066 GCF_049318325.1 Flavobacterium sp. | reverse complement strand
AATCAAAAATAATAAACAAAAAGTGAAATTCTATTTTTTAGTTTAAAAAAATAGTTATTAAGAAAAACAAATGTGTAATTAAAAAAAACTATTCCAACAATTTGATCACCCAATGCACTCCTTTTTCTTCACAATAGTCTTTAAGATTTGAAGCAAGTATATTTTCATTTTCACCGGTGGCAAAAAATGAGGCAATGGCAAACTCAATAGCTGTTTTTTCGTAGCTTTCATTTTGAAACAAGATGTTGTGAATTCGGAAAGGATTGTAAATCATTTTACTTTTAAAATATATCGATTTGCTAATCCAATACAATTGAATCACATATAAAGCTATGCTATGTAATTCTTTCTTTTGGTTCTTGATTAGTATATCGATTGTCTTATTTAATTCCTCATGGTTGAACAATTCTTCTTTAAACCCGAATAGTAACAAGGCTTTCAATGATCTGGAGATTAACCATGCTTTTTCGTTGGCCTTGTAACCAACTAATAAAGCTAATATCTCAGTAACATGATCCCTCCAGGTATTATGGAGTAGGCCTTTATAACCATCTATGAGTATTAAGCATTCTATCCATCTAGAAAGTTCATGAAAATGGCATTTCTCTTTATCTAGTTGTGCTGTTAGTTTTTGAAATTCTTTATAGTACGGTGACAGTTTTTGTTCTTTGTGTGCTGTTTGACTAATGATAAAACAATTGACAAACAGTTTTCTGTAATCATTGGTAACATTTGGCAAATAATGATGTAGTAAAGCATCTAAAAAATAATTTCCTTCATTGTCTTCATCTACATAGCATTCATAATAAAAGATATGACAAAAACTGCTATCTGCTAATAATTGAAGTAATTCTTTCTGCTTTTTACTTTTGCGAATATAAGCCCCAATTAATTCGGCTGCTGTAAACAAAACGGCTTCGTTTTCATTTTCTTTTGCTTTTTCTAATACAAGGTGCAAGGCCTCAAAATCTTCATTAGCTAATGCCAATTGCAAAACCGCTAACGAAAACCCATCAGAGGCTTCGGTAAGAAAATAGTTGGGATCAAAAGGAACATTAGTTAGATTGTTACAAAAATCTTCCCAATCGTCATATTTCAAATACCGCGCAACTACATTTAAAGTATCTTTATATGGAGTTCTAAAAGGTTTTACCACGCCATACATTCGCGCTATAGTATGCGGTGAAATAAATAACTTTTCTAAAGCCAATACTTCCGAACACTTTCCAGCATTGGCAATATTCTTTATTTTAAATCCCAATTGGGTTTCCAGTTGGTTGCAAAGTGCATTTAAATAAGGACTTTGTTGGTTCATTTTTTATGTTATGACAGCACAAATATAATTGTAAACCTTTTTTAAAGTGAAGTTGCAATAACTTGCAATATAAATTTAAAGAGAAGAATAGTATTTTTAACAAATTTAAATTTAATCATACAGTATCTATGGCAACAGAAATCACAATGACAGGTCACAAAAAAGTTAAAACTATTGTTCATGAATTTTCAGAAAAATTTAATTATTTGTCTTTAGTATTCAAGAAAGCGAACAATCATCCTATTGACATTGAAAAAAATCTATCCGAGGTTAGAGAGAAAAACGGTGGTGAACTATCTATCGTAGGTAATCTAACTGTAGGAAGCTTGGAGAAACGATTTATGGAAAATTTTGGAATTAATATTCAAGTTGTTTGTAAATCAGCAGATGGAAGAATTCACAATACAAAAGGAGAGGCAGATACCAGAACATTAGCAGAACAGAATGAAACGGCTAAAGAAGAAGGTTTTGTTTCGTTTGTATAATATCAATGATAACTAATTCATCAAAAAAACCAAATTTACATTTGGTTTTTTTTAATTTAAAACTAAAATAATATGTTCGATTTTATTTCAAATATTACCGATAAATTCAAAGCTAAAGATTTTCATTTAGCACCAAACAAAAAGATTAGAAGTCTTAAAGCTGATTTTAAAAATAATTTTGGACTTACACTAAGAGTTTATAAAGGCAAACAATTGGCTGATGAAGAGCTAACTTTAGCTGCCTTAAATCAAATAACGAGTAAAGATATTAAATCTTCAAATGAAGATTTAAAAATTAAAGTATCAATGACTATTGATGAATTTGAAAAATTGATTGATGCTCATTTTGGTTTAACAGTTCAAGTTGTCAATGAATATGATACCTATTGCGTAAATAATAAATACACACTTGGCCAGGCTTCAAGAAAAGAAGATTTAAAAGATTGGTGTAAAGAGCGAGGACATAATTCAATAGAAGATTGGTTAAAATCAGAAAATTGTAAAACATTAGAAGAATACTACTCTAAAAAATAAAGTATGCCATTAATTCATTCACAAAGAAACCACATTGCATCTTATAAGATTCAAATTGAAAGTTCTCGAAAAAAATCTTAAAACGCTAAAAGACAAGCAATATGAATAAAATTAATGCCATTTCAATTAAAGACAAACCAATTGAAAAAAATGAACAAGATCAACTTGACGTATCTCGTTACATAAATGCACTTTCAAAATTTATTTTAAATAGTGACACACCTATAACAATAGGTTTGCAAGGTGAATGGGGAACTGGTAAAACATCTATGATGTGCATGATTCGTGAGGAGTTATCGAAGGAAAATGTTGCAACGTCATGGGTAAACACTTGGGAATACAGTTTGTTTAGGGGTGTAAAGGAAACTACTCCTGCTATATTGAATGGATTATTGTTTGATTTAAAAGAAACCTGCGGAAACGATTGGCCGAAAGGTAGCGATGTTGAAAATAAAATAAAAAAGGTTGGAAGGTTTTTTGGAAACTTAATAAATCAAGCAGTTGTAAATCAAGTTGGAGTTGATTTAAAATCAGCAATAGAAAATAATACTTCTGAATCTATACTTGCGAAAGCTGAAATTGCAGAAGTTAAAAAAGACATTAGCGATGTTATCAATCAATTAATAAATGACCCAAAAAACAAATACGAAAGAGTGGTTTTTTTTGTAGATGATTTGGATAGAATCAATCCAACAGATGCAGTCGAGGTATTAGAATCATTAAAAAATATTTTTGACTTACAAAATTGCATTTTTGTGCTTGCAATAGATTATGATGTTGTGGTTAAAGGGCTTGAAAGCAAATTTGGAAAAAAAACAGATGAAAATGAAAGAGAATTTAGGTCTTTTTTTGACAAAATAATTCAAGTCCCATTTAGTATGCCAATAGGGACTTATGATATTAATAATTTTTTAAAAGAAAAACTTCAAAATTTTGGTTTAAAATTAAGTGACGAAAAAATGAAAACCTATCTAGATGTTGTTCAACTGAGTGTTGGATATAATCCCAGAAGTTTAAAACGTTTTTTAAATACTTTTAGTTTATTAAACACCATTAGAACATTAACAGATGAAAATGATGAAACTAATTTAGATAATCACGAACAAGTTGAATTAATGTTATTTGCGCTATTAGGGATTCAAATTTCTTATCCTAAGATATTTAAGTATATTGCCATCAACCCTATATATTATGATTGGGATAAATCTTTTGCTGCAAAACATAATTTAGTTTGGGAAGGAATTGAAGAAAAAATAGCTAAATATGGTGAAAACGAATTGCTTGATGAAGAATGGGAAAAAGTCATTTGGGGATTTTGTCAATCAGATACTTATTTAAAAAGCAAAGTATTTAATGTACTAGAGTTATTAAATAGTCTTAAAGAAACTTTCAAAGGTAATTTTAATGAAATAATAAATGATGCGTTAGAATTTGCAGCAATAACATCAATTGATGACAGCCAAGAGTCTAAACAAAACATTATACAAATAGGAAAAAGTAAGATACGATATAATGGTTTAGATGCAAAGAAAGAACAATTAATTGCTTCCAATTGTAATAAACAAGCAATAGCATTATGGGAATCAATTTTTGAACCTATCAATAACAATCTTGAAACCATTGGACAGAAGATAAATTTTGCTAAAACGGTGACCTCTTTTTATAGATGGATTGAAGGTAAAGGTGGAAAGTCAATTCAAACTATTTATTGTAATGATCCTTCTAAAACAGG
>NZ_JBMOGQ010000173.1:0-4192 GCF_049318325.1 Flavobacterium sp. | reverse complement strand
GATCCAGTTTTATATAGGCTGAAAAGACCGTTATTTGGTCATTTCCGGCGATATACTTTTTTACCGCTGTATCTAAGTTATCTCCGCTCTTAAATAGCATTTTAATTTGAATAAAGATCCTCTATGTAATCATCTAATGACTCAAACATTCTATTCTTAACATTTCTTCGATCCTTAAGTAATTCTTTGTCTTGAGTTGCGTTTTGAATTTCGCCGTTGACCATTGAACCAATCATTAGTCGAATAGATCTTAAAGATTTATCACTACTTCCACCTTCCTCAAATTTTTGCATGAACCTTCGGTAAAAACTATGATTGTAATTAATCTCAATTAAAACCTTAGTTCCAAATACTTTATAACTGTATAGCTGTGTGTCTCCCAAGTCTGATTTAATGAAAATATGATTATCCCTTATACTCAGAGCATGATCTACAATACCTTCTACTTCATCACTGTTCATACTTGGATATCGTTGTGAAACCCATTGAATAAACTCAATTTTTACTACGTTAAGTTCAGCCTCATTTAATTCTTCTTCAGTTCCTGGATTTCCTGGTTCAGATTCCCCGCCGGGGGGGAGCCCCATTACCGTTGCTCCTAGATTTCCCTCAGTTAAAATACCTGCATTTTGGGCATTAATAATACTTTTTACATTTTTTATGTTCTCATCCAGCCATCTAGATATCCATTTGAGAATTTCATTAACCTCCGGATCTGATAGTTCTTCAGAATCCATAGATCGTATATTAGAAGCTTGTTGTTTCTTATTGTCAATTCCAATAATTGAATCAATAATGGGTTCTACCCAAACTTCCGCAGACCACCATCTTTCTCTTTGATCTGAGACGTCAGAAATAAAGCCATAATTACCACAATCAATTTCTCTTCCTTCTCTTACTATAGAAATATTATTATAACCTGATGTTCCTGTCATATTACGACGCAGGTAAACTTTTCCAAACTCTGTACTACCCGCATTCCGGCCGTATCTTTGTCTTTCTTCAGCTTTACAATATGACAGTCTTATTTCTACGTTTGTTTCAATCGATTTACCATTATAATCAACTGTAAATGTCTTTCTAAGTGGCTCATCGAACAAAACACTAGTTGGGTGATTACTTTCTCCAAATAATTCGTTCATTTGGGTGTTTTTCATCAAAAACATTGGATCAAATGGTTTAATACTATCAATTGACAAAAATTCATTTTTCGAATAGTTTATACCATTGAAATCATAAACTGATATTGAAATATCAGTTTTAATAAGTTTGTTGTCCTTTGTTTTAAATCCACTTATAAAATGCCTAAACAATCTTCCTCCAATTTTATTGATGTGATCCTTTAGCGTTCTTGCAGTTTTAGGGTTTATTCTATTGGGATGAACCCAACGCACAATCGTACCGTGCTCCTCTATTTTTAGTATATGTTGATTGTAAATAGGAATATCTATAAAACTTACTTCTTCAGTATCCGGCAAATAAGCTTGACCCGATTCAAATATTTCATTTAAATCTATATGATTATACATCAACTTCTCATTTTGAAATGTATAAACTTCGACTCTTTTCGTTTGAGATATAGAAGAGTTTGGTAATCCTTGGCCGTATTTTCCTAAACCTGAAGTTGCTTTTGATCTAGTCCCGCTACTCATTTGAAGTGCTTTGTCAAATGTTGGCTTGTCCATTCCCGAACCGTTATCTGAAATGATAATTTCTTCAATTTCATTGTGTTCCCTCGTTGTGTTTTTAATAATAACAATTTCGACTTTAGTGCTCCCCGCTTGGATACTATTATCAATAATTTCTGCAATTGCAGAAACAGTGCTTTTATATCCATTATCCTGAAGTTCTAGGATATTGTCCGTGCCCATTAGAGGTCTTTTTCCAATATTTGCCATATAATTTATTTATAGAATTCATTAAATGAGTTAAACAATTCATCATAATCACCATGACCTAGGTTGTCTTTTATAGTGTAAAGGGTATTTGTTTTATTTCCTTTGTTTTTAGGGCCCCTTAATATTCTCCCAACCATTTGTGAATATAAAACTATTGAACGAACAGGTCTAGCGATTATACAGACATCTGTTTTAGGTGCATCAAAGCCAGTGGTTAATACTCCATAATTTAACAACACATTTAATTCACCTGTTTTGAAATTTTTGATAATTACTTGTCTGTTTTTTGTCTGTTGATCAATACTCTTACATTCAATTCCTTCCATTTTCAATAATGCACTTAAAATTCTGTTGTGTTGTAGGCCACAAGTGAAAACCAAAATTTTCTTTTTGTTTTCAATGTTTTCTTTAACAATATTAACTATTAATCTATTTCTAGCCGCATTCGCGGAAAGTTTAGTAATAGCAGAATCAGTAAACAAAAAATCACCATTATTAAAAGACGAAATGCCATCTTGAAGGTATATTTCCGAATCAATATCTATTCTTTTTATGTTTGCAAGAAACTCTCGCTCCACTAAATATTGAATCGGGGTTGCCAATTCAACATAATTTTTATCCATCAAAGAAAATTTATTTCCGTAATAATATGTTGATAGTGCAAAATTTCTTTCATCAGATTCATTTCCAGCGCCCGGTGTGGCAGTTAGACCAATTAAATAGACACTCGCATTAGATACGAAACTGTCTAGAGCCCTAATCCATTGTGTCGCAATTGAACGATGAGCTTCATCTACAACAACCAGAAAGGTTTCATTTCGAATTTTATTCCATAAACCGCTTTGATAATGCTGAAGCAGTTTCTGTATTCCAGCAAAGACAATCATTGTTCCGTCCAACTCGGCTTCATTGATGGTGTAATTTTCGTAGAAGTGCCCAATTCTAATATCTTTAGTTCCTTTCTTTTCTATTATCCATTTCACAGTTTCAAAAGCTTGAAAACAAAGTTCAGCGGATTGGGCTATCCATAAGACTTTCATTTTTTCACTCAACAAACTTTTACTTGAAGATAGTCTTATGAAATCTAATATTATTTCCGCGGCAGTTCTCGTTTTACCAGAACCTGTTGGCATGTGAATTAAAAATCTCTTCTGATTTTGAAAAATACTATGGACCACCTTGCGCCTTATCCTTTCTTGAAAATCATGTAATTGAATTTCCGCAACAGCTTCAATAGCTAGCTCAACATTTTTTTCCTCTTCTTGGGTATAATCTATAGAATAGTAAAAAGTTAAATCTTGCGAAATTTTTGACTCCGTTTCTGGAATAGTTTTCCCCAATTCTTTGTATATCTCAACTAATAAATTGTTACTAAATAGTTTTAAATTACAAATAAACATTTTGCTGTGCACTAACTCATCAAAATCTTTTAAAAATAAACCGTCTAAATCTAAGTCTTCATTTTTAAATTGATCATAATAATTTTTTACCCCCTCAACATAAAGGTTGCCTATAAGTTCTCTCTTTTTTCCATCTGGTATTTGGTCTATTAAATTTTCTTTAGTGATCATTTAAACTTTCAATTCTTTGGTTAATTTCTTTGAATAAGTCCTTCTTACTGTTACTAGTTGTTTTACTAAAATTCAAATATGCAATTGCTTTTACAAATATATCAAAAGGTACATTCATGTCATATTCGACAACTAGTTTCGAATCAATGACCTTAGATGATATAGCTCTTGGTAAATTAATGCTTTGTCGAACTTCAATATCAAAATCAATTTGGTTGTTATAATCAAGTAAGTATGTATAATTATCTTGATCAAAAATTATATTGTTTCGGAAAAAGCTCCACAAGTAGTTTTGACATATCTTTTTTGACAAACGCACATTGAATTTCTTGTAAATTTCTTTAGATATTTCTGCTGTTGTAATTGGTTTTTCCGAATCCGATAAAACGGAGAATATATAAAATGAATCTTTATCCATAACTTAATCTCATATTATTTGAGTTTAATCCAATGGCAGCTTGTACATGCGATTTGTCGCTAATTCTTGAATTACAAGCACTGCCTGTTGATGCCACAAACTTTTGATTCATTTTGATTAGGAAATCCTCAGCATCCTCGTTAATAAGTGCTACACTTACGATATGTGGTGCTCTCTTTTGATCTTTAAAATTTATCTTGCCAATATTATGTGAAACGACGTATTCCTCTATTTCTATTTGTTTTTGATATAATTTTTCAACTCGTTCATTGAACTCTTCTTTAGCAATTTTGGCAGTTTCGCCT
>NZ_JBMOGQ010000172.1:0-4203 GCF_049318325.1 Flavobacterium sp. | reverse complement strand
CCTATTGTACTTATAACTTAGGAGGTTTTGTTACTAATAATGATAGTGCAATTTCAAATATGACAGTAAATCCTAATACTTCTACAAATGTTCTTCAAGTAGGACAAGGATTCATTGTAGAAGGAACGGGAACAAGTAATGTTGTTTTTACTAACGATATGCGTATAGATTCTAATGTTAATCGTTTCTTAAGAACCGCAAATACTGTAGAGAGAAATCGTATTTGGTTGAATATTACCAATGCAGCTGGTTCTTTTTCGCAAGCTATGATTGCTTATATGACAGGTGCCACGCAAGGAGTTGATCCATCTATAGACGGTGAATTGCTTACTGATGGCGATGTATCTCTTGCTAGCTTAATAGGAACAACATCATATGCTATTCAAGGTAGAGCCTTGCCGTTTGACATGACAGATGTAGTGCCAATGAGTTTTAAAGTTACTACCGCTGGAGATTATACAATAACAATAGATCATGTTGATGGTTTGTTTTCTAATGGCGATCAAACGGTTTATTTAAGAGATAATACCACAGGAGTTGTTCATAATTTAAGTGCTGGAGCTTATACATTTACATCGGCTTCAGGAACTTTTGATACCCGATTTGAGATTACTTATCAAGCGACGTCATTGGCTGTTAGTACACCAATATTTAACGAAAGTCAAGTGGTTATTTATAAAACACCAACCAATGAGATTTCGATTAACACAGGAAATGTTGTTATGTCGAAGGTTAAGATTTTTGATATTAGAGGGCGATTGCTTCAAGAGCAGAAAGATATTAATGCTTCCCAAACTTTGATGAATGCTGGACTAACAACAGAGGTTTTATTAGTTCAAATTACCTCAGAAGAAGGTATAGTGGTAACTAAAAAGGTATTGTTCTCAAGAACGTCTTTAAAACTAGACAAAAAGATTGAAGTTAAAACTCAACTAGCAGAAGACGAATAAAAAGAAATAGTTTTTTTAATTATGTTGTCTAAGTCCCTACCGAAAAGTAGGGACTTTTTTTTGTTGTTATTGAGGTGCTTTTATAAGAATACCTATCCAAAATAGTGTAAAAAAAGTTCAGTCTTAGTTTTGTCGTTCCAGATAGTGCAGATTTATTTCGTCAGTTCGTTAAGCTCGTGTGCAATTCGTTCGTCCGAAAGCGAGCGGGCGATACAAATTTCTGGTTGACCTTACAGGTTTTTAAAACCTATAAGGTCTTGTACTATTTTATTCTATCATTTATACCATTAACAAGTTTTATATTAATTAAATCGAGGATATCTTATTTTTTACATTACTTTTTTTAATCTATGTAATGTTCAAACATTAAATAAATAATATAAAACTTATAATAAATATAAATAAATGCAAATAATCGATAAAAAATGCATTTAATCGATAAAATTATTTTTTTATTTCAAATAAGCTTTGTAAGTTTGAAGCGTCTAAAAAATAATTAGTCCATTATATAACTTTTTCAAAGGTAGTTTTATTAAGCTATAATGGTATTGACAAGTTGCTGTAAAGCGATTGAGAAGCTGAATTTTTGGACGTAAAAAAATAGATTTACAAAGTTTTATTGTTGTGATGCTGTTTATCGATGATATCTTTCACTTTACAGAACTACAATAATTTAGCTCAAAAAAAAGTTGTAGGTCAACGATTTTTTGTGTAGTGTATCTTTTTTTTTTTTAAAAACTATGTTTATGAATTATGTTTGCTCAAAAAATGAAACCTATTAGAATTTTTTTATCCTTTACATAAGGAATTTATAAATAATAATGTTTAAACCCAAATCTACAATAAATCAACTAAAATTATGAAAACAACGATTACCCTAAATCAAATTTTTCGAAATTGCTTCCGCCTGCAGCGATCGTGCTTCTCGGCGGTATTTTTACTGCTTTTCCTACTTAGCTCAAGTAGTTCCTGGGGGCAGATTGCGCAAAGAGGTTCATCAACTACCGCTTCATCTGCTACAACTAACAACACAACAATTACTATCAATAAACCTACTGGTGTAGTTGCTGGTGATGTGTTACTATTTAGCGTTGTGCAAAATGAAACTGATAATGACAACGGTGGTTTGTCTAGTCCAACGTTAAGTGGTTGGACATTAGTTAAAGACCAACTTATCAGAAGTGATGGTACTGGAAACAATAACAATGCGTGGTTTGGAAGTATCTACTATCGCGTTTCAGATGGTTCTGAAGGTTCAAGTTTTACTTTTGCAATGAATTCGCGCTGCGATATGGCGATTGGTTCTATGGTTGCTTTTTCAGGAGTGGCTTGTAATGCACTAAAACCTGATGGAAGTAATGGTGGTCCTTTTGATATTACTCCAGGTAATTTTAATAACGCAGATTCAGCAACTGCTACCGCTACTGGAGTAACTGTTGCTAATAACAATTCTGCAGTGATCATGTTTGCTATGTGTAATAATGATAGAAGTTATAGTGATTGGTCAAATTCACAAACGGAGTTATTTGACAATATTACTACAAATGGCGATGATGCTTCGGTAGGAGCAGCATGGCTGTCATCTGTGAATAGTGGTGCAACCGGAAATCGTACCGTAACGTTATCATCTAGTGATCGTAATTCTGCTATTTTACTTGTTTTAAGAAGAGCAACGACAATGACGGCAGGTGCTGCTTCTTCAACTCCAACCTTGTGTGTGAATACTGCTTTGACAAACATAACACATACTACGACCGGTGCAACTGGAATTGGAACCGCAACAGGATTGCCATCTGGCGTTACTCCTGTATGGGCATCGAATACTATAACCATTAGTGGTACACCAACCAATTCAGGAATCTTTACTTATAGTATTCCGCTAACTGGTGGTTGTGGTACAGTAAATGCAACAGGAACGATTACGGTTGCTGCTGCAAATACAACAGGAACTGCATCATCAACTCCAACGCTTTGTATCAATACTGAATTAACAAACATAACGCATACAACAACAGTAGCTACCGGAATCGGAACTGCAACTGGATTACCAGAAGGTGTTACTCCTGTATGGGCATCGAATACTATAACCATAAGTGGTACACCAACCAATTCTGGAATATTTACTTATAGTATTCCACTAACTGGTGGTTGTGGTTCAGTAAATGCAACGGGAACAATAACTGTTAATTCTATTCCTACAACTACCAATACTACCATTTGTCCTGGTGGTTCAGGAACTTTATCGGTCACCTCTTCATGTGCAGATATAACTGAACAAATAAGCGGTCCAAATAATGCAGGAATTGGAGCTAATTTAACAGGATCTGGTTCAACTACATGGTCAAATCCCGGGAACATCACTGCAGTGGGATCGCCGTATGCAACGGTTGCCCCTGCACAGCAAGGTGCAAGTAATTATTTAATGGCAACAAATTACGGATTTAGTATTCCGGCAAATGCAATAATAAATGGTATTCAACTCACTATTTCACGAAGTAGTACCCAAAGTGTAGGTACTGGTAACCGGGATGATCAGGTTAGGTTAGTAAAAAACAATAACTTACAGGCAACGGATAAAAGTTCAAATGATGTTTACCCAACCTCTTTGCAAAGTCGAACTTACGGTAGTGGTACCGATTTATGGGGTACCACTTGGACCGCTGCTGATATAAATAATAGTGGTTTTGGTGCTGTATTGTCGGTTTTTAACACAAGAGTATTTGGTTCTGCCACTGCCACTGTTGATTTTATGCAAATTACGGTTACCTACACTATTCCTGGATCATTTGAATGGTATACCGTTTCATCGGGAGGAACAGCAATAGGGTCAGGTGCTAATTTTAATCCGGTGGGTGTGGCTAATTCAGGTCTTGCTAATACCAATACAGCTGGAACTACTCCCTATTGGGTAGCATGTTCAACAGCTGAAGGAAGTTGTAGAGCAAAAGCTGATTTTATTATCAATGCTTTGCCAACAGTAAACGCTGGAACAGCCTTTACCAAAACTTGTATAGCTAATACAAGTGGCGCAGCAATAGGCGAGACAGCTGTGGCAGGTCATACCTATTTATGGTCTCCATCAACAGGATTGAGCTCAGCTACTGCAAGTAACCCAACAGCTAACCCAAGTTCAACTACAACTTATACAGTAACAAAAACCAATACAGCTTCAGGTTGTACTGCAACGGGGACTGTTACAGTAACAGTTAATAATTCAGCAATTTCAGTAAACGCTGGAACAGCCTTTACCAAA
>NZ_JBMOGQ010000171.1:0-4220 GCF_049318325.1 Flavobacterium sp. | reverse complement strand
AAACTGCAACTATAACAACAATTGCAATTCCTGCTAATTTACCTTTGAATCAATATTCGGGAACACTAACAATATTTAATTCCATTTGTTCCAATTCATATCCATTGGATTTTTATTTAGGAAAGGTGTGGAATGGAGTCACTTCATCCAATTGGGCTACTGCAAGTAATTGGACTCCTTCTGGAGAACCATTAATAACTGATAGTTGTGTTGTTGTTCCTGCAGGAACTCCTAATAGTCCCGTGATTTCAGCTCAGGCTTTCGCTGGAGCGCTTACTGTAAATTCAGGTGCTCTTTTAACCGTAAATACAGGTATAACTCTAACTGTTCAGGATGTTATAGTTACCAATGGAACATTATCAGTTGCTGATGCTGCAAGTTTAATTCAAGTGAATAATGTTACCAATTCGGGTTCAGGAAACATGCAGTACAGTAGAAATGTTTCTGGATTGCGCGGTTATGATTATGTTTATTGGTCATCTCCAGTTTTAAGTCAAGACGTTTCAAATTTTTACTCAACACCTACGCCTGGTTTCAAATACTATTGGGATACTTTAGCAAATAATGGCAATGGTAATGGCGGAAATACAAGCCAAGGTATTTGGAGTACGGCATCAGGAGCTATGCAGCCTGGTAAAGGATATATCGTTAGAGCTTCAAGTAGTTTTGGATGGACAGGGAATTTAACAGCTACATTTACTGGTAGACCTAATAACGGGACTATACCTGTTACTGTAAATAGAGGGGGTTACAATACTGCAGCTGGTTACAATGGACTTAATGGGTCTTTAATCACGAGAGATGATGATAATTACAATCTTATTGGAAATCCTTATCCTTCTGCTATTGATGCAATTGATTTCTTAACTGATTCCCAAAATGTGAGTAAAATTAAAGGGTTTGTTTATTTATGGACACATGGTCAAGCACCAAATTCATCAACCAATCCTTTTTATGGATCTTTTACCTCAAATTATAATGCGAACGATTACTTGGCTTATAATAGTTCGGGGTCGTCCATTCCTAATGGTTTTGCGGGTAAAATAGCTGCAGGTCAAGGGTTCTTTGTTCTTATGGAAGATGGTGCTGAAGTTACAGGTAATTCCGAACAAGTCGTATTTAAAAATAGCATGAGAAATGCTGACAATTCTCAATTTTACAGAACAAATTCTGTTTCTTCTGCCACTGAAGAAAAAAACCGTATTTGGTTGGATTTAGTTGATGCCAATAATAACGCTACCTCTACTTTGGTTGCCTATGTACAAAATGCTACTAACGGAGTGGATAGAATGTATGATGCTATTACGAAAGTTAAGAGTCATAATTTAATATACTCTACTATAGAAAATCAAAAATACATCATTCAAGGAAGATCTTTACCTTTTGATGATAATGACCTTGTTCCTATTGGTTACAAAGCTATAAATAGTGGTATTTATAAAATTGCTATAGCTGCTGTAGATGGCTTATTTTATAATGGTCAGTCTATTTATTTAGAAGATAAGTTGCTAAATGTTATTCATGATCTTAGGTCAGCTCCTTATTCATTTGAGACAGAATCAGGCATCTTCGAAGATCGTTTTGTGTTGCTTTACACATCAGTTGCATTAGGTGTTCCAGTATTCACCGAAAATACTATTGTAGTATATAAAAATGAAACGGGATTAATTATTAATTCTGGTAGTATTCCAATGAAATCAGTTGCTATTTATGATGTTACTGGTCGATTAATTACCTCTCGAAAAGAGATATATGCTACCCAAACAAGATTTACTACATTGCCATCAACTAATCAAGTTTTATTAGTGCAAATTACTTCTGAAACTGGTGTTAAAGTAACTAAGAAAGTGGTCTATTAAAAATGAATTCTGCGCGAGTCGCAGTGCTGTTTTAAAATTTTATTGTTTGAATATTCAAAAAGGGCTTATCATATGATAAGCCCTTTTTTATCAATACTAAATAGATAACTACTTTGTCAAACTGATTTGTCGAAGTGTATTGACAAATGAAGTAACGAAGTGGTTGATCCATTTTTTACTAGTTTCTTTGAATTGCTTTGTTTTATTTTAAAAACACTATTCTTATGTTGGTGTAGTCTTTTAAATAGTTATTTTGTGCCTAATGTAACATTCCAAAAGGTTTTATTAGAATATAAATTTTGGTTCAAATAGACATTGTATTCTTAATTTATACAATGCTTAAATAGGCTGTTTTCTATTGTTATTTAGCCACTGATTTTAACACTATAAATAATAGACTAACACGCTATCTTGATGTGATTTATAACTTTACTGTTTTGCTCAGAATAATCATAATTTGCTATGCAAAATCGTTTATTTATGGTTAAAAAATAATGCTGTAATTTTAAAATTATACACACATAATAACTCTAGTTTTTCAATTTATTTTGTATGGCTTTTGTATGCTATTTATTCACTATTTATTTTAAACAATTTAACAAATAGTATAAGTTATGGACTACATAAAAAAGTTCTTTCAGCGTTAATAAATGTTTTTTATCGATTTTTTAATTATTTATTTTGAAAGTTGGAATTAATATTTTTATCTTAACCCTTTATTAACTTTTTTTTAAAATTATTCTTTTTTTTACATGACGCAATTATACGCCTCAATTACTATAACACTATTTTCATTCTACAGCATTAGTTGTGTTACTAATGTTTCGTCTCACTGCGTTAAAAAAATTAAATCCTCACGAATTAGTTTGTTAGAAGTCTTCATGCAGATGTATGGAAAGAACTCTAGCAAGAAAGCAATGTTTAACATTGTTTCTAATAGCGATTTCAAATCGCAAGTTTCTTTTATTAATCGCTATTTAGCTTATGCTTCTTCACATGGAATTGGCGGAGGCGGTGGTGGCGGCGGTCACGGAGGTTCCTATTTTGGGAATATCAGAGACCATGATACTTTTCAGGTTTTTTCCTTCCCAATAAAATTAAAATTTTACAATTCAATTTAATTCAATTTTTTTTATGAAACATTTTTATTTAACAAAAAAAATTAACAATATAGTATCCACGATACTTATTTTGTTAGGGTTAAAAGAAGAAAGTGTTGGCGTCACGACAACAACTACTTCGTCTTCTGTAATCCATTTTGACATCCGAAATCGCTTCGGGCTTTACTCGTTTAAAGCCGCGTTGGTTTTCTTGTTGTTTGCTTCAATGGGAGCGAAGGCACAGGTAACAACTAACTCAAGTTCTGGTCTAGCCGCAACTTATCCTAGTTTGTCTGCTGCTATAACGGCATTAAATGCTGCGACCATATCAGCACCCGTAGTAATTACATTAACGGGCAATGAGACTGCTCCTGCCGGTGGATACAACATCACCAAGTCAGGAACATCAACCAACACCATTACTATTCAGGGTAGTTCGAGTACGATAACCGCTCCAACTAATCACACTGCTGGTAGTTTGGTTGATGCACTCTTTAAAATAACCGGAGGTGACTGGATCACCATCCAAAACTTCACGATGTTGGAGAATTCGAGTAACACCGTTACTACGGCTGCCTCCAATACTATGACAGAGTTTGGAGTTGCGTTATTTTATGCCACCACTACCAATGGTGCGCAGAACTGTACGATTCAGAACAACGTGATTACGTTGAATCGAACGTATCAAAATACTTTTGGTATTTACAGTAACTCAACTCACAATGCAACTGCGGCTACTGTATCGGCAACTGCTACCAGTGCGACAGGTGGGAATAGTGGGTTAAAGGTCTATGGGAATACCATTAGTAATGTTAACAACGGAATCCTTGTGGTCGGGCCTACGGCTGCAGCTGATCTGAACACAGGGATTGATATTGGAGGTTCTAGTAGTGCAACTGCTAATACAATCAGCAATTTTGGTACAACAGGTACTTTTTCAGGTTATGCAAACGTGTCTGGAACTGTTTATGGTATCTTAATAAGAAACAGTATTGGGTTTAATGTTTCATATAACAGCATAACAAGTTCTAATGGTGGTGTTACTTCAGGTACACTTAGAGGAATTTATAATGTGTCAGCAAGTGCAACACCAACGGGAACATTTACTAATAATATTAACAATAATACAATTGCACTGACTTATGGTGTATCTACCGGTACATTGCAAGGTATAACAGTTGAAGCTACTAATGCAACTACTACGTCTATTGGAAATATTAATAATAATAATTTTACTGCACTAACTGCTTCAATTGCTACA
>NZ_JBMOGQ010000170.1:0-4237 GCF_049318325.1 Flavobacterium sp. | reverse complement strand
ATAGGACACCGACAAGAACGTGGTGATTACCAGGAAAGCTGGCAACCATGCCCGATGAGTCAGGAAGATTATTTATCTGCCTGCGAAATGGCTCAAAAAGTGACTAACAATCTGGGCGGTTCGGGGTTATGGGGCGTAGAGTTTTTTTTGACGGACAAAGGAGTTTATTTTTCAGAATTAAGTCCAAGGCCGCATGATACTGGAATGGTGACTTTAGCAGGAACTCAAAATTTTTCAGAATTCGAATTACATGCACGTGCCATTTTAGGATTGCCAATTCCGGAAATAAAATTGGAAAAAGCGGGCGTTAGTGCAGTTGTTTTGGCAAGTAAAGAATCCAGTAATTTTCAGATTAACGGGGTAGAAGAGATATTGAAAACGAAAAACACAGACATACGAATTTTCGGAAAACCTACAACTCGGCCTTATAGAAGAATGGCAGTAGTATTGGTAAACGATACGATGGATTGCAACGTACAGGAATTAAGAAAATTGGCGAAAAACCTTGCTTCGGAAGTTCAGGTTGTATGATGGTATTTATCTGAGTTCTTTTATTTTGATTGCGATAGCTTGTGGTGCTGTTTCATCTCCACCAAAATAAGGATACAATTGGTATCCGATTGCAATAGTACCAATTGCTGTTCTTGAAACATTAAGTACACGTTGATTTACGCTAAATTGGTAAAATGAGTCGAGAAGTGAGATGCTGCATCTGATGGTATCTCCAATGGTTACGGTTGATATTTCACTGCTAATCCTTGCTCCATTATTGTAAACATATCCAAACAATCGAAGCGAATCATCGCTCCATCTCCAACCCAATCTTGCACTATTGTATTGATGATTGAATCCCTCAGAAAACCCATACAATTTATTTATATCGTATTGATTGTTAGGATCTATGGTTCTATAAATAGCTGAGGAGTCGAAAATTACATCAAAACTTTGAGAGCTAAGATTGGTTAGTTTAAGTGTATTTTGATCGCAGTATTGTTGGCCTTGACGTATGGTATATGTGATGAACCCCGTATCAACAAAAGTTGTATCGGTATTGCTTGGATTAGCTATTGTATTTTCCTTTTTACAACTGGATATTGAAATACAAAAAGAAGCCACAAGGATGAGGCAATAGCAAGAGGTTTGGTATTTATTTCGAATCATTAAAACGAAATTATCAAATCAATTGTGAACATTAAATAATTATTTTCATTCAAACGAAAAAAAATAAGAAACAGCTATTTGAAAAAGCAAATAGAATCTAACAGTGATGGTATGATATGTCGAAAAAAAAAGCTGTCTCTTTTTGGGAGACAGCCTCTTTAATATAAGAAGTTGATTATTGCTTATTCAAATTCCAGTATCTGTCAATTACAACAGTGTCAGTTGGAGAAGTAAGTGCTCCGAAAAGACGGTTAAGTTGCAAAGTGGTTGCAGTTGATCCAGTGATGTAGTATCTGATTGTGTCTGGAGCTGTGCTGTAAATCATGTTGAAACGTGGAGTTGCACCAACGCCAGTGCTATCAACAGTGTATGTACCAGTACCTGTTACTGCTGCACCACCAGAAAGTCGGTAGTGATTGAAGGTTTTGTCTGCTTTAAACTCAAAGTAGTAACCTGTAGTACTTTGGCTGTAAGATTTAGTAGAATCTTGTTGCACGGTGTTGTTGTAAACAAGTTGTTGCCAATTGTAGAATGTGTCAACAATTGTGCTATAACCCCATTTGCCTACATAATAAGGTGCGGCTGGACCTGCAGCTGGTGCATCATCTTTTTTGCAAGAGGAGAAAACGATGGCAGCTACTAGTGCCAAAGTTGCTAATGAAGAAAGTTTCATAAAATGGTTAAATTTAAATTTAAATGCAAACTAATGATTTTGTTTAAACAAAATACCAATTAGATAAAAAAAACATTGCTATTAAATTCTTTTGTCAAGAACATCAATTAAGCAATTCATCCAATTGAACCGTCTAGGGTTAAAATCTGCGAATCGGTCTAACTCTATAGCCAAGCCCCTTAGATTCGGTTGTTTTGTATCCGTAATACGCATTATAAGTGTGAGAGGATGATGCGCCAAATTCGGAAGAAGACCAGATTTCCTGAGATGAAAAGCTCGCTAAATTGTAAAAATTGATTGAACTTTTGTACATGATTTCCAATTCATCGACAGAGGGCAAGAACCAGTCTGATAATCCGTTTAAAGTATAATTATCACATACTCTTGCCGCTGAATTTATGCTGGCACATTGCGAAATGATTCGATTTGTATTGCTCAATCCCGATCCAACATTCTGTAAAGTTTGAAAAATCTCGATTTAATCATAGCCGAAAAACTTCCGAATCAAGGTTTGGGTCAGTCGATAAATGATCGGCTAATTAGGGCGTCTAATTGAGTGAATTCGAAAAATATAGTAAAAGAGATCATTCAAATCAAAATGATTCATAATTGAACTTTTGGCCACCAACCGAAACCTCATACATAAACCCACCTTTAGATTGAGTGAAAATCAGAATTCCATTGGCATAATTTGCGTTCGCACTAGCTCCAGCTTTAGCTATTACTGCTGAAATTTGTGCTGATAACTTTAAATTATTTTCTTTGAATTCATCAAAATTACTTTTGTTCTCAAAAAAAATGACTTCTCTATCTCCTTGTCCTTCTGCTTGCAAACCAATGTTTAATTGAGATAATTTTGCACTTCCAATCGCAACTTTGTCTTTGTAAACAATACCATTTCCAAAAGCTCCCCGATTCCAAATCCGCCTTTTCCCACATTTGGAGAAATTACATAAGCATAAGAGCTATTAAATAGATTTTCCATTTGGGCGTCTGTTTTAATAAACATGCTTTTTGCTTTCTTTGCATCAGTTAACATTCTTTTTGTTTTTGCCTGAGACTGACCATCTGCTCCAATCGAGATTAAAAACGCTGAAAAAAGAATGATATACTTTAACAATCGTACTGTTTTTTTGTTTTTATATGGATTTATTTGTTTGAATTTTTAGTGTTTGACACAATCATGTTATTTATTCGAAGATCCTTGAATAACTCTTAATAAAACAGCAATCACAGCAATCACTAGTAAAATATGTATTACCCAGCCCAGTTGAAATCCTATAAATCCAACTGCCCAAATAATGACTAAAATGACTGCGATAATGTAGAGTAGATTTCCCATTGATTAAATTTTAATTTGAATAATATATTGTAAACCATTCAGCAATACGTTTATGCATTCAAGTGTATTGTTTCAACGGTTACGTTCATTTCAAAAATAACCATCAGCACATTTTTTCAATTTGACTATAAACATCTATTTATGTGATAAAAGTTTTTTGTTAATGGACTTTGATTTTATAAAACCAAAGTCAAAATAAAAATGTATTGCTTTTTAATGTTGAAGAGTAAACAAGCTACATAGGTGTTCGATTGTTCAGTTATGAGATACATTTTTTCGAAATAAAATATCATGGACTTCGCTTTGCACAGTCAAAAATGTTTTTATGTTTCAAGTGTTGAATGTTTCAGGTTAACGGATTGACATATGATGGTATAGCAAAAGCCTATTCATCATAATCCCTTGCCTTTCGATAGGTAGTTCTCAAACCTTTTAAACTTACCAAACCCTGCCCGTAGGGCAGGTAGGTCTTACACTTATTAAACCTCTCTTTCAAACTTATTAAACGCAAAATCCCGGCCGAAGCCGGGGCTCATTCTATTTGTCGGGACGATTACCGGGAGTTCGGACTTTCTAGAGGATATTATGTCAATTTTACTTTTTTATAATGCTAAGATAATTGGCATTAAATTTGATAAATGAATTAGCAAAAACATGTTATGCCTAAAATAGCGATTTATAAGTTTTTAACGTTTTTCATTTATAGCTTTGATGTTTTGAAAGAGCCGCCTCATTTGCATATTGTTAAAGAAAAAGGAATGAGACAAAAATCAGCTAAGATTTGGTTGAGGACTCTTGAGGTTGCTGAAAAAGGAACTTTAACCGATACTGATATTAAGTTAGCATTAAAAATTATTAAATTGCATCAGGCTGAGCTTTTGGATAGTTTTGAAAAATGTAAAGAAGGGAAAAAAGTAAAAACAATAAAATTTAGCATGAAGATCATTTGAATACTACTGATAAAACTGAGCATGTTGATTAGTTTTCAAGATGAATTATTCTGATATAATTATATAATTAAATATTATTAATCTATTCTTAGGGGTTTTGGGGTTTTGGGG
>NZ_JBMOGQ010000169.1:0-4261 GCF_049318325.1 Flavobacterium sp. | reverse complement strand
CTATTTTGATAATATCATTCCATGTGGCATTAAAGGAAAAGCTGTTACTTCGATGCACGTTGAACTTGGAAGAAGGATTGATGAGGAAGAAGTAAAAGATAAAATCATAAAACATTTTTCAACCCTTTTTGAAGCAAATTTTAAGCATTTTGAAATCTAAAATTGTTTATCTGCAATCATAAATCTAATTTCAATTGCTCAGGCAATAATCGAAACGACATCCGATGGTATTTAGTGACGCCATATTTTCTTATGGCTTCTCTGTGTTCGATTGTTGGGTAGCCTTTGTTTTGTTTCCAGTTGTACATTGGAAATTCTTCATGAATTCTATTCATATATTCATCTCTGTATGTTTTTGCTAAAACCGAAGCTGCTGCAATGCTCATGTATTTTGAGTCGCCTTTAATTATTGTAGAAAATGGAATATTGTTAATAGGTTTGAAGCGATTTCCATCAATTATTATATAATTAGGTAAAGGGTCAAGTTTTAAGATGCTATTCTGCATTGCTTTGATTGATGCGTTTAAAATATTTATTTCATCTATAATTAGTGGTTCCAAATGAGTAACAGAAAAAGAAATGGCTTTTTCTTCTATAATCGGTTTAAGTTTTTCTCTTGTTTTTTCTGAGAGTTGTTTTGAGTCATTGAGTAAGCTCAATTCAAAATTCTTTGGCAATATAATAGCTGCTGCAGTAACTGGCCCCGCAAGACAACCTCGACCAGCTTCGTCAGTTCCACACTCTATTTCAAAATTTGAGAATTTGAATTGTAACATTAAAAAATTTTTCTAAAAATATAAAAAATGACGCAACTCTATAATTATAATTGTATCACTATTATCATGAAGCATTCGTTAATAAAAATATTTAACAATATTTCAAAATATTATTTAGTGTTAATGTTTGGTTAATTAAGAAATAATTAAGAAGTTTGCAAAATAACTAACTCAAATAAAATTAATATGAGATCGAAGTTCAAATGGATTTTTACGCTATTAATGGCGTTATCAATGCAGTTTTCGTTTGCACAAGAGAAAACTGTAACAGGTGTTGTTTCAGATAATTCTGGGCCTCTACCAGGTGCTAACATTATTGTTAAAGGCACTAATCGTTCTGCGCAAGCAGATTTTGATGGTAAATTTTCAATCAAAGCAAAACAAGGTGAAGTACTTGTAATTTCTTTTGTTGGAATGTCTGATACTTCAATTACAGTTGGAGCATCAAACACCGTAAATGTAAAATTGCAAGACGGAGTAAAACTTGATGAAGTCGTAGTGCAAGGTTATGGTAGAACTGCAACAAAAGCCAAAACAATTGGAGCAACACAAACCGTGTCAGCAAAAACAGTTGCGAATAGACCTAACGTTAACGTGCTTCAATCTTTACAAGGTCAATTGGCAGGTACAAATATTGCTTTAGGTTCAGGGCAGCCAGGAACTAATAAGATAGATGTAATCATTAGAGGGGAAAGTTCTCTTAATGCTAGTACTGATCCGTTATATGTAGTTGACGGTATTCCTTTGACGCAAGCTTTCTTTAGAAATTTAAATCCAAATGATATAGAAAGTGTTACTGTATTAAAAGATGCATCTGCTACAGCTATATATGGTAACAGAGGTACAAATGGTGTAATTTTAATTAACACTAAAAAAGCAGGGTATGACGAATCAATGGCAATAAATTATTCATCTTCTTATGGTACATCAGAATTTAGAGGAGATAATTATAACCTTGTTAATGCCAAGCAACATTTAAGATTACAAAATATATTCGGTGACGGTCCTGGATTTGATGGTTCTGCTCCTGTTAATAATGTTACGGGTGATCCTATGTTTGTAGTTGATCCAAATAACATTGATGCATTCACTACAAATACCAACTGGAAAGATGTATTTTTTAGAATAGGCACTACCCAAAGCCATGATTTAAGTATCACTTCGGGGGGTAAAAATATGTCTAATTTTACTTCTGTAGGTTATTATGATCAACAAGGTATTGTTCCTACGACAACTTTCAAAAGGTTTTCTATTAGAAGTAATTTTACGGGTAAATCTAGCAATGATAAATTTAACTATGGTTTAAATGTTGGTTTGACGTATTCAAGAAGAAATCAATTAGAGCAAGAAACTAGAGGTGGAATTAATACTAACGTGCTTCAAAATCCACTACAAGGATATCTTTCATCTGCATCTTATTACAGTCCTTCTACTTATGTAAGTGGTCAACAATTATTTGATGAATATGGAGCTCCATCTTTAGACATCGTTCCTTTCATGCTTTTAGATTTATTCCAAAAAAATCGTGCGCCAAGTTTTTTTGACGAATATAAAACTTTATTGGCAGCAAACATGAGTTATAAATTAACTAAAGATTTAACTTATTCTGTAACAGCTGGTGCTGATTATACTGAAGATAAAAGAACTTTTGCTATTGGTCCAGAAGCGTATCTGTCCATTGTAAGAGCGGTTGGAGCAGGTCAAGCTTTTCATGGTTTAGAAAATCAAAGAAGTCAAAGAGAGTTTATGTTCAATTTTGTGAACAGACTTAATTACAAAAGAATTTTTGCAGAAAAACATACTTTAGATATTTCAGGATATACAGAATATTTGAAAGCGCATAGAAGAGTATTTTTATTCCAACAAATTGGTTTGAATCCACTTACTTGGTCTCCAGGAGCAGGTACAGGTTATATACCTTATGCTACTACTTTACCTGCAAGTTACATACCTACAACGGGAGCAGGGAATGTTAATGCTGGTACATTCTCTTATTTCGGCACCTTAGATTATGATTATGATACAAAATTTGGTTTAGCTGCAACATTAAGACGTGATGCTTCTTACCGTTTTGTTGATGATAATAAATGGGGAACTTTTTGGTCTGTTGCAGGTAGATGGAACATCTCAAGAGAGAGTTTTATGAAAAATGCTACTTGGATTAAAGATTTAAAACTTAGAGCTTCTTACGGAACAACGGGTAACCAAAACGTTCAAGCTAGAGGTGAAGATGATACACAAAGTACTATATTCTATGCTGCACAAGCGGTTAGAGATTTGAATAGTTCGCAACAAGGGTATCCAAATTCTGCTTCTTTTGGAGTTTCAAGTTATGCAAATACAGCTTTGAAATGGGAAACAACTGCCCAAACTAATATTGGTATCGATTTTAACATTAAAAATAGACTTTCGGGATCTTTTGATTGGTACCGTAAATTGACTACTGATTTATACCAATCTATTCCAATTTCTGCAGCTAATGGAATTAGATCTATTGCAAGTAATGATGGTGCTTTATCAAATCAAGGATATGAATTATCTTTACGTTTTGATGTGTTAAAAGATTCTAAGTTTAAACTTTCTGTTTTTGCTAATGGAGCATTTAATGACAATGAGATTGCTAGTTTAGGTTCATTAGATCCTGATGGGGACGGACTAGTTAGACTTGGTGATAGTTTTGTACAAGTTAAAGGTCAAACAGCTAATCAGTATTATCTAGTTCCATATATGGGGGTTAATCCGGTAAATGGAAATTTACTTTTCTTAGATATCAACAACAATTTGACTGAAGATCCAACAGATGCTGATAGAAGAACTACTGACAAAAATTACCTTCCTAAATATCAAGGTGGTTTTGGTTTTAACTCCTCTTATGAAGGGTTCTTCTTAGATGCTTCTTTTGTATATTCTCAAGATTTTTACAAATTCGATTCTGATTATGCAGGTTTAATGGATATTAGAAATGTGAATCCATTCCCTGTAAGTAATGAATTATTCAATGCTTGGACACCTACAAATACTAGTTCTAACATTCCATCATTGAATGCTACTAATATCGATGCTGGTGATTTGTCAGATAGATTCTTACGTGATGCTTCATTTGTTAGATTAAGAAACATAAGCTTTGGTTATGATGTGCCAGCTAAATTCTTGAAGAAAACCTTTATTAAAGGGTGTCGTTTCAGATTACAAGGAGAAAATATTTTAACTTGGACTAAGTGGAAAGGTTTTGATCCTGAAACATTTACAACTGGTGGTTCTGGATATTTTCCAACTCCTAAGGTGTATACTTTTGGTGTAGATATTAATTTTTAATTAAATATAAAATGAAAAAAAGAATAGTATTTTTAAGTCTTTTTGCCATATTGTTTTCATGTAATGATGCAACAGAAATTGTGCAAGAAGGAGAATTAAATGATCAAAGATTGTTTACAAATGTTGGTAATATGCAATTATTTTTAAACGAGACTTATGATAAACTTGCA
>NZ_JBMOGQ010000168.1:0-4325 GCF_049318325.1 Flavobacterium sp. | reverse complement strand
TATTTTACTTCTGTTTTGTCTGTTAATGTTTGTCGTTTTAGCATAACGCACAACGTTTTGCGCATAGGCCTAGTGCGGGGAATCAAAGTTACTTCGCCGAAATTAAGAACCAAAAGAAGAAGAAAGAAAATCAGACCGAAAAGAGATATCGCCCGCATTAGGCTTATGCGCTGTTACCTGCCCGCCACCTAAGCGTTTAGCATCCGCTTCTCAGTCTATGCATCAAGTGGTTATATCAAGGATTAAGATTGCTAAAATTAAGTTCAGAAGTACAAGTTCTGCGCATAAGTGTTGTCGGTGTTTCTGTCTTTTGCGTTATGCTTCTGGTTTAACAGTAGAAAGTGGGTCTTAACCATGTCTAGTGTCTCAATGGTTCGGATGGGAGATTTCTTTTTACGGGTGCTAGATGCGTTATTACATAGTTAAGAATTCTTTTTCAGGATGCGAGATTTCTTTTTACGGGTGCTAGTTTCGTTAATGCATAGTTAAGATTTCTTCTTACGGATGCAAGATGTCTTTATTAGGATAGGATATTTCCTTTTTAGGGCGTGAGATTTCCTTTTGCGGATGCAAGATGTCTTTAACAGGTAGCTAGATTTCTTTATTGGCTAGGCGGTTTTTTATGCTTTAGGCTTTGTAAACTTAATCTTGCTGATTTGTTTGTACTCGGGGGCAGTTGCTCCGTAAAGCGACTTTACATAATCCTTAACAGCGAGGGTAATATCATATAAACCGGTCTTTTCTTTATACAATGTTTTGTCTCTTGCAATACGAGCATTAGAAACTGCGGTGTATGCGGTAGAAACATTTGTATTTGCTGTTTTAAGAGCTGCAAGTTGTGCTGTAAGTGTTACCAATTGTAACTCTACCTCGTTAGGGGTGTAATTTGCTGATGGTGTTTTGAGCAATTCAATGAGTTTGGTAAAATGCTCAATAAGTTGGTCATAGGATTGCTGTGAAGTACTGATAGTATTAGGGGCAGGGGTGTTGGGGTCTATTGATACTGGAATTGCTTTTGCTCTTTTGCCTTGAATTTTTCTATTGATAGTTTTTGCGTCTTTTATCATTTCTGCGGTTGCGTCACTTGATGAAAATGCGTTCACTAATCTTGTAGAAAGTTTACGAATTGGTTCGAATAGGTTTAATCTAGCATTTGTGACATTATTAAAGGCAACTGTTTTTGTAGTTACGTTTAAGATGTCTGCTTTAGCGGTTGTAAAAAGGGTGTTTAGTGAGGCAAGTTTAATTGCAGCTTTGGTTGGATTGTAAGTCGGACCGTAGCCGGTAATGAATGAAATAAAATCTTCAAAGTTTGCGACATTTTTGGCGTGACCCGTTTCGATGATTGGCATAAAATAAATTTTTTATTGTGATTAGGAAAGGTAAAAAGGATTTTTTAAATGTACAAATATGGGACTCCTGATAGATGAAGAAAGTAAGAATGAAAATTCGATAGATGGTGAAAATGCTATTGTTACTGGAAATTCTTTGAGCAGAATTTTAAGTTTGGTTTAATTAATGATTTTGGACCAGTACTAAAAGTTTTGGTTGTTGATAATATATCTTGTTTGTATGGAATTTTGTTTGTAAAATTGCATACTAAAATTAGCAAATATGCGAGAGGATTTATTTGGAAATTTGGTTATTGACGAAGATAAAAAGAAACTAAAAAGAGTTAAGCAAAGTCCGAAAAAAGTTAATGGTGCGCATAATGCCACAAGCAGATACAAAGGGCTCAAAGAAAGTCTTGATTCTGATATAATTGATAATAATAATTGGAAGACTGTCGAAACACTGGCAGTTGAAAATGATAGGTGCGATATGACTTTCATGGATTTATTTTCAGGTGCAGGTGGAATTTCAGTCGGAGTAAGAAATGCTGGATTTAAAAAACTTGCAAGTGTGGAAATAGATAAGGATGCTTCCAATACAATCCGAAAAAATTTCCCCGAGGCATATCATTTCGAAATGCCTATACAAGATGTTAAAGAAGCCGAAATAGATAAGGTTCTAAATGGACAGAATGTAAATGTTGTTTTTGGAGGCCCTCCTTGTCAAGGATTTTCTGTCGCTGGACTGCGAAATCCTAATGATCCAAGAAATAAATTGTTTCAAGAGTACGTAAGAATTGTAAAACATTTAAAGCCTGAATTTGTTGTATTGGAAAATGTACCAGGCATACTAACCATGGAAAATGGAAAGGTTTATAAAGAAATTATTAAACAATTTTCGGATGCCGGATATCCAAATATGTCAGTAAGAATACTTGAAGCAGCAACTTTCGGTGTACCACAATTAAGAACTAGAGCCATATTTATAGCTAATCGACTTGGGTTAGTAAACCCATACCCGAAGGAAATATTGTCAAAAGGAAATTATAAACCAATCGAAAGTGCTATTGATGATCTAAAGTATGTTGAACGTTCTAATGTTTCAAATCATGAATGGACTAAACACTCCAAGGAAATGGAAAAGCGAATTTCTTTAATTCCACATGGAGGCTCATTGTATGAGACATTTAGAGATGCCTACAAGAGGCAATATAAAGGTGTTCCAAGTATGACTGTGAAAGAAAATCATGGTGGTTGTCATGTACATTATGAACTTAATAGGGTTTTATCAGCGAGGGAAATGGCTAGGTTACAAACATTTCCAGATGATTTCATTTTTACGGGTTCATTCAAAAGAGCATATTGGCAAATTGGAAATGCAGTTCCATGCCTTATGGCTGAACATATAGCAAAGGCAATTAAAAAAGAATTAATGGATTATTATAATCAATGTTGATTTTTAAGTTCTTTCTTCCATTTCTCTAGGTCGTACCAAGGACATCCGACACATCCTTTCTCATCATACGTATCATCCCCTTCCCAATTTTCATTGCCTTGATAAAACCATTTGATTCCCATAAAGTTTCCTCTTTTCCCTGTCTTTACACAATTGTCGCAATGACGTGACTTCCACAAATTTGTTTGATTTGATAATAATTGAAATTTAGCTCTAATAGCTGGTTCAGTCATATTGTTTGGATTGTCACTTTCTTGAAATTTCCATCTTTGCGATGGAAATTTGTGGTCGATTATTAATTCAACAGGGCTTCTTTTAACATCAAAACAAACTTCTTTATAACCTAAAAGCTTTTTAATCCTTGTTTTTAGCAATTCCGACATTGGCCTTCTTAATTCATTACCATGCTCGAATCTTTGTTCAATTGGAGGTAACATAATTAATAAATCATGCATTGTCTTTTGTTCACAATCCGTACAATGTCTTCTCTTGGAACCAATCACATAACCTGATTTCTTTAAACTAGCTAGACGGGCGGATGGTTGAGGATTAACTTTGGGGACTGGTCCACAAACTCGACATTCCCATTTCCCAGAATATAAAGCGTTTAGAACTTTATAAGTAGCGGATTCTTTGTTTGACCATCGGCTGTCACTATCAGCTATCCATGGTGCTTTATTTCTAGGATTTAAACTTTCAAAACTGCTTTCTAAAGATTCATAAAATTCTTCAATAGTTAAATCTAAGCCTTGCTTTTCCAAATATTTAGGAAGTGCTCCTATCCATTTTTCTGTTCCATAATCAAATTCAACTTCCATGAAAACATCGCTTGTTTTCTCACCAGTAAAGAATTCTTCCTCATGTATTATATTAGGTTTATATGCTTTCTTTCCCATGCGGATTATATTTATTTTTGTTTTTGAATATCGACTAGTAAATCCTTAATTGAAATTTTAAGAGCAACCGCAATTTTTTCAATATTGATAAGAGTAATGTTCTTTTCTGCACGTTCAATCATTCCGATATAAGTGCGATGCAGGCCCGCCATTTCTGCAAGTTCTTCTTGAGAAATATTTTGTTTCTTTCTGTAATTCCTAACATTTTCGCCAAAAATGTTTAATATATCATGCTTCGAAATCATTCTAAATTATACTTGTGCAAAGCTAACTTTAGTATTCATTCCCTGCCACAGACTATGATTAGCATTTTACTCAATTGAATTGAATAAATATCTATGAAAATGATTAGGTTTTATTGAAGCCATTACTGTATTTCTATGCGTTCTGCGGTGGTGGCAGGTAACGTTTGGCGGGTTGGTGAAGGGTGGGGTTTTGGAAAGCTTTACATTCATAGGAGTAGAATAGCCCACCTTGCACCAACCCGCTGTTAGCTGATAGAGCAGTATTTTTATTGCCGCCGCTTTATCCGGCGGCATAACGTAGAACGGCGCCACCGGCAAATTCATAAAAATACTCGCTTTTCAGCTAACGGTTTTCGGCTTGGCGATGTGGCGGATTTTTAGCAAAAAAGTTCAATAG
>NZ_JBMOGQ010000167.1:0-4330 GCF_049318325.1 Flavobacterium sp. | reverse complement strand
GAAATGGACCGTATGCGCAAACTGATTTCAGGCTATATGGTCGCTTCAGTACAAACTTCAGCGCATGTACAATCGTTTATAGAAGTTGATGTTACAAACATTGTAAAGTGGAGAGACCGAGTTAAAAATGCTTTTGAACAACGCGAAGGAGAAAAGCTAACGTTCACTCCAATCTTTATGGAAGCTGTTGCGAAAGCGTTAAAAGATTTCCCTGAATTGAATATATCAGTCGATGGTGATTTTATTATTAAACGTAAAAACATCAATTTGGGTATGGCAGCAGCTTTACCAAATGGAAACTTAATAGTTCCTGTAATTAAAAACGCAGATCAACTGAACTTAGTCGGAATGGCAAAAGCCGTAAACGATTTAGGAAATCGTGCCAAAGCCGGAAAACTAAAACCGGACGATACACAAGGTGGAACCTATACTGTTACCAATGTTGGAACTTTCGGTTCTGTATTCGGCACACCAATTATTAACCAGCCTCAAGTGGGAATATTAGCGCTTGGTGCCATACGAAAAGTGCCGGCAGTTATCGAAACTCCGGAAGGTGATTTTATCGGAATTAGACAAAAAATGTTCTTGTCGCATTCTTATGATCATAGAGTAGTAGATGGTGCATTAGGCGGAAGCTTTGTAAAACGAGTAGCCGATTATCTAGAAGCATTTGATGTGAATAGAGAGTATTAATCGTAACTAATTATAGTACAATCCCGATGTTACAATCGGGATTTTTTTTTGTAAAAAAAACACAGTAATCGACCAATAGTAACTTCAATATTTTATATTTGTAAACTAACTTTTTAAGATGGAATTAAAACTTACACGGCCTATTTGTTTTTTTGATTTGGAAACCACAGGTATAGATGTTGCCAAAGACAGAATTGTGGAAATATCAATATTTAAAGTGTTTCCCAACGGAAATAAGGAAAGCAAAACATGGCTGGTGAACCCAACTATTCCCATTCCTGCATTTGCTACTGCCGTGCATGGCATTACGAATGAAAAAGTAGCTAACGAACCAACATTTAAAGAACTGGCTTCCCAAATACACTCTATGATTAAAGATTCAGATTTGGCCGGATTTAATTCAGACAGATTTGATATTCCGCTTTTGGCTGAAGAATTATTGCGCTCTGAAGTCGATTTTGATATGAAAAATAGAGTTTCGGTTGATGTGCAAACTATTTTCCACAAAAAAGAAGAAAGGACTTTGAGTGCTGCTTATAAATTTTATTGCAATCAAAGTCTCGAAAATGCTCATAGTGCTGAAGCAGATACCATGGCAACCTACGAAATTCTGAAAGCTCAATTGGATAGATATGCAGATTTAGAAAATGATGTGAGAACATTGGCTGATTATACAACCAGAAAAAAAACAGTTGATTTTGCCGGTTTCATTGCATTGAATAATGATGGGCAAGAAATTTTTACTTTCGGCAAACATAAGGGAGCTTTGGTTGATGAGGTTTTAGATAAAGAACCGGGTTATTTTGGTTGGATACAAAATGCGGAATTTCCATTATATACGAAGAAAGTTTTAACCGGAATTAAATTGAGAAAATTAAACACTAAATAGACACAATTTTCAATCACAGTTTTCAATAATATCTTTAAACTGCGACTGATAACTCTAAGAATATGAAAATCATCTGCATCGGAAGAAATTATGTCAATCATATTGCCGAACTCAATAATGAGCGTCCGGACGAGCCGGTGATTTTTATGAAACCCGACACTGCTATTTTACCAAAGAAAACCCCTTTTACCATCCCGGAGTTTAGTAATGATGTGCATCATGAAGTTGAGATTTTGGTAAAAATAGCTAAAGTAGGGAAGTACATAGACACTAAATTTGCTCATAAATACTATGATGAAATAGGCTTAGGAATTGATTTTACGGCAAGAGATATTCAAAATAAATTGAAAGAGAAAGGTTTGCCGTGGGAAAAAGCAAAAGCTTTTGATGGTTCAGCGATTATTGGTGACTTTCATCCGAAAAATAGCTTTAATTCAATAGAAAATATTACTTTTGAATTGAAAAATAACGGGAAAACTGTTCAAACCGGAAACACAAGTCATATGTTGTGGAAAATTGATGAAATAATTTCATACATTTCGCAGTTCTTTACACTTAAAAAAGGAGATATAATTTTTACCGGCACACCAGAAGGAGTTGCGAAAGTTCTACCAAACGATATCCTTGAAGGATTTATAGAAAACAAAAAAGTATTAAGATTACACATTAAATAATGGCAATAAACTACAACCTCGCAAAAGTTTACGCTCTTTCAGATAATGACCCTGAATTCGTAATGCAAATCATTACATTGTTTGTTACAGAAGTTCCTGAAGACTTAAAACAAATTGATTTAGGTATCAAAACAAAAGACCATAAATTAGCGTATAGCTATGCTCACAAAATCAAACCAAGCCTTGATTTATTAGGTATGACTGTCGCTTTTGAAGAAATTCTGCAAGTAGAAGCCTGGACAAAAGCAGAAGGAAAGCGCAAAGAAATTGATGAGACTTTTGCAAGCATTCAAAGTCAAATAGAAAAAGCAGTAAAAGAAATCAAAAAAGATTTCGAATTGTAAAATTTGAAGCGATTGCTTCGGGAGTTATCAGTAATGGCAATTAGCTATGATGAATTTTCGATTTTCCTCCGTCCACATTACAAGACTGCCTGTCGGCAGGGTAGTTGTTCTAATAAGGGCTAAAAGGTTGCCATGTTCTTCTCTTAAACAAAACTTTTAAACTCAGTAAATCATCAACTTAGCTACTAAAAAATGAAAGCAACCATAGTTACCATTGGCGATGAAATTCTAATCGGTCAAATTGTTGATACCAATTCGGGATATATTGCCAAAGCATTGGATAAGATTGGTGTTCAAACCACTGAAATGCTTTCCATTTCCGATGATAAAAATCACATTTTAGATACCTTTGCTTCCTTGCAAGATAAAGTAGATTTGGTTATCATTACAGGAGGTTTAGGGCCAACAAAAGACGACATAACAAAGAAAACCTTTTGCGATTATTTTGAGGATGTTTTTGTTAGGAATCAAGAAGTTGAAGACCATATTGTAGCATTGTTTACTAAGCTAAATTTTATACCCACACAAATTAATAAAGACCAAGCACTTTTGCCTTCAAAAGCAAAAGTTCTAAAAAATAATTACGGTACAGCAGCCGGAATGTGGATGGAAAAAGGTAAAACAGTATTTGTCTCAATGCCCGGTGTTCCCTATGAAATGAAAGGAATTGTAAATGAAGAACTGATTCCTAAAATAATATCCGAATACAAAAGGCCTTACATAATTCACAAAACAATTCTAACATACGGACAGGGAGAAAGCATTGTTGCAGAACGTATAGAAAACTGGGAAAATAATTTACCGGAATATATAAAACTAGCCTATTTACCTAGTCCAGGTAGAGTTCGATTGAGACTAACTGCTCGTGGTGAAAACGAAGAAGTACTCCAAAAAGCAATTCAAGAGAATATACAATCATTAACCACAATCATCGGAGATATCATAGTCGGTTTTGATGAAGATGAAACCATCGAAGTCATTATTGGAAGATTACTTAGTCAACAAGGCAAAACAATAGCAACTGCAGAAAGTTGTACAGGCGGAAAAATTGCTCAAATACTAACATCAGTTGCCGGTGCTTCAAATTATTTTAGAGGAAGTGTGGTAAGTTATGCCACTGACTCTAAAATTTCAGTATTAGGCGTTAGTGCTCAAACAATAGAAAAGTATTCAGTGGTAAGCGCAGCAGTTGTTTCGGAAATGGCATTGGGAATTCAAAAATTAATGAAAGCAGATTATGCAATTGCTACTACTGGAAATGCAGGACCATCAAAAGGTGACGCTGATGCTGAAGTTGGTACTGTTTTTATTGCATTAGCAACACCTAAAGCCGTTTTTACTTCAGCATTTAATTTTGGTCAACCACGTGAAAAAGTGATAGATAGAACAACAAATAAAGCATTGGAAATACTGCAGAAAGAAATTTTAAAAAATCCTTTTAATTAAAACTTAGTTGTTAATAAATTTGTTCAATAAAAGTATTCTTTTCTTTCTAAAAAAATCAAATTAAAAAAAAGCAAAAAATCTGTAATAATATTTTTGTTACAATGATTTATTTTACTTAAGTTTGCACCCTCGAATTGAATAACGAAAAAAGATAAGCATAATGTCAAGAGTTTGTGACCTTACAGGAAAAAGAGCGATGGTAGGAAATAATGTTTCTCACGCTATGAATAAAACTAAGAGAAAATTTTCTGTTAACTTAGTTAAAAAACGTTTCTATCTTGCTG
>NZ_JBMOGQ010000166.1:0-4337 GCF_049318325.1 Flavobacterium sp. | reverse complement strand
GGGAATAACCCTTAGAAGTTGACGCATTTCTGGTCGTTGAAGAATAATTTATTACAGTAGAATAATAATTATCAACATAGATCATAAAAAAGCGAGACATTGTCTCGCTTTTTTAGCTTAAAATTTTATGATTAATTTATTGAATGATTCATATTGAAATGCGCAATATATTTTTTATATCAATAATGCAATTCGTTAATAAAAATTGCTAATAGAGCAAAAAGCATAGCCTTGATTACGAAACTTATTATAGATTATTAATAAAAATGCACAAGGTTTTTTGATAATCTAAAAAAAATATTTGTACTTTGGCATCCTAAACCAACAAAATTATAACCAAATGAAGATTTATTTATTTATCGTTTCATTGTTTTTTTGTGGCATAATCTATGCGCAAACTTCAATAACGGGTTCTGTAAAAGACAGTAAGAACGAACCAATACCTGGTGCCAATGTTAAAGTAGCTGGAGATAGCTCTAGTGCTGTAACTGATGGCGATGGAAATTTTAGTTTAACAACTAACAAAAAACCACCATTCGACCTTGAAATATCAAGCATTGGTTTTGGGGCAAAAAAAGTTAGCGTTACAGCAAACAATCAAAAAGTTAACACAGTTTTATCTGATGAGGAAACCAAGCTTGATGAAATTGTAGTTTCTGCCTCTAGAACCCCTGAGAGAATTAGAGAATCTCCAGTTACTATTGAAAGATTTACAGTAAAAGATGTAAAAAAAGCAGCAGCTCCTTCATTTTATGACGGTTTGGAAAATCTAAAAGAGGTCCAAATGAATACTAGTAGTTTGTCTTTCAAATCCATCAATACCCGTGGATTTGCAACTGTTGCTAATACAAGATTTTTACAATTAGTTGATGGAATGGATAATGCTTCTCCTTTACTGAACTTTGTTTTAGGAAACTTAATTGGTGTTTCTGAAATTGATGTACAAAGTGTTGAGTTACTTCCCGGTGCTTCTTCAGCTCTTTATGGTGCTAATGCATTCAACGGAATTTTATTTATGAACAGCCAAGAACCATGGAATCATCAGGGTATTACTGCTTATGCTAAATTTGGACAAACAAATCAAAAAGCAGCGGGAACTAATAATTTCTATGATTATGGAATAAGAGTGGCTCATGTATTTGACAAACATTTTGCTGCTAAAGCCAACTTTACTTTTATGAAAGGAACAGATTGGTATGCCAATAATTACAATGGCATAGACGCAAATGGTAATGAAGTTTCAGGAGTAGATAGAAATGACCCTAGCTATAACGGTATAAATATTTACGGAGATGAGGTTGCTGTTAATCTTAAAAGTAGAAATGCTTTTGGATCTGGAGCTTATAATCTTTTGCCAAACTTTGACATTTCTAGAACAGGATATAACGAAACCGATTTAACAGAAAGTAAGGTTAGAAATGCAAAAATTGATTTCTCATTACATTTTAAACCTTGGGCAAATGATATCGAAATTATTTGGCAATCTAAATTTGGTTTTGGAAATTCAGTTTATCAAGGCGCCAGCCGATATAATTTGAATGGTTTCTTTATGCAACAACATAAAATTGAACTTAAAGGTAAAAACTTTTTTCTTAGAGGATATACTATATCTGAAGATGGCGGGAAATCATATGATATGACTTTTACAGCAATCAATATCAATAGACTATGGAAGTCAGATAAACAATGGTTTGCAGACTATGGAGGAGCATTTGGAGCTGCAACTTTAGGCCTGGTTCCAGGTATAGGTACAACTCCTTCTGAAGCTCACGCATATGCAAGAAGCAGAGCTGATTTTGGACGCTTGATTCCGGGGACGCAAGCATTCAAAGACGCTTTCAATCAAGTAATAGCTGATCCAAGTATATTAACTGGATCTAAATTAGTTGATAATTCAAGAATTTATCATTCAGACGCTAATTACAACTTCAAAGAATTATTCAAACCAGCCGAAATTCAAGTTGGAGGTTCTTACAGAGTGTATGAATTGAACTCTTTCGGTAGAATTTATACAGATGCTGAAAGCGCTATCAATTACAATGAATATGGGGTTTATACGCAAGTTCAGAAAAAACTAATTGATGACAGATTAAAATTAACAGGTTCTGTTAGGTATGATAAAGCTAAAAATTTTGATGGCAATTTTTCTCCTAGACTTTCATTTGTTTATGCTTTAGACAAAGAGAAAAACCATAACATCAGAGGATCATTTCAAACTGGTTTCAGAAACCCAACGACACAAGACCAATACATTGGTTTTAATATTGGAAATAGAGTGTTAATTGGTTCTGCACCCGATAATTTAAATAGATTTGTTGAAACAATAACTGACGATGGAAGTTTTTCTACAATTTCATCTGGTGGACAAGATGTCTTGGGGTCTAATTCGGTAACGCTAACAGGAAATGATGCTTATTACAATTCATTTACAAAAGATTCATATTTAGCATTCGATAGTTACTATAGAAACCATCCTGTTTCAGAGGAAAACACAACAGAAGCTGCAAAGAATTTAGTAAAAGCAAATGTAAATTTAGTAAAACCAGAACAAGTAAAAGCTTTTGATTTGGGATACAGAGCCAATGTTAAAGGATTCTCATTAGACATTAATGGTTATTATAATATTTACAACGATTTTATTGGAAATGTTAATGTTATTACGCCTTTTTATGGGGACGCTGAAAACACAACAGATATTTCAAACACGTCAGCTACAGCTGCTCTTGCGAATAGAGACACTAGAGAGTATCAATTATATACTAATACCGATTTGGAAGTAAAATCATATGGATTTGGTTTAGGATTAACCAAAAAAATCTATAAAGATTTTGAATTTAGTGGAAATTATAATTACTCAGCATTTGATTTTGATCAAGCCAAAGATCCAAATTTTGAAGCAAGTTTTAATACTCCAAAACATAGAGTAAAAGGGACTTTAAGCAATGATAAATTATTTGGAAACTTAGGGCTTTCTGTCAGTGCAAGATGGAATTCAGAATATTTATGGGAATCTACTTTTGCTGATGGTATTATTGACGAAGCAACAGTTGTTGATGTACAAGCGAACTATAATATAAAGTCATTGAAATCAATTCTCAAAGTTGGAGCAACAAATATTGGCGGAAAAGAATACGGTCAAGTAATTGGAGCAGGACTTATTGGTCAACAATATTTTGTTTCATTAACAATTACACCTTAATAAAACCAATTCTATAAAAATTAAAATTATGATAAAAAATTTCAAATGGCTATTATTGGTTTCATTAACCTTTGTAGCATGTAGCGATGATGAAACGGTTGTTAATCCAAATTCATCCGATGGTTTGCCTTTAACGGCTGGGTCAGCTGATTTCTCTAAATATGTTTCTTTAGGGAATTCCTTAACTGCGGGTTATGCTGATAGCGCACTTTTTATGGAAGGACAAAAAGGTTCCTATCCTAATTTATTATCCCAACAATTTGCTTTAGTGGGTGGGGGAGAATTCAAGATCCCTTACACTAGCGATAATATTGGAGGTTTGTTGTTAGGAGGATTCCAAATTCAAGGGCCGAGACTTTATTTTAATGGAAGTGCACCAACTCCTGTTTCAGGAACTATAACTACTGACATTACTAATGTTCTAACAGGACCTTTTAATAATATGGGAGTTCCAGGAGCTAAAAGTTTCCATCTATTAGCGCAAGGATATGGTAATTTAGCTGGAGTTGCAACTGGACAAGCAAATCCTTATTTTGTTCGATTTGCATCCTCTCCTTCGGCAAGTGTTCTAGGAGATGCCATGGCACAAAACCCAACATTCTTTTCTTTATGGATCGGAAATAATGACGTTTTGTCCTATGCTACTTCTGGGGGCACTGGTGTTAATCAATTGAATAATACTAACCCAGCTACTTATGGAGCAAACGATATTACCGACCCTAATTTATTTGCGACTGTATACAGCACATTGTTAGATGGACTAACGGCTAATGGTGCCGGAGGCGTTGTAGCGAATATTCCCGATGTAACATCGGTTCCTTTCTTTACTACGGTTCCAACTAATCCATTACCAGGATTACCGGCAGCAAATGCGGGGCAATTAAATCAATTGTTCGGAGCAATAAATCAAATAACTACAGCATTAGCACAACCTAGTAGATTTGTGGTTTTGGCCTCAGATGATGGAAATCCTGCTACTACAGAAAAAAATCCGCTTTTAATTGTAGATGAATCTTTACCTAATTTAGCGCCTTATATCACAGGAGCGCTTACACCAGTTTTGGGAGCTCAAACAGCAGGATATTTAGGAAATTTATATGGTAGAGCTAGACATGCAAGAAACACAGTTGCAGATAGA
>NZ_JBMOGQ010000165.1:0-4381 GCF_049318325.1 Flavobacterium sp. | reverse complement strand
ATTCTGAACGCTTGTTTGGCTGAATATGATGTGCTTGAAATAGCGGGCATAAGAAATTTCAAATACACAACTAACTACTTTGATACCCTTGGTCTTCACATGTACCATGAGCATCAGCGAGGTAAACAAAATAGGTGCAAAATAAGAACTAGGTTTTATGTTGACAGCCAGATGGGTTTTGTTGAGGTAAAAGTAAAAAATAATAAAGACCGAACCGTCAAACACCGAGTAATGGGGATTGAGCTGTCAGCCGGAAAATCGCTCATCGAAACCAATACTCAATATTCGATTGAAGAGCTGGAACAGGTATTTGAATTGCAATACAAAAGAATAACCCTATTGCATAAAAACAAACTTGAAAAAGTGACAATAGACAGTGAATTGATGTATGCGAAAGGTTCACATCGATTCAATATTGAGCAACTTATTTTCGCAGAAGTGAAAACGAATGATGCGCATGATATCACTTTTTGCCAGATTATGAAATCAATGGGAATTAGAAATGGCTCACTTAGTAAATACTGTTTGGGCGTAATAAGTTTTTATCCAAACATCAAACAAAACAGCTTTAAACTATTTTTTAAAAAAATATTTAAAATACCCGCAGATGCAACTAATGAACATACTGGGATTTAATGTGATTAACAGCGAATTATTAAGCCGCTATGTGCTGAACCTAATGTTAGCAGTTTTCCTTATCAGAGGAATTTATTACACCAATTACAAAAGAAGTGATCTTTTTCTGACTTTCTTTTCATTCAACAACATTATATTCTTCGTTTCTTTCATGCTGAACAAGGTGGAATTAAGCACTGGAGCCGCTTTTGGACTGTTTGCTGTATTTTCTATTTTGAGATATCGAACCGAGGGTATATCTGCCAAAGACATGACCTATCTTTTTTTGAACATTGCAATTGGATTGCTTACTGCTGTTAGTATTGGTAATATTTTGGATATTTCACTTATTGGTGCAATGATATTGTTTATCACCTTCATTTTAGAAAGCAACTTCTTCATAAAAAAAGAAAGTGCTAAAGTGATTCAATACGACGATATCAAACTTATACATGAAGACCAGAAAGATTTATTGCTGGAAGATTTGAAAAAAAGAACAGGTTTGGAAGTGAAAAGATTCATCATAAATGAAATTGATTTTCTAAAAGACTGTTGTACCATTACCATTTATTATTTTGACAAATGAAAAAAATAATTATCTCAATTTGTTTATTGATAAGCAGTTTCCAACAAACATTTTCTCAGGCAACCAAAGCTGATCCGAAAGATGCTGAAGGATGGTACAGTGCTTCGCTAAAGCTTGATCTTCCACGGAAATGGGAAAGCAATCTCACCTACGAATTTCGGTACTACAACAACCTCAAAACCTATTATGGTACTTATATTTCTTTGTCTGGAACTAAAGCAGTAAGTAAGATTGTTAAAATGAGCGGGGAGTACAGAATTGCATTTCTTAATAAAGGCCTAACGCACAGATATACATTGGAAATGGAAGGCACTTGGAAAATAAAAAAGAAATTGGAATTAAGTGGTCGTTTTCAACTGCAAAATCGGATACAAGATTCTTATGACCCATTGGAAATGAATGATAAAACCTTGTTTTGGAGAGTTAAGGCACAAGCAAAATATCCGCTAAATAAGAAATTGGATGTGTATGCATCGGTTGAACCTATCATGGAGTTTGCTGGCGATAATTTTGTTGATAATTGGAGAAATATTATCGGCATAAAATATAAAATCTACAAGAGAACCAAACTGGATTTGTCTTATTTATACAGACCGGATTATGGTAAAAAGACCTATAATAGGTATTATAATATTTTGAATCTGAATATCACGTATAATTTAAAAATCAAAGAGAAAAATAAGAAGAAGAAAAAGAAATAACTTATCACATCTAAGAAATACGTGCATCTTAAATTATCATTTTTTTGATTGGTGTATTGTTGAACAATTAACAAAACGATTCATTTTGAAATGATTGAATTAATTAGGAAGTTTGTGCTTGAAAAAAAATAATGTTCGTGCAACAAGCAATGATAAAATTAGAAAACTGGATAAAAGAAAATAATCAAGCCGGAATCAAAATGGATTCCGTTTTTTTATCGCATTTGGAAAAAGGAATAGAATTAAAAAAATCAAATTGGCTTCCTGAGTCTATTCAGAATACTTACTTAAAAGAATTTGAAATTCCTCAGATATTATTGTTTGATTTACTTACAAACAAATTTCCATTGGTAACAGCATGTCAGCAAATAGCAGAAAAGGCTTTTTTAAAACAAGCGTCTAGTTATAGTGAGATATGTATTTTGGATATTGGAATTGGAAGAGGTTTTCAAATGATGCGTTTGCTTGAAGCCCTCCAAGATGTTGAAAGCATTCAAAAAGTAACGCTGATTGGCGTTGAAATATCAAATGATGCATTGAATTTTACCTTGTCGCAATTGAAGAACGGAAAAACAATTTCAAGTTTGAGCTTCAGTATCATATGTTTAATACTCCTGTGGAGTTGATAATGTATGATATGATTAATATTCAAATTCCAGACAATTGCGATTGTTTACTGGTTAATGCATCGCTCACTTTACATCACATTCAGCAAGTAAACGGTCGATTTAATTTATTTAGCATCATTAAACAATTGAATCCCCAATTGATGATTTTAATAGAGCCTGATGCAGATACCATGAATGATGATTATGAGCAAAGACTCTTTAACGCTGCTGAGCATTTTTCAGCATTATATACTTATGTAAATACGCTTGATTGCATGAATAAAGAGGAGGCCGATCATTTAAAATCATTTTTTGCCAATGATTTTTTTGATCCTATTGTATTGCCGCATAGTCATAGATTTGAACGCCTTTATACTTCATCACAATGGATTGATTTGCTGGCTTCGGCAGGATTAAAAATTAAGAATTTTGACCCCAATCATTATAGCATTCATATACCCAATATAGATTGTAAAATAATGAATGAAGGTTATTTTAATTTTTCATATTGTGGAATACCACTGATATCAGTTATTGCCATTGAAAATTGATCGCTGTTGGTGTGAACGCCAACAAGGGCAACAGGTGCAAACACCAACATAGGCAAAGTCGATATCAAAGTTCTCCATACACCTCATCCAAAATCTTCGCAAGCGCATGGTCCTTCTCGGTTATTTTGTTGCCTGCATCGTGGGTGGTAAGCGATACATGTACTTTATTGTAACAGTTGCTCCAATCGGGATGATGGTCTAAGGCGCTAATTAACGGAGCCGCATTTTGCATGAATAACATTGCTGATTCGAAATCCTTAAACTGATAGGTTTTTCGCATTGCATTGTTTTCTTCTACCCAATCACTCATATTTTTTCGTTTTATCGTATAATTAAATTGTTGATGTTTTTTCAACTTCAAATTTTCAGCCGTTTTGAAATCAATTGGCTGAATTTATTTTCATCCAAATTTGTCTATGTCCTTTAATCAAGGAAAATCCCTTATCTACAGAATAACCGTTAATGTCGTCGTACTCGCAAGGTATAACCTCGTTTCCTTTTACATCCACAATACCCACTTTTTTATTCCGCATTACCTTAATGCCTTCTTTTCCAAACCAATCGTGGTCGATGAAATCATAGGTATTGCTGTTGATTCTCTCATTAGAAGCATTGATAAAAAAATAATTTCCTTCTTTCTTAACACCCGCAATCGACTTATAAAACTTTCGGATATCAACATACTCAAAAGGAATCGCGATTTTACCCAAACTATCTAGATACCCCCATTTATTTTTCAATGAGGCAACAATCAAACCATTATGCGTTTCACCATCGAGTCCATCATACATCAAAGGAATAATGATTTGTCCAAGTGTATCTATAATACCGTTTTTCTTGTTTTTTGTAACTTGGATTTTTCCGTTTTTCATCCAGCCATGACTATCATACTGCGGCTCTATAATCACTTTTTGATCTTTGTCCATCAAACCCCATTTCTCTTTTTTACGAAACCAATACTTGCCTTTAAAAGTGACAAAATCTATTCCTTCGTATTCACAAGGGAGCACTTCATTAAATTGATTGTCGAACAACCCATACTGGTTATTTGTTCTAACCATATACAATTCCATTCCACCCATGAAACCATATATTTCATCGTAAACAAAGGGAATCATCACTTTTCCATTTTTATCCAAAACACCCCAACGGTTACCAATAGACGCTTTGTAATACAACTTACTCCACCGATATTCGGATGTATTGGATTCCATTCCTATGATGTGAGCATACATGATGGGAACAATCAGCTTTCCCTCATCCTTTGTTACTCCTTTAAATGGTGGACGAGATACAATTCTTCTACCTTTGATGTATTGT
>NZ_JBMOGQ010000164.1:0-4428 GCF_049318325.1 Flavobacterium sp. | reverse complement strand
CTGGTGCGATAGCCATACACATATCGTTTATGTTGGCAATCGCGAACAGGAATTTGTTGATAGAATTAATGGTTTGACCTATGAAGAAATTGCCAATCGTGGTGGAGGCATATTAAATTCTGTAAAAAAACTAAACGAAGCTTCAGAATTAGAAATTTACAACCAATCCAAAAAAAGACTAGAAGAAGTCATTACACAAGGAACAGGAGCTGTCGAAATTAAATCGGGTTATGGATTATCCGTTGATGGCGAATTAAAAATGCTTCGAGTAATTAAAAAACTAGCTGAAAATTATCCAATAACTATTAAAGCAACTTTCCTTGGTGCTCATGCTTTTCCTTTGGCTTATAAAGAAAATCATACCGGGTATATTGATTTATTGATTAATGAAATATTACCCAAAATTGCTGAAGAAAATTTAGCTGATTATATTGATGCTTTTTGTGAAACGGGTTATTTTTCAGTAGCAGAAACCGAACGAATTATGGAAGCCGGAAAACAATATGGTTTGCGTGCCAAAATCCATGTCAATCAATTTACAGCCATAAATGGTATAGCTGCATGTGTAAAATATAACGCACTTTCTGTCGATCATTTAGAAATTGTAACCGATGAAGATATTGAAGTTTTAAAAAATACGGAAACTATGCCAGTAGCATTACCAAGCTGTTCTTATTTTATCAGTATTCCGTATACACCGGCACGAAAAATGATTTCCGCTGGTTTGCCTCTTGCCTTAGCTTCCGATTTTAATCCGGGAACTTCGCCTTCTGGAAATATGAATTTTGTGTTGGCAACGGCGTGCATTAAAATGAAAATGACACCCGAAGAAGCTATAAATGCTTCCACTTTAAATGGTGCTTATGCCATGGGAATTTCAGCAACTCACGGAAGTATAACCGTTGGTAAAAAAGCGAATCTCATCATTACAAAGCCTTTGAATTCATTTTATGAATTGCCTTATAATTTTGGCACCGATTTAATTGAACAAGTGTTGTTAAATGGAAAGTTAATTTGATAAAAAATCCCCCCGTTAGAGGACTTGACATTTTTATAAGTTGGTGATTATCGTAAACTAAAGCTGCTTTTTGAAACCAATTCTCCTTTGTCAAAAACATTTACAAAATAAGTTCCTTTAGCAAAATCTTTTCCTGGTAATTGTTCAGAAACTTCAACCGTTTTATTTTCGTATTTTACGGTTGTTGTAAAACTATAAGTTAAAGAAGTTTCTCCAAAAGAAATCGTTGCTTTATCACCCAAAACATTGTTTTTAGAATCAATTACCTGAACATAATAAGTCTTGTCACCAGATTTAGCAATTTTATTTTCGGCTATTGTAAAGTTAACTTTAAGCATGTCAGTTCTACTTGCTTTGTCAGTTTCAATTTGTTTACCCGAACTTCTAACTTTATAAGAAGCAGTTTTCAAATTGGTAACCGTTAATTTAGAACCTAATTCAACTTTTTTGGCTAAATCTTCATTTTGACCAACTAGAACCTGATTGTATTTTTTGTTATCTTCCAAAACTACTGTTGTACTGTCCAAACTTGTGGTTAGTGTTTGGTTTTGTTTTTTCAAAACAGCAACTTCCTGCATCAAATTTTGCATTTTTTGTTCCAATGCTTTATACTGCGTTTTGTATTTCTGCAAAGATGCATTGTCACCTTTTGATGCTTTTATATCTGCCATAAGTTTTACTACTTTGTCTCTTTCAGCAATTAACTCATCTGACATAGTAGTATTTTCTGCAATAGCTGCATCATAATTAGTCTTCAAATCTTCCAAATCCTTTAACACAGATTCTTTTTCAGATTTTACAGTGGTAACTGTAGTTTGTAATGTCTTTGCGTCAGAGGTTAGTTTAAAAATGTAAATTAAACTACCTATTAATAAAATAGCTAATACTACAATAATAGCTTTTAGTTTCGAATGATTGACTTGATTTCCCATGTGCTAATTTTATTTGTTATGTTACATCACACTATTTAATATAGTAACTAAAGATAAACAATTTTATTATATTTTTGGTGAAATATTTTATTAAGATGGAGAATATAATTCCGTTTTCAATTACTGATTTAGCTAAAGTAACCAACCACCGAAGTGGTGAAGTAAAATTTGGCGAAAAAATGCTAACTATTGCCAAAGGCGAGAATTATCATGACTATCTGAAAAACTGCGACGCACAATATGTACTATTTGGAATTCCAGAAGATGTTGGTATTCGAGCGAATTTTGGTCGCCCAGGTGCAAATTCAGCATGGGAAAGTGCCATTGCAAGCATAGCAAACATTCAGCACAACCGTTTTTGCAAAGGAAGTCAAATTTTAGTTTTAGGATCGCTCGATGTTGCTGAAGAAATGGAAGCCGCCAAAGATTTGAATTTCCACAATACGGCAGACCGAAAAAAATTAAGTTCTCTTGTCGAAAAAATTGATAAAGAAGTTGTGCACATTGTTAGTTGTATTATAAAATACGGAAAAACTCCAATAATCATTGGAGGTGGACACAACAATGCTTACGGAAATATAAAAGGAACAGCACTAGGATTAGGAAAACCAATAAATGCTATAAATTTTGATGCGCATTCCGATTTCAGAATTCTAGAAGGAAGACATAGTGGCAACGGTTTTTCGTATGCTTATGAAGAAGGTTTTCTGAAGAAATATTTCATCTTTGGGTTACACGAAAATTATACCTCGAAAAACGTACTCGATAATTTGAAGAAAATAGAAGAAAGAGTAACCTTTAATACTTATGATGAGATCAAAGTACGTCAACAAAAAAACTTTCAGCAAGAGTTAAATACAGCGATTGAATTTATTAAAAACGATGCATATGGTATCGAAATCGATTTGGATGCTTTACCAAATATTGCCAGTAGTGCCATGACAATGAGTGGTTTTTCGGTAGAAGAATTGCGACAGTTTGTTTACTTTTTTGGAAAACATAAAAATGCAGCTTATCTACATATTTGTGAAGGCGCACCCGATTTGGGTGAAGAAAAAAATAATCATCTTATCGGAAAACTGATTGGATATTTGGTTACCGACTTTATTAAATCGAGAAAGGAACTTATTTAGTTGATGGTTTCGGGTTATGGGTTTCGGATTCAAAAACATAGAAAACCCGCAACACGCAACTCCTAACCAATAAAACCCTATCTTTGCCCCAACTTACTACTAATCCATAAGTTTATTATATGTTATTCGAAGATTTATCATTATCCAAAAGTATTCAAAGAGCAGTTTTTGAAGAAGGATACACCAGCCCAACACCTATTCAGGAAAAGGCTATCCCATTTATTTTAGCAGGAAAAGATTTAGTAGGCTGCGCTCAAACCGGTACCGGAAAAACAGCGGCTTTTGCTATCCCAATTATACACAATTTGCATCGCATGATTGGGTCGTCCAAAAAAACAAAAGAAATTCGTTGTTTAGTGGTGACGCCAACCCGGGAATTGGCAGTTCAGATTGGCGAAAGTTTTGACACTTATGGAAAGTATACCAACATCAGGCAATTAACTGTGTTTGGTGGTGTTTCGCAAGTGCCACAAGTAGACCAATTGAAGAAAGGTATTGACATTTTAATAGCTACACCTGGGAGATTATTAGATTTACACAAACAAGGTTTTATTGATTTTGATAGTCTGCATTATTTGGTTTTAGACGAATCCGATTTGATGCTCGATATGGGTTTCATAAACGATGTTAGAAAAATTGTTAAACTGGTTCCAACGAACAGACAAACTTTACTTTTTTCGGCAACAATGCCAATGGCAATTCGCGAATTAGCCGATACTTTTTTAAACAAACCAGAGTATGTTTCGGTAACACCAGTTTCTTCTACAGCAGAAATAATAGAGCAAAAAATTTATTTTGTTAGAAAAGAAGACAAACGTGGTTTATTGTATCATTTGATACGCAATGAAAACCTCAGCAATGTATTGGTTTTCGTTCGCACCAAACACGGCGCAGACAATGTGGTTAAAGCATTAAAAAAACATGGAGTTAATGCCGAAGCAATTCACGGCGACAAATCACAATCAGCTAGACAACGAGTTTTAGACCATTTCAAAAATAAAGAAATCTCTGTTTTGGTAGCTACCGATATTGCAGCGCGAGGTATTGATATTGAAAGTTTACCATATGTAATCAATTTTGATTTGCCCAATATACCTGAAACTTACGTTCATAGAATTGGGAGAACAGGCCGTGCCGGAAATGGTGGTATATCGATTTCGTTTTGCAGCAAAGACGAGGAACCTTATTGGAAGGACATTCAAAAACTGATAAAGGTTAATGTAAAAACCATTAAAGATCATCCTTTTCCATGGAAAGATGTTGAACCAAATCAAGAAGCTAAACCCGATTTGAGAAACAAAAAGAAGTAAGATTACGATTAAATAAAAATAGAGATATAATAAAA
>NZ_JBMOGQ010000163.1:0-4439 GCF_049318325.1 Flavobacterium sp. | reverse complement strand
TACGCTAAGCGACTTGAACTTAATAAGTTTTTTGAATCGGCACAGTGGATAGACAGTCAATTGTTTGGTAAAATAAAAATGGATTTTGAAGCATTTATTTTGCCTTTAGTAAATGGAGGTGCGACAAAGGACGAATTATTAAAGGAAGTAGTATTAAAAGTTGTACAGCCAATTCTTGACTTAATAAATATTGAAGGCGAAAATGATGAAGTTTTAAATTATAATGCTGATGATATTTTTGGAATGGTGTATTATTTAACTGGACAATGTCATTTAAATTGGAAGAACTATGATAGTATATAATCAAGCATTTGACCTTTACCATACTATTTTTAGACTTCTTCATTTTCTAAATAAATTTGAAAATCAAACAATTTTAGAAATTGAAAGAGTTAGAATTTGGGATTTCTATTTACTTTTCCCAAGTAAAATTCACGATATACGCCTAAAGCAAGATGAATCAGATATAAGAAAAATCAGAAAAGAGTTTATAAAAGATTCCAACAATCCTTATGAACGAATAACAGAAAATAGAAAGATTTTTGAAAAAATAAAACCCTATCAACAAGCTGCACTTAACTGTATTGCCTCATATGGCATTATTGATAAATCATTATTGAATCAACAAAGAATTTCAATAATCAACAAAGATATACTTATTGAGTTCGTAAAAAACTTTGAAGAACTTTCACCAAAAGAAAGAAACGTAATCGCTTTAATGACTTCACATTTTAATCAAGTTTCATTATTTGGTACAGATGGATTAAAAAACAGAACTAACCTAATAGAAAGCAAATATGATGCGTAATAATATATTTCTAAATAGATTACAAATTATTACAGATGATGGCAAAATCGCTTACGATGAAATATTTCATAAAGGGGTTAATATTATTAGAGGAGATAATAGTAGCGGTAAGTCAACAATAACACATTTCATATTCTATGTGTTGGGAGGTGCTTTCAATGATTTTGTTCCAGAAGCCCGATTGTGTTCACAAGCAATTGCAGAAGTAGAAATGAACAATGCAATATTCACAATTAAACGTGATATTGAAAAAGACCAAGAAGGAAATATCAGTACACAATCGCCTTTATTTTTTTATTGGGGGAGTATGGAAGAAAGCTTTAACCCGCCTATTGATAAAGGATGGCAAAAATTTGGTTATAAAACATTAGATAGCAGGAAAAGTTTTTCAAATGTGCTGTTTGATAATCTCGGTTTACCTATTGTTAAAGGAGACAATAATATTACTTTTCATCAAATTTTACGACTGTTATACATTGACCAAGATTCACCAACAAGTTCATTGTTTTACTATGAACATTTCGATAGTCAATTAACGAGAGAAACTGTTTCAGACTTATTACTTGGTGTCTATAATGAGGAGTTGTATGAAAATAAGAAACGTTTAATTTCAGCGGAGAAGGAATTTGAAGGTATTAAAAGTGAAATAAAAGCTACCTCTCATTTTTTTTCTGACCCACTATCTCTGAATCCAAATCATTTAACCACTTCTATTCAGAATAGAGAAATAGAAATTTCGTCTATTCAAGATGAAATTGTGTCTATAAGAAATAAAGAGAAGGAAGTAAATTACGTAGAAGGCTCTAAACTTTCGTTTCAAAAATTAGCCGAAGATTCAATAGTCCAGAGAAAAACTGTAATGGATTTAGAAGAACAAATTTCTTTTTTAAATAACGAAATTGAAGACTCAACATATTTCGTGGAAACGCTGAACAAAAAAATTAAAGCCTTAAAAAACTCAATTCATACAAGAGAGTTTTTAGGTAATCTACCTTTAGAATATTGTCCTGAATGCCTTACTAAAATTAAGCCCAATGAAGATAGTTCGAATTGCAAATTGTGTAAAGAACCCATTGACAAATCATATGGTGTTGTACAAGCAAGAAGAATGGAATTAGAAATTGGTTTTCAAATCAATGAATCACAAAAATTATTGGAACTGAACAAACGTAATTTATTAGAATTAGAATCTAAATATACTTCTGAAATTGGCAAACTTCAGGACTTACAAAAACAGGTAAATACTGCATTGGAAGACGTAAAGTCATTTAATGAGGAAACCATTGATAATCTTAACAGCAAAAAAGGATTTATCGAAGGAGAAATTCTCCAATTTAGGACAATGTTAGAAAATGCTGAATTGTATGATAAATTAATCCAAAAAAAGAATCAGCTTGAAAAAGAAGTGAATTTTTTAAAAGCATATGTGTTTAAAACTGAAAAAGCTCAAGCAAAATTAAAAGAGGCTATTAATGAAAGAGTCCGTGAAGAGGGTGTTTACTTGCTTAATAACGACTTAGACAGACAAGACGACTTTAAAAATGCTAGTGATTTCTTTATTGACTATTCAAACAATATTGCATTTCTTTCAAATAAATTTTCAAAATATTCAGCAAGTTCAAATTTCTATTTAAAGGTATCAGCAAGATTTTCAATCTTTTTAGCTTCATTACATATTGACGGAATGAGATTCCCAAGATTCATATTTGCAGACAATATGGAGGACAAAGGTATTGAAATGAAGAGGGCTCAAAATTTACAAAAACTTTTAATTGATAGAGTTGGTAAATACGACCCATCAAGCTATCAAATGATTTATACAACATCGTATATCACGGACGAACTAAACGTTAGTAAACTGGTTGTTGGTGAATACTATACAAAGGAAAATCCAAGTTTGAAAAATATACCGAAATGAGAAAGACTGCATATAACAGCACCTACAAAAAATTGGCGGTTCAGTGGTTAAATGAAGCTTTGTGCTTCGTATCAAGTTCAGTGGTGGCAGACAGTTTTCGTCTCCGAAATCGCCAACTTCTTGTAGCTGCAAACCGTTATAGCCAATGTTAAAAGACGACACCGTTAAAAAATCAAAACCACATTTATGGAATTAACTATTATAAATTGCAATAACATTGACAGTGGTAAAATTGAAATCACTAAAAATAAGCTAAATATTAAATTTGGAATTAATGGTACTGGAAAAAGTACTATCACAAGAGCAATAAAATATATAATAGATTCTCCTGAATTATTGAAAGAATTAATTCCTTTTAAACATAGAAATTCAGAAATTGAAGTTATTCCAGAGATTGATATAGATGAGGAAATTAATAGTGTTCTTATATTTAATGAAGAATATCTTAACCAATTTCTTTTTAAAGAAGATGAATTAATTTCAAATAGCTATGAAATCTTTATAAATACTCCTGAATATAAAGTTTCTACCGAACAAATCGAACAATTATTGTCTGAAATAAAAAAAGTTTTTTCGGACAACGAAAACCTAAATAAAATTATATCAGATTTTGAAAATCTATCAAAAAGTTTTGCAACAACACAAACTGGACTTTCAAAATCTTCTGCGCTATATAAAGGATTAAAGGAAGGAAATAAAATTCAACATATTCCAGATTCACTAAAAGGATACAGCAAATTAATCAAAGACAAGAATTGTGTAAAATGGTTAGATTGGCAAAATAATGGCGAACAGTTTCTTGAAATATCTGACGATTGTCCATATTGTACTTCTCCAACTACTAAAAACAAAGAAACGATAAAATCTGTATCAACATTTTATGACAAAAATGTTATAAAAAATTTTACGGTTATTATAGAAGCATTAAAAAACCTTGGGGAATATTTTTCAGAAAATGCTAATTTGACACTTCAAACTATAACTGAAAAACAAACAGGATTAGAAGAATCCGAAATGAATTATATTGTTGCAGTTAAACAACAAATTGACGATTTGTTACTAAAACTTAAAGATTTAAAAAACATTTCTTCAGTAAGTTTTAGTGAAGATGAAAAGGTTGAGGAAAAGCTGAAGAATCTCAAAATTAACATTGAATTATTTGATAGATTCAAGGCAGAAAAAACTACCTCAATAATTGAATCATTAAATAGCTCACTTGATACAGTTCTTGAAAAGGTTGGTGTACTTCAAGGAGAAATCAATAAACAAAAAAGATTAGTTAAAATACTTATAGAAAAACACAGAAAAAGTATAAACTCATTTCTTACTAATGCTGGTTATAAATACACTGTTGAAATAATTAACGACAATTCCAATAATTATAAACTTTTACTTAGACATATTGAGTCAGATGGAATCATAACCGGAGGCAAACAACATTTAAGTTTTGGAGAAAAAAATGCGTTTTCACTTGTCTTATTTATGTACGAAGCTTTATATAAAAAACCTGACTTAATTGTTCTTGACGACCCAATTTCATCTTTTGACAAGAGTAAAAAATATGCGATTATGCATATGTTATTCCGAGGAAAAAGTGAAGAATGTCTTTTAAATAAAAGTGTATTAATGCTAACTCACGACCTTGACCCAGTTATCGATACAGTAAAAGTGCTTAAAGAGTTTAATAACTTATGTGAAGCAAATTTTTTGACT
>NZ_JBMOGQ010000162.1:0-4464 GCF_049318325.1 Flavobacterium sp. | reverse complement strand
CAATATTGTTATTGGATATAATCAAATTTCTAGAAGTGCCGTTGGTAACGTTAGATCCGTCAATGGTTATATAATCCGCTCCGTTCAATTTAATCGTAGCGTCCGAACTTCCACCTTCTATGATTGGACTTGCACCAACGTCTGGCTTGATGGTTAAGGTATTTGAATTGGTGGCAAAAGCATTCTGATTGATGACAATTGGAAATGTTTCTCCGGTTACCGTGGTGAAGTTTTGATTTTTAAGTAGGAAAGTAACAGGTCCTGATAAACAAGCCGTATTATATGCTGCAACTGCTGCCGTTAAAGTGGTAAAATTCCCTCCGGTACCCACTGTATAAGTTCCACTTAACGCTGCACGATTAACATAAAACAATGGAGCAGTTGGTGGTGTAGATGCAGCAGGAATGTTGATGGAGTATCCACTAGCTCCAACAGATGGGAAAGCAACAACATTAGGAGTAGGCGCCTGATCTTGAGCTACTATGTAATAATATATAGTGTCATTTACAACACCTCCACCCAAAATAAACAAATACAGATTTTCTCCTTGCCAAAATCCAGGACTCACCTGGTACGTTCCATTTATTCCTATCTTCCAATAAACCTGAGGACAAGCGGGATCGGAACCTGTTGCATCTTGAATTACACCACTCGCATCGTTAATGGTTGCAAATAACAATTGTGTTGGGCTACAATCAGGAAGCAATTGAGCGGATATGGTTGGCGGGAAATTATCCACAGGTAGAGTAATAAACTCATCTGCTCCAATATCTGGAGTAGTTGCACTTCTGGTCTCATTGTCGATATCTATGACAACATCAAGATCGGCACCTCCAGACTCTAAAGGACTTGATGTAGCATTTATGTGTAAATCGACATCACTACTAAAAGGAGCATCTCCGGTGGTTGCAATGGAGACATTGTCATTGTTGACATCTCCTATAGCTGTAGAATAACTTCTCCAGTTTGTTGCAGGTGTTGTTGCTCCAGCTACGAAATCAGTTGCAGAAAATAAATTGGCTGCATTATAACCTGTACCAAAATACCCCACCCCATGAACGCCTGTTGTTGTACCGGTATAATAAGCATTGTTGTTTAAGTTCATAGCCGTTACACTTGCAGCAGCTTGCGCCGCAGTGTAAGTCATGTATAAACATGAGTGAACAGACGCCGTATTAACCGTAGTCATTTCATTGGAAAAAATATTATTTCTGATATCCAATCCTGCATAAGCCGCACTTCTAGTCATTAAACATGTAGTAATATTCGGACTGTTAATTGAAGTATTACCATATAGATGAACCGAATTATGATAAATTTTATGGTTACTTCCACTTTGTATATTTATACCAATAACAGCTCGAGCTATGTTGAAAATGGTGGGATTATTAGAGAGGTTATAAATAAAGTTATTCTGGATCTGCATGGAGTTACCAGCCGATCTTAAAGTAATACCCATTGCAGATGACTGGTTCTTTCCATAAACTTGGTATATTTTATTCAAAGAAATTATACCCGCCGCACCGTTTGCATTGATTTCAATTCCACCTGCAGTATAGAAATTTCCATAAGTTTCGATGTTGCTAATTTCATTCCCAGTAATTGAGTACTGACCATTTACAGAGTTGATCGAAATACCATTAGCTATGTTACCGGATGTACCTCCAGTGTTTGTATTTGAAATAATCGTATTTACTGAATTAGAATCAATTCGAATAGAACCATTGCCATTATTCGCGCCGAGTTCTATACCTGCTAATGAAGTTCCAACAAACGAAATGATATTCTTAACTGTGTTTCGTGTAATTACCATAGAGTTGGTACCAGAAATCGAAATACCTTTTACATAAACAGTTGTTGCAGGGTTAATTCTGTATGGGGCGGTGAATGATCCTACATTACCAATGGTGTTATTGGTGATAACCAAATCACTCATCACACTCGAATTGGATGAGTTAATCATAATACCTCGTCCGCAACGACTAATCAAATTGTTTTCTATTGTCAGATTATTGATCGTAGTACCCGAAAGAGCTGACTGAGAAAAATCAGTCGCAGTGATGGCGTTGGGAGCAGAAACATCGGTTACACCTGCTTCACCACCAACATAGATACCATAACTTAAGTTGGATTGAGTATTGGTATTTATTATCGTTGAGTCGTTACCGTTAGTCACATTTCCATTCAACACAAGGTTTCTAAAACTTATATTATTGGCTGATGTTACAGCAAGAGAAGTAGCAATACGAATGACAGAGTTATTGGTATTGGTAGATGTTGTATTGTTATTGATGGTAAGATTTCTGGCGATACCAGCAGTCGATGGATTGTCTCCGTTTATAATCACATTGTCTGCACCATTCAATTCTATCACACCAAATCCAGCAGCAGGAGTACCAGAAACAGACACTGCATTACCACCTGCACTGATGGTAACGGATGTATAAGAAGCTGGAAATGCATCTCCACTATTTAAGACTGCTGGAGTTATTCCCTCATTGGTATTATTTATAACACTCACGGTAATTACACCTTGATGATCACCATTGTTAATACCATCAAAGGCAAGTTTTAGAGACAGATAAGATCTGCTTAAAACGGAACCGGATGTAGCTGTAACGTTAACATTTTGTGATTTTGCATGTAATGATACGGTTAATAAAATAACCGTAACAATTGCTAATCGTGCAAAAAAGGTAAGTGAGCGTAATAAATTCAACTGTAGTGGATACATATAATTTGTTAACTATTTCTGAAACAATAAAAATTATTATACAAATACAAATCAGAACTTCATTTACCTAAAAAAGTAGGATGAACGATTGTTCTTTTGGGTTGGGTTTCAGGGGGTATCGAATCCTAAAAGTATTAACACTTTGTGCTAAAATTAATGATTATTTCGCTTTCGTTTTACAATTTTTTAATCCATTGATTATATGGACGTTACGTAGCATATTTAGGTGGAGTTCAGGGATGTGTATTTTTAATATTTACTAAGTTTTTCAGCTTTAGCTAAAAATCCTTAACAATTTTATAAGAAACAATGGAAATTATACAAACGAAATGAATCAAGAGTAAGTCAACTTGATTTTTCCACAATACTAAAAAATGGTTGATAATAATAATCAGACAAACAAAAACAGGCTCAAAACGATTTCAAAAAAAACAAAACTATCAAAACCAAAATGAGAACAACATAAGCGATTGAGAAAAAAACAACCTGTTTTTTCTGGTCAAAAAGATAATAACTCAAAAGAGGAATAATTTGAATGGAGTGTAACCCAAGATAAAAAGAGGCTTGAATTTCAAAAGAAAGGCCGCGTTCAAATTGAAATAAACTTATACCCTCAGTTTTATCCCTAAATAAAAAAAGTGTAGCCAGCATGAACAAAAAAAAGGTAAAAACAAAAAATCCCATTCTTACACCCCATGTAAAGTGCTGACTGTGCATGTTCTTTTTTTGCCTAAAAAAATGAGTTGTAATCCAAATTTGTAAAAACAACAAGCATAAAAACAAAGTCATGCTTAGTTGATTTAATAGCTGATCGAATGGCGTTTCGTTTGCAATGAACGCTATGTGTTCTTTTATCAACTGAAAAAAAACAATACTCAATAAACAAGAAAATAGGATAAATATTAAGATCGTAATTGCTTTTCTGAAATGAGTATTATTTATCAAAAAAGATAACCATGCAATAGTAAAAATATATACTCCAGAAGCAATAGAAAAACGGAAAGGCAGACTCCAAAGTGAAATCCCATTTACGGTCCTAGAATCAAATAATAAAAAACCAAGGCTGATTATTCCCAATACGAAAACAATACATCCTAATACATAAAGCCATTTATTTCGCTGTTGTAAAGCTTGAATAAAAATCATACCCTGCAATTAATCTTAAATTAAATTCTCGAATGCAAAGTAATTAATATCTAATAATTTTTAATTATTAATTTATAAATATGAATAGGTATTTTATATTTTAATCATCAAATTCAACATCCAATTCTGTCTTAGAACTGTTTTTAATTAAATCTTCGAGTTGCTTTTTTTCTACTTCTGTAAAATAACGCCATGTACCTGGTGCGATTCCCCTCAATGGGATATGCATGATTCTTGTTCTCGTCAATATGGTGACTTTGTATCCCAATGCTTCGCACATTCTTCTGATTTGTCTATTCAATCCTTGTTTCAAAATGATTTTAAATCGACTTTCATTCTCTTGTTCAACAAAACAATTTTTTGTTTTTGTACCTAATATCCTCACACCATTTCTCATATTTTCTATGAATTCATGTGTTATCGGTTGATCAACTTGAACCCTGTATTCTTTCTCATGACCATTGCCTGCTCTCAAAATTTTATTCACTACATCCCCATCATTGGTTAAAAAGATGAGTCCGTCCGAAAGTTTATCTAAACGACCAATTGGGAAGAGTCTTTTTTTGTAACCAATAAAATCTATG
>NZ_JBMOGQ010000161.1:0-4473 GCF_049318325.1 Flavobacterium sp. | reverse complement strand
GCATTCGCTAATGGCATCCATGATTTGCAAATCGTTAGCGGTTTTAATAAATTCTTCGGAATAGCTGCAACGCATTAAGATCTCGGAAATTTCTTTTTTATCAATGCCAAGAAGCACGCCAAGGGTTTCTCTGTCAAATTTGGATTCTAACAGATTCCTAACCGTGTCATCCTTTTTCATCTGTTTGAGTTTTTTGAGCTCGTTAGTCTTCTTCCCGAAGAAATTATATAGCATATCAGCCGGATTAAAAATAGAACCTAAGACTCTGGTAAAAGCTCCAGGAGACGTATCTCCCGTTTCATAACCTTGTGGCAAACCAGAAATACTATATCGATAGTTTGCTTTATCGGGAATAAGTTTTGAATCTATTTCAAGATAACCTGTTAAATCATATTTTCTAACAATAACTTCCTCTAAAGCTATTGCTTTTTCGGTAAGTAATAATTTAGCTGTACCATTTTTTAACCAGTCATTAGTTACTCTTACGCGCAAGGATTGATAACCTAAAGAGGCAATATGTAGCGTGTCATTTACACTCACCTCTAATTCAAAGTAACCTTTAACATCGGTTGTTACCCCTTTTACTTTATTTACATTAATAACATTTACATTAGGAATAGGTTTCAAAGTATTGTCGTTGAAAATTGTTCCTGTTACTTTTTGAGACACCGAATTAACTTGCGAAATTGCACTTAGGGAAAATAAAAATAAAAGTAAAACTGTAGAATATCGCATAAGACTTTTTGATGGTCTAAAAGTATGAAACTCTTTTATGATATAATAAAGTTTAGTCTTAGAATTAGAATAAAATTAACAAATGTGATAAATTCTAAAAGTAAAAACCCAAATCTCAAGTAAACCTCTATGGATTTATGGCACATAGCTATTACAACTGTAATATTTCCTGTACTCCAAAATCCAAAACCAATAGCCTAAAAATTACGACCCAAATATCTTTTTTTAATTCGGGAAATTCTATCTGTAGTTTACTCTACTGAATACAAAATTTGTATATATTTCTGATACACAAATCAGTATTAATATTGATCTACATCTAACTTTTATATCGCCTTTTAAAACTGCATAATATTACTTCATAACCCAAACTATATTAGACGTAAGATGAGATGCCGAATGATCATTTGTACTTTTTCCAATAAAAAACAAAGCTATAGCTAGAAAAATTACCTTTATTTAAAAAAGAGCTTTTCTCTGCATTTGGATTCCAACTTAACGGAATAAATATTTAGAAGATTATTTATTCAAAACGTGGTAAGCAATAAGACCGTCAATTGGTCTTCTGAGTACGTTCCCAACTTTTATATCATATTTTTGCAATGCAGCTTCCAACTCATCTTTTAAATAAAACGCGATAGAGCCTACAAAATGCACTAATAATTCATGACAATTTTCGAATTGTAATATATAATTTTCTACAAAATCTTTCATTTCATCCTGAATTATTTTTTTACAATAATCATTGTCTTTATGCTTAATCAAAAACTTTGCAAAAGTTGCCAAATAAGCATTTGGATTAGGTTCTTTGTATAAATTATGTTTGATATAATCCGGGTCAAGATTGTATTCTTCTTCAAATTCTTTGGCTAAATCCTCTGGCATTTTGTTAAAAGAATAGCCTCTTAACAAATGTCTTCCAAAACGATTTCCAGAACCATCATCCATTGCTATATAACCTAATGATTGTACTTTTTGATGCAATACTTTACCATCAAAATAACTACAATTAGAACCGGTACCAAGAATGCAAACTATGGCTTGTTCTCCTTTAGGTGTAGTAGCATAGACTGCAGCATAAGTATCTTCATATACAGAAACTATAGCTTTGGTGAAATATTTTTTAAAAACACTAGTCAAAAAATCTTTCATTCTATCGGTTCCGCAACCTGCACCATAAAAGTACAGATGCGTTGCTTTGTCTTTATTGTGAGAAATATCAAATTTATTGTCAAGACGATTGATGATTTCTGCTTCTTCTAAAACTTCCGGATTTAAACCCAGTGATTGCGTAGTGAAAATTACTTTTCCATTATCATCAATGGCAATCCAATCGGCTTTGGTAGAACCACTATCAACTAATAATTTCATATTTTATTTAAGAGTATAGAGAATAGATTATAGAAAATAGGCTCAGCCATTTTCGTCACTATTGTGATTAATTATAAAATAGAGTAAAGATATTTTTTTAGTCTATATTCTTTACTCTATTTTCTATTTTCTTTAATTATAAATTAGCGATATGAACTGATAAATCAATTAATTTGCTTGAATAACCGTATTCATTATCATACCAGGAAACCAATTTAAAAAAGGTCGAATTTAAACCAATTCCGGCTTTTGCATCTACAATAGAAGTCCTTGGGTCAGAAACGAAATCTTGAGAAACAACATCATCTTCTGTGTATCCAAGGATACCTTTTAATTCGTTTTCAGAAGCTTTTTTCAATACTGCCATGATTTCTTCATACGAAGTTTCTTTGGCCACTTTTACAGTTAAATCAACTACAGAAATGTCAACTGTAGGAACACGAAAAGACATTCCTGTCAATTTTCCGTTCAATGCAGGAATAACCTTTCCAACTGCTTTAGCAGCACCTGTTGATGATGGAATGATGTTTACACTAGCAGCACGACCGCCTCTCCAGTCTTTTCTTGACGGTCCGTCAGCTGTCATTTGAGTTGACGTTGTAGCATGAACGGTGGTCATCAAACCTTCCACAATTCCGAAGTTGTCATTGATTACTTTAGCTAATGGCGCTAAACAGTTGGTCGTACAAGAAGCATTAGAAACTACAGTATCTGTTGCTTTAGCTTCAAGATGATTTACACCCATAACAAACATTGGAGCATCTGCAGATGGTGCAGAAATAACCACTTTTTTAGCACCACCATCAATATGTGCTTTTGCTGTATCAATTGTTGTAAAGAAACCGGTACATTCAGCAACAACATCAACGTCGACTGCAGCTTCGTCCCATTTAACTAATTTTGGATCTCTCTCTGCCGTTACTCTGATGTATTTATCGTTTACGTAAAGTTTTCCATCTCTTACTTCTACTTTTCCATTAAAATGCCCGTGAACTGAATCATACTTTAATAAGTAAGCTAAATGATCTACATCTAATAAGTCGTTAATAGCTACTACTTCAACATTGTCTCTGTTATAAGTTTCTCTGAATACAATTCTTCCAATTCTTCCGAAACCATTAATTCCTAATTTTACTTTTGACATTTTTTTGTTAATTTATTTATGTGGTAATGTTGTTATTTTTTTGATATCGAATGAACGAATAATCAAATAAACTAATCCTCTTTCTTTTATGTAGACATGATATCTGAAACTCTTAATAATTCTAAATCAATTTCAGAGTGTCCTTTAATAGCGTTTTCTAGTGGAGTTAAGGCTACTTTATCATTTAACATTCCTACCATGTAATTGGACTTTCCTTCTAAAATTGATTCTACAGCTTTTACTCCAAGACGTGATGCTAAAACCCGATCATAGCAGGATGGAGCACCACCACGTTGCATGTGGCCTAAAACAGAAACACGAATATCATATTCCGGCATATTTTCTTCGATATAATCTTTAAGTTCAAATACGCTTTTACCAATTTTATCGCCCTCGGCTATAACCACAATACTAGACGATTTTCCAGATGCTTTACTTTTACGTAAAGATTCTAAAAGACGATCTAACCCTAAATCTTGTTCTGGAATCAGTATTTCCTCTGCTCCTGCTCCTATTCCGGCATTTAAAGCAATGTGACCGGCATCTCTTCCCATAACTTCAACTAGAAAAAGACGATTATGTGAACTTGCTGTATCACGAATTTTGTCTATACATTCTACGACTGTGTTTAATGCAGTGTCAAATCCTAGAGTATGGCTGGTACCAAAAATGTCGTTATCAATCGTACCCGGAATTCCCATCACAGGATAGCCAAATTCTTTATTAAAGACTTCTGCACCGGTAAAAGTTCCATCTCCACCAATGACCACTAGAGCATCAATATTAGCATTAACTAAATTTTGATGTGCTTTTTGTCTGCCTTCAAAAGTCATGAATTCTTTAGAACGTGCCGATTTTAGGATTGTGCCTCCTTTATTCACAATATTGTTCACGCTCCGAGGTCCCATTTCTTTAAAATCGCCTTCAATCATTCCCTGATAGCCTCTGTAAATGCCAATACATTCAATATTATGATAAGCACAAGTTCGTACTACAGAACGTATGGCAGCATTCATTCCGGGAGAATCACCTCCCGAAGTTAATACCCCTATTTTTTTTATTACTTTAGACATCTTCAATGTATTAAAATGTAAAATTAGCAAACAAGAACCATTGTTTTGCCCCTATTTTTGGTAAATTAACAAAACGGAGTAAATTCAATCGTTTTCGTTTATAAGTTTTTGGTTTATTAAATTTTATGTGAAGAGTTTTACACTAATCAT
>NZ_JBMOGQ010000160.1:0-4577 GCF_049318325.1 Flavobacterium sp. | reverse complement strand
CTGGTCTCAAACACCTGTGGGAAACCGTGCCGGTTCGACTCCGGCTCCGGGTACAAAGTGCTCCTCAACCGAGGAGCATTTTCTTTTAAGGTTTAATCAAATTATTTTGTTAGTCGACTCCAGAGATTTTTTTTAAGTTTTTCTAAAATTCATTAAAACCAGTGAAAAATTCTTCTAATGACACATTCATAGCATTTAAAATTTTAATAAGTGTATTTAATTGTATGTTCGCACCAGCTTCATATTTACCATATTGAGGTCTACTAATATTGTTTTCGTAAGCAAAATATTCAGAGTTAGTATAGCCTGCTTTTTTCCTGAAATATCTTAATCGCTCCCCTATTTTTTTTAGATAAATTCTTTCATTATTGTCTGTTTCTGACTTTTTGTTTCTACTATTCTTTGGTGTCATTTTTTTCCTCTTTTTGTAGAGCAAATCAATAGAATGACTTTAAATTATGTAACTCTAAATATATTTACTCCATATTAAGAGATTTTTATATATTTGTCTTTAATTTTAAAATTATCAATTATGAAGAAAATAATACTTTTATTAGCGATGGGTGCCGCTTTGAGTACCCAAACACTCTTTGCTCAAGTTCCATCTTATGTTCCTACTAACGGTCTTGTGGGGTATTGGCCATTCAATGGTAATGCCAATGATGAAAGTGGAAATGGTAATAATGGCACGGTTAATGGAGCTACTTTGACAACTGATAGATTAGGTGCGTCTAATTCTGCTTATAGTTTTAATGGCAATGGACAATACATTCAGGCTCCAAATCAATCACTACAGGGGTCAGTAACTTTTTCGGGCTGGTATAAAATGGCTACATATAATTTAAGTCAAGCGGATATATTTTTCTTTGCCAATAACACACCTACAAATAGTATATTAGATTGTAATTTTGCTGTTGGATATAGGTATGATGCTGGTACAGGGCAATATGGGCATAGTACGTATCCTCGTTCAAATTCAAATTTAACTGGATATTATGCACTTAATCAAATTCCTTCAGCTGACGTTTGGCATCATTTTGTCTGCGTCTTTAACAATGGTATTTTTGTAAAAATGTATCTTGACAACAATTTATTCTATACTAATACTACAGTTGTTTCTAATACTTCAATTCCAAGTTTACCAATGCTAATTGGATATGCTGGTCAAGGATATTCCTTTACAGGTCAACTAGATGATATAGGAATCTGGAATCGAGTTTTAACTGAGCAAGAAATAACCAACATATATAACTCATCTTTGCCTCAAACCGCATGTTTGCCAGCCAACGTTCCTACGACAGGACTTGTTGGTTATTGGCCATTCTGTGGCAACGCAAATGATGAAAGTGGTAATGGTAATAATGGAACTAACAACGGTGCTACCTTGACAACGGATAGATTTGGAAATGCAAATAGTGCTTATAGTTTTGATGGTGTGAATGATTTTATTATTGTTAATAATAATCCTAATATTTTATACCCTGAATTTACTGTGACGATTTGGTTTAATTCAATTACTAGTTTTTGCGATGCTATTGGTCCAATTATTAGAAGTGGTAATGCTTCAACTTGCGGTTGGAATGGTTTCTCAATAGGAACATTTAATAATGACAATAATTTTGGGTTACAAAATTTCGATGGTTCTGATTATAGTTTTCAATCAAATCAATTGTGTAGTAATTTTAATTCAGGTACATGGTATAATATAACATTTACCCGAAGTAACTCAGAATCCAGAGAATATGTTAATGGGATTCTTGTGAGTTCTGTTTTGCAATCAAATTATCAACCTGCTACACAATGCCCTATTTTTTTCGGAAGCAACCATTTAGACAGTAATAACAACCCCTTGAGCGTTTTTAATGGAAAAGTTGATGACATAGGTATATGGAATCGTGCTCTAACCCAAGAAGAAATAACCAACTTGTACAATGTCAACCAATGCATCACAAACATTACTGTAACCGACACCCTTATCATAAACGTTGGGCAGTTATCTTTCAATGACCCTGTTACATGGGCAAATAATATTACTATTGCTCCCAATCCTGCAAGTTCTCAAATAAACATCAGTTTCAACAACATCACCAATTTGAATGGTGGAACATTGAAAATTATTAATTCATTGGGTCAAGAAGTGGCAACGACTCCAATTACTACTTCTGGAACCAACAGCACTATGCAACTAGCAACGTGGGGTGGAACTGGAATGTACTTTGTTCATATCATCAACCCACAAGGTCAGATTGTAGATATTAAAAAAATTATATTGCAATAAGCTTAGTTACGTTAAAATTGAGCCACAGGAAACTGTGGCTTTTTTGTTAGTAGCATGCGAATTAACTTTTAGCTAACGTTCCGCGACATGGAGTAGTTGCGATTATTTATTATTAATGATTTCAAGTGCAAAACCCCATTTGAAAGTCAGAAGGACTTTCGGGAGAAGCGACTATTATGTGTGGTTCGTCTATATTTTGCTCTTCAAATCCATCATTCCATGTAAAACTCTTGCAATTTCAATTTCATTTTTTACAATTTCCTGAAAGAAAATAATATGTTCACCGCATTTGAAGCCAAGTAAATTTTGAGAAACAATGTTATATGATTTTCCCAATTCAGGATTATTGGCTAAATCTAAACAAGATGCTATAATAAGATTATAATATTTCTCCGCTTGATTTTCAGACCAGTTCTCAACAGTATAATCCCAGATTTCTATTAGATCATCAAGAGCTCTATTGGTAAAACTAAATTTTGCCATTTATTTTTTTCTAGCCTTTAATGATTCTAAGAATTTTTTAGATTCAAAGTCTTTTGCTATTCCACTATCGATTCCTTCTTGTATTGCTTTTCGCAATGCAATAACTCGATTTTCTTCTTCTTCCAATAAGCGAAGTCCAGCTCTAATAACTTCACTAGCGTTGCTAAAACGGCCTTTCGAAACAGTTGATTCTATAAAACTTTCAAAATGATTACCTAAAGATATTGAAGTATTGCGTCCCATAAGTTTATATTTTCAGCTAAGTTACCAAAAAATGGTAACGCTCCAAATTTCACTGCGATTTTTTTCCGAATCACACATAACTCGTTTATGCCCGAAACAAACTTGCGCAAAGCCATCCAAAATGGGTTGTATACACTAAGGTTTGTTTCACTTTATTCTTTTCATATATAATATTACTACAAATCTAAATTAGACAATAAAGGAAACTGTTAAAGGCGGTACATTTTCTTTTGCTATAAACAATCATCATGGTTTCGGTTGGCAGGTACAGAAAACTCCTCTTTTCAGAGGTTTTTTTATTTTTAAACTCTTTAATAATTTAAAGTAATTTTGAAACATGAAAATAAGAGCCATTTTTTATTGTACCCTTTTGTTGTTTTCTTTTTCATGTTCTAATGAAAATTCGTTTAATGACACTTCACAAGACGTATTTATTAAAGGAGCCGATATGTCGTTTTTGCCTTTAATTGAGAATGAGGGCACGCAATACTTCAATGCTACTAATCAATCGGAAGATGCATTACTTACTTTAAAAAAAGCAGGATGTAACACCATTCGTATTCGCATTTGGAATAACTCTCCTGAAAATCTTTCTTCTTTTACTGAAGTAAAAGCATTAGCACAACGGGTAAAAAATGCCGGCATGAAAGTATGGCTTTGCGTTCATTATTCTGATACTTGGGCCGATCCGGGAACGCAATCGATACCAGCAGCATGGGCCAATTTATCCTTTAGCGATTTGAAAATTGCTTTTACCAATTATACGTCAATGTTAGTGACCGAAATTAGACCTGATATTATTCAAATTGGAAATGAAATAAATAATGGTTTTATGTGGCCCAAAGCCGATTTAGCAACTCACGAAAATGAATTTTTAGAATTATTGTCAATTGCCAGTAACACCATTCGAACCCAAGCGCCAAAAACAAAAATCATGCTTCACTATGCAGGTATTGGTACTGATGCGAGTTGGTTTTACAATAAAATGGCAACGGTAAATTATGACTATATTGGATTGTCGTATTACCCCATTTGGCATGGGAAAAATTTAGATGATGTAAAATCTACTATTAGTACGTTAGGTCAAACCCATAATAAAAAAGTAATTATCGCTGAGACTTCTTATCCTTTTACCTTAGGTTTTAATGACTGGACCAATAATATTTTGGGGACAACCGATCAAATTATTCCTTTATTTAGCGCAACGCCTTTAGGGCAAAAAGCCTATTTACTTGCTTTAAAAGAAAAGATAAAAGAAACCCAACAAGGATTTGGGTTTTGCTATTGGGGAACAGAATGGGTCGCTTTTAGAGGTAATCAATCGACTAATGGTTCGCCGTGGGAAAACCAATCGCTTTGGGACTTTAACAATAGAGCGTTACCAGCTATGGATGCTTTTGCGGAGTAAAGAAAAACAAAACCTCCAAATAGCCCCGATGGGAATGACATCCTTTTCTTTGCAAAAGAAAAAGATATAATAAACAGCGGGAGCATAAGTCTAAAGAAAGAAACTGTTGTGCTACTAATTGATTAAAAGCCAAGAATCAATTTTGCAATCGAAAAGTAAATCAAA
>NZ_JBMOGQ010000159.1:0-4609 GCF_049318325.1 Flavobacterium sp. | reverse complement strand
CTGGAGGTTCTGATAGTACACCAGCAAACAATAGTGCAAATAACAGCTTAAGTACTCAATAAATAATTCAATAATTCAATAATGAAACATACAAAATTAATAATGCTATTTTGCATTGGGGCTTTATTCCTTGTTGGGAAGTCCTTTGGGCAAGCGAATCCTTTTATAAACGTTTTACCTTCTAATTCAGGGATCGTAGCTGTGGGTGATACCATCGATCTTATCGTAACTATCGGTAATAGTGGACCAATCTCAACTATTCCACAAGCTAAACTTAGACCAATTATTCAAGTACCTACTTCAGTGACATTTTTACCGAATGCAGCACAAACAGGCTTACCGGCAGGATGGACCATATTATCAAACTCTGGTTCACAATTACGAGTTTGTAATTCTACAGACCCTATTCCGGTAAGTACCAGTCGCACCATTATACTAAAGGCACAAGGTGTTACAGTTTCACCTGCACAAACTTTTGCCGGAAATATAAACTTTGGAAATGGTACTACTTGTGCAGCAGGTATTTCAGTAGCTGGCGATCTTATTACAGATAACTCAGCTACTTCTACTTTGCAAGTCACTGCGTTTTCACTGGATATGCTTGTAGTCTCACCGATTTCCTGTTATGGATTGACCAATGGTTCTATTCAGGCTAATCCTTCAGTGGTAGGACCTACCTATACTTATACACTTAATGGCGGCGTTGCTACCAACACAACTGGATTCTTTGATATGCTCGGAGCAGGCACCTATACAGTTTGTGCCACTGATGGCAGCAATTCCGCTTGCAGCGAAATTGTATTGACCGATCCAGCACAATTAATGGCTTCATCTATTGCTGGTTCCGTAGATTGTAATAATAGTTCAACTATTGTTAACGTAGCTGCTTTCGGTGGTACTGCTCCATATACTGGAACAGGATCATTTACAGTCAATGCAGGTCCTTATTCTTATACTGTCACAGACGCCAATGGTTGTACAGCAACTACTTCAGGTGTCGTAAATAGTATTCCGGATATGACTAATCCATCTATCTACGTGCAATCATCTTCTTTATTACCTGGAGTAACTGGACCATCAACAACTCAATCTCCTTATATATTGTCTCAATCAAAAGGTGGTAAATTCACTTCAATTTTGTCAGTAAACGATTCTGTAGGTTCTTATAGAATGGTAGGTATTCCTGATGGATTAGGTGCTTATGATAACAACAATGGTACTTTTACTTTATTAATGAATCATGAATTAGGAAATACACAGGGTATTGTTCGTGCTCACGGATCTACTGGCGCCTTTGTATCAAAATGGGTTATTAATAAATCAAACCTAGCTGTACAAAGCGGAAGCGATTTAATACAAAGTGTTTACAATTGGGATACAGCTACTAGTAGTTTTGTTTTAGGAACTACTCAATTCAATCGTTTTTGTTCGGCTGATCTTCCTTCAGTTTCTGCATTCTATAATCAAGCTACTGGTTTAGGTACTCCAGAGCGTATTTTTCTGAATGGTGAAGAATCAGGATCAGAAGGTCGTGCCTTTGGACATATTTTAACAGGAGCATCAGCAGGCGTTAGCTACCAATTGCCCTATTTAGGAAGATTCTCATGGGAGAATGCAGTTGCAAGTCCGGCATCAGGAGATAAAACGGTTGTGGCTGGTACAGATGATGCTACCCCCGGACAAGTTTACTTTTATATTGGTACAAAAACAAATTCAGGAACAGATATAGATAAAGCGGGATTAAACAACGGTAAATTATGGGGCGTAAAAGTGCCAGGTTTACCACTTGAATTATCTGCAAGTATTCCTGCTGCAAATACACCCTTTGCATTAGAAGATCTTGGATTTGTTCAAAATACAACAGGAGCAACTTTACATACAAATAGTGTTGCTGCTGGAGTAACTAATTTCCTTCGCCCAGAAGATGGAGCTTTTGATCCATCAAATCCTAACGATTTTTACTTTGTTACTACGAACTCATTTACGTCCCCAAGTCGTCTCTGGAGATTACGTTTTAATGACATTGCAAATCCAGAAACTGGTGGAACAATTACTGTTCTTTTAGACGGAACAGAAGGTCAAAAAATGTTAGACAACATGACTATTGATAAGTTAGGACACATTCTTTTACAAGAGGATCCAGGTGGTCAAGCTCATAGTGCTAAAATCTGGCAATATACGATTGCAACTGATTCATTAGAATTAGTAGGAAAACATGACCCAGCTCGATTTGGAGATTTAGTTGGATCAACTACAACGCCTGCAACATTGCCATTCAATAATGACGAAGAATCTTCAGGTATCATTGATATGTCTGACATATTAGGACCTGGAATGTTCTTATTAGATGTACAAGCACACTACACTACAGGTTTACCTAATTTAACAGAAGTTGTTCAAGGTGGACAATTATTGGCTTTCTTCAATCCTGCTTCGGTAAGTGCCACAGCATCTACGGCAAATGATACAGTGTTTGTTAGCACGAATAATTGTGCCGGAGTGACCGTATCATTGGGTACACCAGCTACAAGTGACAATTGCAGTGTAGCGAGCGTTACAAATGATGCACCGTCAACTTTTTTGATGGGCAATACTACGGTTACTTGGACGGTGACGGACGCTAATGGTAATACTAACACGGCTACACAAATAGTTGTAGTACAACCTGCACAACCAAGTTTAGCATGTTATGAAACAGCTACCTTCAATTACACGACTTGTTCTTGGGATATAACAGGATCTATGCCTCCTGCACCAACCGGATTAGCATGTTATGAAACAGCTACTTTCGACACAATTTCATGTTCATGGGTTGTAACTGGAACTATGCCAGCTATGCCTAACTTAGCTTGTTATGAAACGGCGACTTTCAACACAACTTCATGTTCATGGGTTGTAACTGGTTCTCCGAATCCACCAATTGTTACGACCATTTCAGCTTGTGTAACCTATAACTGGGCTATAACCGGTTTAAATTATACTGCATCAGGTGTTTACACAGCGAATGTAGCATGTCAGGATTATACCCTGAATTTGACCATCAATCCTTTGCCAACTGTTACTGCCAGCGACGTAAGTGCTTGTGCCGGTAATTCAGTTTCTCTGATTGGAAATCCTAGTGGTGGTACTTTTAGTGTGGCCAACCCATACAGTGGACCAACTACAACCTATACCTATACATATACCGATGGGAATGGTTGTACGAATACCTCTGCTCCGGCCAATATCTTTACGACCGCTGCACCTCCAGTAACTGGTATCAATATGAGTAATATTGGTGGAAATTCAGCTACTGTAAACTGGAATGGAATTCCTGGATTGATTTGGTATGAAATTCGTTACCGTGCAGTAGGTGCAGGTAGCTGGACAGGCGGTGGTACCCAAGCTGCTCCAACAACATTTAAAAATATTGTTGGTTTAACCGCAGGTACTCAGTATGAAGTGGAAGTGCGTGGATTCTGTAGTACGCCGAACTACCCGGGTCCTTGGAGTGCAACTTCAATCTTCACGACAAGCAATTCTTGTGTTGCTCCAATGAATTTGAATGCAATTAATATAACAGGTACTACAACTACCTTGACCTGGACAGCAATACCAAATACGAATTATTATCAAATTCGTTACCGTTTAGCGGCCGGTCCTGGTGCATGGGTAAATGGTACTGCTTCTGGTACCGCCACCAGCAAAAATTACACTGGATTAGCTTTGAATACCAATTACGAATGGCAAATTCGTGCTATCTGTAATCCTTCACCATTTACAACCGGACCTTGGAGTGAAATAAGTGACTGGACTACGTTGGCAAGTAAACCATCCGTAACGGAAGAGGTTTCATTACAAGAAGAAATCATGGTATATCCAAATCCGGCTACTTCAGTGGTAATGGTTGATATTACAGCAACAAATGCACAACAAACCGTTGTAAAACTGTTTGACATCAGTGGTCGACTGGTAAAACAAATGCAAGCCCGTCATGAAGCAGGTTCACACACCATGATCATCGGTCTGGATGAAATTTCTTCAGGTATGTATACCGTACAGGTATATTGCAATGATGCGCTGAAGCATACCAGCAAAATCAGCAAACAAGATTAATACAAGCTTTAATTAATCAGATGTATTAAGAGGCGCGCCGCAGGCGCGCCTCTTTGCGTTCAGTCATATAATCTTGAACTATTTTTAACCCAAATTTTGTCTCGTCCAAAAAGACGAGACAAAATTTGGGTTAAAAAACCGTTAATTTATGCTTAAACGTATTTTGTCGGGCTAAATTTCGCAAAATATAGTTTACCAGATCTTTTTTGAATGAAAGCCAGTTTTTAAAAAAAGATAAAATTTATACTTCATTTTCCATAGCACTTCCACAGAATTTTTGGAAATACCTTAAATTAATAGAAGGGATACAATTTCTTAATGTAATATAATGCAGCTATTTTATTTTTCTGGAATACGTTTGCGCTCTTATATGAATTACTTTTTATAAACATCCTTTTTAAGAAATTATAACTCCAACAAAAAATAATCAAAATGACAAAGAAAAGTTTAACACTCACATTTTTATTAGCTATTACAGGTATGATGGCTATGGCACAAGTAGTACCTACCACTT
>NZ_JBMOGQ010000158.1:0-4701 GCF_049318325.1 Flavobacterium sp. | reverse complement strand
ACTGAAGTTTTACTAAAACTTTATGAACTACACGGCATTGAAGTTTTACACAGACTGAATGGAATGTTTGCATTCGCTATTTGGGATACTGTAGAAAAAAAACTGACTCTATGCAGAGATAGAATGGGTGTAAAACCTTTGTATTACTGCATTCATAAAAACACACTATACTTTGCCTCTGAACAAAAAGCACTATTTGCAGCTGGAATACCGATTCAGATTTCTGAAAACGGAATGGAAGAATACTTTTTCAACCGATTTGTAGCAGGCGAAGAAACCTTGTTTGCAGATGTTAAAAAATTACTTCCCGGACATTTTATGGTAATTGACGAGGAAGGAAAAAGCAAAACAACGAGATGGTGGAATTTAAAAGAACAGATTCAAAATCATGTCAAAATAGATAATCCAAAAAAATGGTTTGAAGAAACCTTCTTCGAGTCGGTAAAACTTCGAATGGTAAGTGATGTTCCCGTTGGAGTTTTGTTAAGTGGCGGATTAGATTCATGTTCAATCCTATCTGCTTTATACAACCAAGAGTTTAAGAATATCGAAACCTTCAACATTAGTTTTTCCGAAGAAGAGCATAATGAATACCATTTGGCAAAAAAAATAACCGATCAGTATGGATATACTTTCAATCATACCAAACTTGAAAATGAAAGTTTATATCAAAACCTGATTGAAACCTCTTATTTTCAGGACGAACCGATAATGCATCTTAACGAACCTCATTTATTGGCAATTGCGAAATTAGCCAAGCCAAAAGTAAAGGTTTTGCTTTCTGGCGAAGGTGCTGATGAATTAATGGGCGGTTATGTTCGATACAAAGCGTTAAAAAATCCCTCTTTATTAAAAGTGATTTCACAGCTTAGTAAGTTTGAAACTTTCAATAAAAGTCCACGTTATGACAAACTATTCCGCTATTCAAAAATTACTAATGATGCTGATTTAGTAATATTTAATGGATGTAATGTGTATCCAGACGACATCAATAATTTTTACGGAAATAAACAAAAACCGGCAAATGAATATCGATATCAAATCTTGAAAGAAGCACAGGAATTATATCCAAAAAACCTGCAACGTCAAGCATTATACTTTGATCAACACACCTATTTGTGTTCATTGTTAGATAGAAATGACCGTTGTACTATGGGAACTTCAATCGAATGTCGTGAGCCATTCTTGGATCAAAGACTTATTGCAGGTTTAGGAACATTGGATGACAAGTGGATGTTTACCGGGAAAAAAGGGAAGTTCATTTTAAAAACTACAATGGAAGAGAAACTTCCGAAAGAGGTTATTGATTTTAGAAAAATTGGACTTAGTGCACCTTGGGGCAGTTATTTGTTGCGTTTCCCAAGATTTGTTGATGAATTAGACAACTTTGCAAAAAGCCCTATTTTTGAAATTCCATTCCTTCAAAACATTGACGGAACAAAGCTAGTGGCAGAAATACGAAAAGAAAACACCAAAATTTTGCCTTATTTTATGCCACTATTTATGCTTCACAAATGGCAAAAAAACTACTATAACAAGTTTGTTTAAAAGTTCGTTTGTCTTACTTTTGTGAGCATGACTATTCAGAATAACTTTTCTTTAAAAAAATACAACACTTTTGGAATTGAAGCCAAAGCCAAACAGTTTGTTGCTGTAAATTCGATCGAAGATTTAAATACCATTTTGAAGGAACACCAATCAGAACCAAAATTCATTCTTGGTGGTGGAAGCAATATGTTACTGACACAAGACATTCAGGCTTTGGTCATTCATATTGATTTGAAAGGCAAAAAAGTCCTCAAAGAAGATGATGATTTTGTTTGGGTTGAAAGTCAGGCCGGCGAAAATTGGCACAAATTTGTACTTTGGACTATCGAGCAAAACTTCGGTGGTTTAGAAAATATGTCTTTAATTCCAGGAAATGTTGGAACTACTCCGGTGCAAAACATTGGTGCTTATGGTACCGAAATTAAAGACACTTTTATTTCGTGTGATGCTATGAATATTGCTTCGCAAGAAATGAAAACGTTCACTAAAGAAGAATGTAATTTTGGTTATCGTGAAAGTATTTTTAAACACGAAGCAAAAGACCAGTTTATCATTACTTCAGTAGTATATAAACTAACTAAACGCAACCATAAAATCAATACATCTTACGGTGATATAACTAAGGAATTAGAGAAACAAAATGTGGTTACTCCAAATTTAAAAGATGTTTCCAATGCAGTAATTGCGATTCGACAAAGTAAATTACCTGATCCGGCAGCATTAGGAAACAGTGGAAGTTTTTTTAAAAACCCAATTATACCAAAAGAACAATACGAAAAAGTACATGCTTTACATCCCGAAATGCCACATTATGTAGTTTCAGAAACCGAAGTAAAAGTTCCAGCTGGCTGGCTGATTGAAAAAGCTGGTTTCAAAGGAAAGCGTTTTGGTGATGCCGGAATTCATAAAAATCAGGCGCTAGTTTTAGTCAATTATGGCAATGCGACAGGGCAAGAAATTCTATCCGTTTCAAGAGATATTCAAGCGACTATTTTAAAGGAATTTGGAATTGCCATTGAAGCGGAGGTTAATGTTATTTAGTTATCTGTGTTCAGTCGAAGTTGTCAGAAATCGTAATTCGTAATTCGTAATTTTCATGTATATCCCAGAACTCTATAAAAATGAAAATCAGGAAGACATCCAAAACTTCATTCATAAAAATGGATTTGGGATTTTAGTTAACCAAACGGATGGAAAGTTGTGGGCGACACATATTCCATTATTGTTAGAAGAAAAGAATGGAAAAAAATATTTAGTTGGTCACGTTTCCAAAGAAAATCCACAAGCTGAAAGCTTTAAAACTAATGATGAAGTTTTGGCAATCTTTAGCGGAGTTCATACCTATATTTCTTCTTCTTGGTACGATCATGAAAATGTCCCAACGTGGAATTATTTGGCGGTTCACGTTTACGGAAAAGTAAAACTCCATACCCTTGAAGAAAGCATTGAAGCCTTAAAAAGATTGATGAATAAATACGAAGCCAAATCAGATAAACCGGTTCGTATAGAAGATTTATCAAAGAAAACAATGCATCAAGCAAAAGGAATAATTTCCTTCGAAATTGAAGTCACAGCTGTCGAAGCCAAGAAAAAATTGTCTCAAAACAGAGATGACAAAAACTACCAAACTATCATTACTAAACTGGAAGATTCTAATGATTATCAATCTATTGAAGTGGCTATGGAAATGAAAAAAAACAGAAAATAATTTCAAGCATCTTAATTCAAAGTTCATAATTGATTTTGTACATTTGCAATCCTTTTAAAACGTCGAAAAAGCACTATGTTATTATATATTTTCTTTTTATTTGTTGCGATTGTTGTTATTCAATTTCTTTATTACATTGTAATTTTTGGCAAGTTTTCATTTGCTAAACCCCAATCCGGATCACCAAAAAGAATTCCGATTTCAGTAATTGTTTGCGCTAAAAACGAAGAAGAAAATGTTAGAAATTTAATTCCGTTACTTGTCGAACAAAATTATCCTCAATTTGAAATTGTCTTAATTGACGATGCTTCAAGCGATAATACATTGGAGATTTTTGAAGAATTTGAAAAATTACATTCCAATATCAAATTGGTAAAAGTAGAAAATAACGAAGCTTTTTGGGGTAATAAAAAATTTGCATTAACACTGGGGATCAAAGCCGCAAAGCACGAATATCTTTTATTTACAGATGCTGATTGCGTTCCATCATCAAATAATTGGATTGCCAATATGAGTTCTCAGTTTACATTAGAAAAAACTATTGTTTTGGGCTATGGAGCCTATGAAAAGATTAGCGGTTCATTCCTAAATAAAATAATTCGATTTGAAACATTATTAACGGCAATGCAATATTTTTCTTGGGCAAAAATTGGCAAACCTTACATGGGAATTGGTCGAAATTTGGCCTATAAACGTGAAGAGTTTTTCAAAGTGCGTGGATTTATGGATCATATGAAAATACGTTCCGGAGACGATGATTTGTTTGTTAATCAGGCAGCTGAAAAAAAGAATACAACAATTTGTTTTTTGCCTGATAGTTTCACCTATTCTAAACCAAAAACTTCTTTTAAAGAATGGTTTGCTCAAAAACGTCGTCATGTATCTACAGCCAAACATTACAAACTATTTGACAGAAATCAACTAGGCCTTTTTTATGTTTCGCAATTGTTATTTCTTTTATTGTCAATTATTTTATTAGCATTTCAATTTCAATGGATTGCTGTAGTAAGCATGATTGGTTTTCGTTATATTTTTGCTTGGGTTACTATGGGATTTGCAGCAGGAAAACTTAAAGAAAAAGACGTAATGTATTGGTTTCCAATAATTGAAATAGTTTTGATTTTTACACAATTGAACATTTTTGTTTCCAATACTTTATCTAAACCAGTACATTGGAAATAAAGGCATACATAGAAAAAGCTAAAAAAGGTGATCAGGTTGCCTTTACGTATTTACTAGACCACTACTGGAATGAAGTATACGGCTTTATGCTTAAACGCACGGAAAACGAGACCGATACTGAAGATATTGCCATTGAAACTTTCTCTAAAGCTTTTGATAAAATTGCAACCTACAATCCTGAATTTCAGTTCAACACCTGGTTGATTGCGATTGCCAAAAATGTCCATATTGATATGCTTCGTAAAAAAAAATCGACCATATTT
>NZ_JBMOGQ010000157.1:0-4796 GCF_049318325.1 Flavobacterium sp. | reverse complement strand
GTTTGGCTCGTCAGCTATTTCTGGAACTTGTTCTGTATATTTAATAATACCATTTTCATCTAAAACGATTACAACCCTAGAGTGTAAGCCAGCCAAAACACTATCGGTTATTTCTATACCATAATCTTTTCCAAAACTTCCGGTATTAAAATCGGATAAATTGATTACATTTTCCAATCCTTCAGCACCACAAAAACGTTTTTGAGCAAAAGGTAAATCACGGGAAATGCATAACACTTTGGTATTGGCTAAAGTACTCGCTTTTTCATTAAAAGTTCGTACCGATGTGGCGCATGTACCTGTATCGATACTCGGAAATATATTTAAGACTACTTTTGAGCCAGCAAAATCAGCTAGTGTAGCCATGCTTAAGTCTGTTTTAACTAATATAAAATCAGGCGCTTTCGACCCTGTTTTTGGTAATTCACCATTGGTGTGAATTGGATTTCCTCCTAATGTTACTGTTGCCATTTTTGTATAAATTTTGAGTTTCAAAAGTAGTAAAAATATTTAGGATATACGGTTTAGTATTTGATCAAATTATGATAAAAATGTTTGTTTAATATAATTTATATATCGTAATATTGCAATATAAAAATTTATAAAAAATGGGAGCTTCAAAATCCGATTCATTTTCAGAAGAGCATAACGAAATAGCTACCTTATTCAAAGCGCTTTCACATCCGGCCAGAATAGCCATTGTAGATTATTTACTTTCGGTTGATAAATGTATTTGTGGTGATATTGTAAATGAATTGCCCTTAGCACAACCTACAATCTCCCAACATTTAGCCGCATTAAAAAACGCCAACATTATCAAAGGGACTATAGAAGGGACAGCTATTTGTTATTGTATAAACACGGAAACATTACAAAAAATTGAAGATTATTTCTCAGCGATTTCCTCAAAATTAAAATCTAAATTTTGTTAAATTTAAAATACAAATTATGATATTAGCAAAATCTTCTTGTGGTACTTCTGCAGAAAAATTGATAGTCAAAATAAGTGAGTGAAGCGCTAAAACAACTACATGTTGTTACTTAAAATTAAAATTATTACCTAGATGAAAGAGTTCTCCATCAAACACAAAAAGAAAATTATTATTACCTTGTCGGTAATACTTTTGAACGTTATTTTCGGATTTGATCCAAAGTTTACAATTATTAATATAGTTTGGTTGTTAGTTTAAAAAATTATGGAACGAAAATTACATTGGGAGAACGTGTTTTCAACCAAACAAGAAAAAGAGGTTAGTTGGTATCAGGAAAGTCCAAAAACATCTTTGTACTTTGTTACGAAATTAAATATTCCTAAAGATGCCAAAATCATTGATATTGGTTGTGGTGACAGTCATTTGATTGATCATTTATTGGAAATGGGATATACTAACCTGTATCTTTTGGATATCTCTGAAAATGCAATTAATCGAGTAAAAAAAAGATTAGGCGAGAAAGCCAGTCAAGTTACTTTTATCGTCTCCGATATTTTAGAGTACAAACCTGAAATTAAATTTGATTTTTGGCATGACCGAGCTTCTTTTCATTTTTTAACAGAGAAAATTCAAATTGCTAAATATGCTGAACTTGTTGCTTCGGTTGTAATCAAAAATGGAAATTTTGTGTTAGGAACTTTCTCTGAAAACGGACCAAAAAAATGCAGTGGATTAGAAATTACACAATATGACGAACTAAAATTAAAAGCACTGTTTGAAAAAGATTTCGATTTGCTCGAGAGTTTCACTTTAGATCATCGAACGCCTTTTGATACTGTTCAAAATTTTATCTTCTGCAGTTTTAAAAAGAAATAAACATGAAAAATATATTAGTACTGTGCACTGGGAATAGTTGCCGAAGTCAGATGGCACATGGCTATTTAGCGCATTTTGCCAATTCAGAAAAAGTCGAAGTATATTCCGCCGGTATCGAAACTCATGGGGTGAATCCATTGGCCATTGCCATAATGAAAGAAGATGATATTGATATATCACAATATACTTCCAATAATGTAGAAGAGTATCGTGATATCTCCTTTAATTATGTCATTACCGTTTGTGATAATGCTAAAGAAAATTGTCCCTACTTTCCAACAAAAGCTGTAAAATTTCACCATAATTTTCCCGATCCTTCAAAGTCTACTAGTGCTGCCCCTGAAATAATGAACGAATTTAGAGTTGTCAGGGAAATGATTAAAGAATATTGTCAGGCTTTTATATTAAAAAACCAACTCAATTGAGTTGGTTTTTTAATATAAAGAAAATCTAAATAGGAGTAAGCAGTCTAAGCTAGTCTAATCAGACATGCAATGCTCTATTATCCGTAGCTGCCAATGCTGCTTCTTTAATTGCTTCCGCAAAAGTTGGATGTGCATGTGACATTCTAGAAATATCTTCGGCAGACGCTCTAAATTCCATTGCGGTTACTGCTTCCGCAATTAAGTCGGCACAACGGGCACCAATCATGTGGACGCCTAATACTTCATCGGTTTTAGCGTCAGCTAAGATTTTTACTAATCCATCTAAATCACCTCCGGCACGAGCTCTTCCTAAAGCTTTGAACGGAAAACTTCCTGCTTTATAGTCTACACCAGCTTCTTTTAATTGTTCTTCAGTTTTACCAACGGCAGCTACTTCGGGCCAAGTATACACTACACCCGGAATTAAATTATAATCGATATGTGGTTTTTGTCCCGCTATGATTTCGGCTACCATAGTTCCTTCTTCTTCGGCTTTGTGGGCTAACATCGCACCACGAACTACATCGCCAATTGCATAAATATTTGGAACGTTTGTTTGCAAATGATCGTTTACTTCAATCATGCCGCGTTCAGTTACTTTCACACCTGCTTTGTCGGCGTTTAATCCGTCAGTATAAGGTCGTCGGCCAACAGAAACTAGAGCATAATCGCCTTCAAGGGATATGGTTTCACCTTTGGCATTTTCAGCTTTAACTGTAACTATTTTTCCTTTTCTGTCAACTGATTGTACTTTGTGCGAAGTATAAAATTTCATGCCTTGTTTTTTCAAGACTTTAGTCAATTCTTTAGATAGAGCAGCATCCATACCTGGAATAATTCGGTCCATAAATTCGACTACAGAAACTTCAGCACCAAGTCTTAAGTAAACTTGGCCTAATTCAATTCCGATTACGCCACCACCAATAATTACTAAATGTTTAGGAACTTCAGGCAATTTTAATGCTTCGGTTGAAGTAATTATTCTTTCTTTGTCTAATTTAATAAAAGGCAAATTAGAAGGCTTAGATCCTGTTGCAATGATGATGTTTTTACCTTCTATAGTTTCTGATGTACCATCAGCTTTTGCTATGGAAACGTGAGTAGCATCAACAAAAGAACCCAATCCTTCATAAACGGTAATTTTATTTTTATCCATTAAGAATTTCACTCCACCTGAAGTTTGATCTACCACAGCTTGTTTGCGTGCAATCATTTTTTCAAGGTTCACTTTTACGTTCCCGGAAACTTCAATTCCATGGTCAGCAAAATGTTGTAATTCTTCGTAATGATGTGATGAAGCTAGTAATGCTTTAGAAGGAATGCAACCTACATTTAAGCAAGTTCCTCCTAATGTTGCATATTTTTCAATGATGGCGGTTTTGAAACCTAGTTGGGCACAACGAATAGCGGATACATATCCACCCGGACCAGAACCTATAATGACTACGTCAAATGAACTCATAGTTATGTGTTTATTGTTTGTATTTTATTTTTTGCACACAAAATTACAGTTTTTATTTGACTTTATATTAAAGATCTAATCATAAAAAATGGAATTTATAAGGTAATTTTTAACTTTATTTTTAATTAATAAGGATAAGAATAAAAGCATAAAAAAGTGCAACTTTTTTAATGTTAAAATTTCGAAAACTAATAAATAAAAATAACTCAAATAGTTAACTGAACTGTTTAAAACAAAAATGTGTTAATCGTAAAAAATGTTTGATTGTATAGAAATCCTTTAGAGAGTTTTCTTTAACAGATTTTTTATGATTCATTCTGATTCAGCTTACTGTTTTTATGACTAAACCCAAAGTAAATAGTAAGTCCAATAAGCAACCAGCAGGTAAAATAGATCCAGTTCCAAACACTCAACTCTGCCATCATATATAAACAGCATACTAATCCGAGTAACGGTATCAATGAAAGATTTTGTTTCCAAGACCAAACCACAAACCACAACAAAGAGATTAGAAATATCCACATTGGGATCTTGTGTTTAAATAAACTGAAACCACTTTCATATTTTAAAGAATCATCAATTGGAAGCGAGTCAACTACATTTTTATACATCATAGCATCATTATAAAAAAATCCTAAGACATTTTCTATATCATCATTTTTATAATCAGTGACCTTTGTTTTTAGAAAATCAAAAACTACTTTTGTTTGTTCCTTGTCTAAAGATTTTATGATGGTTGTAGGATCATTAATTTTTTTCTCATTGGTTATGAAGTCCATAGTAGTTTGCCTGTTTATCGTAAAGGCAATACTGACACCAATTAACATCAATAAAGGAAAAACGAATTTTGAATTAATATAGGGAGTTTTAAATTTTCCTCTTGGAATATCAGGTTTATTTTGTAATACCAATACTCCGGCACAAACTAATACAAACGCAAACAAAGTTCCGATACTACACAAATCAGTTACCATGGTCAAGTTCATAAATAAAGCAGGTACAGCAACACCAAAACCAGTAACAATTGTAGCGAAAGATGGTGTTTTGTATTTTGGGTGTACTTTTGAAAAAACGGGTGGTAACAAGCCATCTTTTGACATT
>NZ_JBMOGQ010000156.1:0-4836 GCF_049318325.1 Flavobacterium sp. | reverse complement strand
TCATGTGTCAAGTTTATTGTTTTTTTTTCTTTGACACAGTTTATTGAACATTCTCAGGTAGCCGTAAATAAAAAGGCGGAGCAAAGCACCGGGGTGATATGCCGGCCGGCCATTTTCCTCAAACTCGACCTTAAACCCAAGTTCGGACAGGTTCAAGCTATCCACAAACAGGTCAATCAGGCGGACTTCGTTATCGGCATCGACATGCGCATCCAGGCAATACATCTCCCACTGATTTCGGGGTTTTCCTTGGATAAATTTCATAAATAAAAATACCGATTTTAAGGGAGAAAACTGCCACTTCCACACTTAAATTTGCTAACAATTGACTTGTTGAAAAGTGGGGTTATTAGACAGTCTGACGGTTTGCAGCTACCCGAAGGTGGCGATTTCGAAGCACTTCACTGTCAACTAAGCAGAAACTTTGATAGAAGCACAAAGCTCGATTTAACCACTGAACCGCCACTTTTGGGTAGGTGCTGTTGTGCGTTCGTTCTTTTTTCATTATCTTATCAATCAATATTTTTTGCAATCTATCAAATATGTTTGTTTTTAATAAATTTTGCTAGTTCCATCCCTGTCAATTCTTTCGAGGATGATAAGTTTCTTATATAAAGTTGTTCACTACTTTTACCCTCATCATCTTTTAGCAAGAAAATTTCACTTGTACTTTGTTTAACTGTAACTATTAAAATATCACCCTCTGGAAATTTTAGAAATTTTCTAGTCATTAAGGAGGAAAAACTATCACCAATAAAATTTCTAATTAAATCATCAAAGAAAAGACCATATCCATCTCTATTGGGATACTGTAATTTAGGACTTAAATATTCATTTTCAAGACCTAAGATTCTCTTATTGTTATCTACACCAATTAACAATGTGCCGCCATTTGAGTTGGCAAATGCCACTAATGTCTTAAGTGAACTATGTATTAATATTTTAGGAGTCAAATCTCCCGAAAGTCTTTTCAATTCATAGATAACTTTTTCATTTTTCTTATCAATTTTATTTAGTTGCTCGATTCGCTTTTGTGTAAATTCATCTGGTATTGGAGTAAATAATGATGATTTAAATTCAAGAGTTTCACTTTCATCTTCTTTTATTCGCTGGTTCCAATATAAAATTTCCTCTCTCATTTCTCTAGCGTTCTTGTCTTCTATCGTTTCTTCTAGTGATAAAATTCCTTTAGAAATATAATCATTAATTAATCTTAAGTTTCTTAATACAAAGTCTGAATCTTCTTTACTCTCTGAAAGCAACAAATTATTTGCTAGTGAAATCTTTGCAATTGTTCTTAAATCTTTTTGCTCAAGTGACATACTATACTTTTTTACATAATTAAAGAGCTGTTCTATAGCTTCATCATGCTTTTCATTAAAGAGAGAAAGTATGTCTAAAAAGAAAATTAATTTTTCTGCATCAGGAAATGTTTCAATTGTTTTTTGATTGATTTTTGCCTTTGTGTCAATTGCATTATTACGAATAACACTAATTTCATTTACTGTTTTGTTTTGAAGCGTTTTGGTGATTCTTTGTAAAATCTCAAAATATGAAATATAAATGTTTAGTAAGTAACTTCGTGCATGATTTGCATTTGAGTAAAATTGCTTAGCAATTTTGAAGTTTGATAACTTTAAGTTTAAATCAAATTGCAAGACTGCATATTGTTCAATACAGAAAGCTTTTTCTGTAATGGTTTTGTCGAAGTAAGAGTTTTCTTCATTTATTATTTCATTGTCAAAAAAGTCAGAGGTAGTAGTTGATAACAAAGCTTTAACATAATTCTCATAATAGTTTAAATCAGTCTCCTTTATTGAGCGAAAACTAAATGACATTTGATTTTTTTTGTTGTACTCCTTTAGTAGTACTTTTAATTTCTGTCCTTCCTTAAAGTACGATTTAATTTTTGTCGTGTCCCATGGAAAATCAAAGATTTCTTTTTGGTGAAGTAATCCTTCTCCAACTTTTGTGATAACAAATAGGCCATAATTAGATACTTGTTTGATAACAGCATCATATGTAATACCAATTTCTCCTTTAAGTTCAGAACCCTTTATGTCTACAACATTTGAATTAGGTGCCTGCTCGATAATAAAAAATTTAAAAGCATTGCTAAGGGCTATACATTTTGCTTCAATTAAAAATGAAGACTCTTCAAAAGAATGTAATTTGAGAATATTATTGCTTATGTGGTGTGTTGGCAAAAAACCTTTTATGTCATCATACCTCACCTCATAACCCGTATTACTTTTTCGGGATAGTTGAACTGTGAATGATTTATTTTCTTTATAATAACTCTCTAATTTACTCCAAGTAATGTTGTCAATATTATTTGCATTCATTTTAATAAGTTGGTCTAAGTTTAACTCAACTTTATTGTTAAAAATAAATGGGTTATTGTGATCATTTGATTGATAATTATCTAAGTAGTTATAGGCATTAAAAAGAATACATTCTTTTTTATCTATTTCATGCACACATTTTGTAAATAATTTTAACATTTGACCTGTTGTGATGTTGAAATGCTCATTCAAATTAATTTTGCTAGCTATGATTATTTCAAAATACGACCAATCCAAATATTTATTTTCTAAATCTTTAAAATCTTTTGTTTTATAACTACTTATTGATAAACTGAAGGTTTCTTTCTCTTGTTCTGAAAGAAATACTTTTTTTCTTGAACTGATTATGTTTATAAGTTTTATCCATTGATGTTTTATTGATTCTGTTATGGAATCATGATATGAAAATAATTCAAGAAGTCGATTATGGAAGTCATTTGTATCAATCAATTCAAAATTGCAGAGTCTGATAAGAGTATATAGTTTGTCAATTATGAATTCACTTTTTTCAAAGAACTCATTTACTTTCAAAAAGTTGAATGGATTAGAATTTAATAAATCTAATACTTCATCATTTATATTTGCAGAATCTAGAGCGTACTGTGCCCTTATTCCCGTATTGCATTTTATTTCTTCACTTGGGAATGAAGTAATTATGCCTTTAGTAACAATCCAATCTTCAAAAATAATTATTAATTTGTTTATCTCTATTGCTCTTTTATAATCATAGCTTTCAATACTTCTCTTGAATAATTTTGTTAGAATTTTATTCGCATAAGTAAATACCCAAAAAGCTTCTTTGGAGTCATATTGTTCTTTTAGCTGTATTATGCTTTTATCATTTATGTCATTGTTGTTTAACAAATTGTAAAAGTACTTCTTGGATAATTTGTTATCAGAAACAATTTGTTCGAATGTTACATAAAATGGGTCTTTAATGTTGGTTTGAAAAAGTCGTATGTGAGTTGTTATACTAATTATCTTACATTGGATTTTATCAAGTTTGTTTTCCTGCAATTTTTGGCCTGGGAGCATATGTACTTCATGCAAGCAATTGTCAATACCTTTGAGTATGAAAATATCAAAAGTTCCTTTTTGGGATATTTTGGTTTTACTTTCAAGAACCTGAAATTCATACTCCTTGCCAACTTCAAAAATTGGATGCCGATAGTCTTTATTTATTAATCTAGGAATTCCATTTGTCTGAATACTTTCAACTTCACACCTTAATTTGTCAAACTGCCAAATTTCATTATTCTGCCATTTTAACCCTAATATTGATATTTTATTTTTGTCAATATCTTCAACTGTAATGATTGATACTTTTTCACCTTTTCTATTTTCGCTTTCCTCTATTGAAATTATATTAAATAAATATTGTTCGCCAATTTTGTAATTTTTATTAATTGGAGACTCTTGATTTATTTTCAAAGGTCTTACGTAATTCAGAAAATACTGCTTAGTGTTTATATTTTGTTCTTTCTTAAAATAGTGTTTTTCTCCTACCGATACACCATATTTTAAAAGTTGATATGTTGGAATTGTATATTTTTTGTCTTCGGTTAAACAATGAACAATGAAATATTCATTTTCACCTATTTGAGTAGTTTCTTCTATGTTACAAAGTAATTCAGTCATATTTTATAATGTTCAGTATGTCTGTTGAGTGTTGTATTAGAATGACGCACAACGGCAGTTCGTCTAAAAACTCCCTTTTAAATAAATAATCCGCTCAAAATTACCCCTTTTTTTGACATTTAAGCGTGCCACAGAAAAGGCGCACAAAAATTCTGGCTCCCAACCAAGAAAACCTGAATACCCGAAAACGGCCTTAAATCGCCTCTGAAATGGCCAAAAATAAAGGCCCAATGCCTTTAGGTAGGTTTTGAGCTGGTTTTTATCTAAAATGTTAAAGATGCGCCGCAGGTTGTAGGCCGTAAAGATCATTCCCACATCGGAAGAGGCGTGTTTGATGCTCCTTTTGGTCATGATGTAGTAAAAATCCCACTGCCGCTTAATTACCCCAAAAGGATGCTCAACAATGGCCTGGCGCCTGCGGTAAAGGCCTGGATTCTCTTGCAAGCGGATTTTGTTCGCATCAATAAGGTCCATGTGCTCCGAGCGTTCTATCAGGCGGCCCTTTTTGTTGGTGGTACAACGCGAAAAAAGCGGACAACTCAAACAGGCCTTTGTTTTGTAATGCTTTACTCGGTTCATGGTCTTGCCGCTGGCCTTGTTGTAGCAGCGGCCATTGGTGCTTAGCTTTTTCCCCGCAGGGCAGGTGTATTCATCGTTTTCTTTGTGGTAATCAAAATGTTCTACATCGAAGTTGTGGTCGGGGGCATGTGAGGCCACCTCGGGAAAAGCCACCATGACCTCAACACCTTGTTTGTGGGCATAATCAAACTCTGTTCCGGTGTGGTATCCTTTGTCGTACAGGGCCGTAAAATCTGAACTGCCTAAAATGGTTTTGGCTCGGCGTACCATGCCG
>NZ_JBMOGQ010000155.1:0-4841 GCF_049318325.1 Flavobacterium sp. | reverse complement strand
GAATGGGTGCCAAAGAAATCTTAGATGGTATGAAAATAAAACAAGTTTCAACTGACGATTTCTTAAATAAAATATACACTCAGCCTGTCTATACTCAAATTGATGTTTTGGATTATAATAAACGAATAGACGGAACTAAGGCTGAAAATAATCATGATTTCTACAAAAACCCAAAAGATTATACCTCCAATTTTGAACGTTTTACTAAAGTAGCTGACATTTTTATAGCCGGGCATTTTCATGGCAACGAATCGCCGGATATACTAACACGTGATATGCTTAATGCACCTGATTGTAAAATAAAAGTAGTAGCCGATATCTCGTGTGATGTAGATGGCCCTATCGCTTGTACCTTAAAAGCATCAACTATTGCAGAGCCATTTTTTGGTTATTTGCCAAGTGAAAACAAAGAAGTTCCCTATACGCACCCGGGTTCAATAATGGTTATGTCGGTTGATAATTTGCCATGTGAATTACCAAAAGACGCCAGTGAAGGTTTTGGAGAAATGTTTATGAAACATGTTATCCCTGCTTTTTTTAACGGAGATAAAGATGGTATTCTAGCAAGAGCCAAGATTACAGAAAAAGGAAAGTTGACACCAAGATTTGCCTATCTTCAGGATTATGTTGATGGGGAAACGGGTAACAATTAATTGCCTTTTTAAAGTTAATAACTATATAAAAATCTCAATTCTTTTGAGATTTTATATTTTTAAAAAGTTTTTATATTTAGACAAAATTATTTTCAATGAAAAGATTCATATGTATTGGTTTGCTCCTTTTAGGAATTGAGGTCCAATCTCAAAGTGTCCAATCACCTTCCAAAGAAATTACTCTCAACTTCTCTTTATCTGAAAACGGAAAACCAATTTATAATGTTTTCTATAAAAATAAGCCGGTAGTATTACAAAGTAACTTGGGTATTAAACTAAAAGTTGATGGCGATTTAAATACTAATTTTCTAATAGACAGCATTGGTCAAAAGGAAGTAAATGAAACGTGGCAGCCAGTTTTAGGTGAACAGTCCAAAATCAAAAATAATTACAATCAAATGATTGTTGCACTATCACAGTCGTCATCAAATAAAAAGATAAATATCATTTTCAGAGTGTTTAACGAAGGAATTTCTTTTCGTTATGAATTTCCAAAACAAGAAAAGCTAAACTACTTTATCATTTCGGAAGAACAGTCGGAGTTTAACTTAACGGGGAACCATAAAGTTTTTTGGCAACCTGGCGATTTTGATACGAACGAATACAATTATGAAGAAACTTTATTTTCTGAAATAAATACCGAAAAAGTTAATCTGAATAACGGAATTGGTTTCAAAGCAATTAAAAATAAGTTTGCTGTTCAAACACCATTAATGATGAAAGCTATCGATGGTGTTTATCTTAATATTTTTGAAGCAGCGGTAGTAAATTATCCTGTAATGCAACTCGATGTTGATGTACAAAATTTTAAATTAAAATCAAGTTTAGCACCAAATGCACTGGGCGATAAAGCCTATTTGCAAACACCATGTGTTTCGCCTTGGCGAACTATTATGATAAGTGATGATGCTCGCGATATTGTAAGTTCAAAAATGATTTTAAACCTGAATGAACCTTCAAAAATTGAAGATACTTCTTGGATAAAACCAATGAAATACGTCGGTATTTGGTGGGAAATGCATATTGGAAAATCTACTTGGGATTATGCAGGATCGCAAAACGCTCAAAACAATGGCGAATTAAAACCAACAGGAAAACATGGCGCCACAACGGCCAATACCAAACGTTATATTGATTTTGCTGCAAAGCATGGTTTTGATGGTGTTTTGGTAGAAGGTTGGAATGTAGGATGGGAAGATTGGTTTGGTAATTGGAAAGAAAATGTTTTTGATTTCACTACACCTTATCCCGATTTTAATTTGAAGGAAGTAAATGATTATGCCAAATCAAAAGGTATAAAAATGATTATGCATCATGAAACTTCTGGTTCTGTCGCTAATTATGAAAGGCATTTGGACAGGGCTTTAAACTTAATGAAAGAGTATGGTTATACTGCTGCTAAGACAGGCTATGTTGGTAAAATTATTCCTCGTGGTGAATTCCATGACGGACAAACCATGGTCAATCATTACAATTTTGTAGCTCAACGATTTGCTGATTATAAAATGATGGTGAACTCTCATGAAAGTTCACGACCAACAGGTTATAGTAGAACTTATCCCAATTATATTTGTGCCGAAGCGGCTCGAGGAACTGAGTTTAATGCATGGAGTATTGGAAATACAGTAAATCATGAAACCATTTTACCTTTTACTCGTTTACTTGGTGGACCTATGGATTATACACCAGGAATTTTTGAAATTAAAATGAGTGCTTATGATAAATCAAAAAAGGAGCAACTTCACTCAACTTTAGCTAAGCAATTAGCTTTATATGTAACGATGTATTCTCCTTTACAAATGGCAGCTGATTTACCTGAAAATTATGAGCAACATTTAGATGCTTTTCAGTTTATAAAAGACGTTCCTGTAGATTGGCAAGAAAGCAAGTATCTTGAAGCTGAACCCGGAGATTATTTAACTGTTGTTCGCAAAGATAAACACTCTGAAAACTGGTTTTTAGGAGCCATAACAGATGAGAATTCAAGAAAAACAGAAATACCATTGGATTTTCTTTCACCTAACAAAAAATATCAAGCTATTATTTATCAAGATGGTATCGATGCCGATTGGCAAAATAATCCAAAATCATATGTTATAAAAACGATGCAAGTCACTTCGAAGTCAAAAATTAAATTACATTTGGCTAAAGGTGGCGGAACAGCTATTTCTTTTAAACGTATTAATTAAACCAACACAATTATGAGTACAACTAAAACCAATTATTCTGCACTTTATACCCTGATTACTGTCTTTTTCTTTTGGGGTTTTATAGCAGCAGGGAACAGTATTTTTATTCCATTTTGTAAAAGCTATTTTTCATTAGATCAATTTCAATCGCAGTTGGTTGACTTTGCATTTTACACAGCTTATTATATTGGAGCTCTATTACTTTTTACATTTGGAAATTTAAACGGAAAAGATGTGGTTGGAAAATGGGGTTATAAAAAAAGTATTGTTTATGGTTTATTGTTTTCAGCGCTAGGAGCAGGAGCAATGATTATTGCCGTAGAAGCCAATTTATATGCCGGAATGTTATTAGGTTTATTTATTGTAGCACTAGGATTTTCATTGCAACAAACCGCTGCTCAACCTTTTGCTATTTTACTAGGAGATCCTAAAACAGGTGCAAGTAGAGTTAATTTGGGCGGTGGAATTAACTCTTTTGGAACAACTATTGGACCCATTGTTGTTGCATTAGCATTATTTGGAACCGCTAAATCAGTGTCAGATGAACAAATTAAATTGTTAGAATTGAATAAAGTAGTTTTACTCTATTCTGGAGTGGGATTGCTTTTTATTGCAGCAGCTGCATTATTTTATTTTTCTAAAAAGGTACCTAGTGGTGCTTCAGACGAAATTATTGAAAAAGCTAATAAAGCCTTGTGGACATTAGTTATTATGACGGTTTTATTAGCTGCTTGCTTTGTTCCAATATTCAAAACATATCAAATTGATTCAACAACTTTTGATACTTTACAGTTAGAAAATTTAGAACAATATAGAATGAACTGGCTGCTTGGAGCCTTGGTTGTTGTTATTGGAGGAATATTATTTTCATATTTTTCAGCACAAAAAAAAGCAGAAGGTTGGGGTGCAATGCAATACCCTCAATTGGTTTTAGGGATGTTGGCTATTTTTACTTATGTAGGTGTTGAAGTTGCTATCGGAAGTAATTTAGGAGAATTATTAAAGTTGCCTGAATTTGGAAGCCTCCAATCATCCGATATTGGTCCTTATATATCAATGTATTGGGGAAGTTTAATGATTGGTCGTTGGGCTGGAGCAATTAGTGTTTTTAATTTAAAAGGAACCAATAAAACGGTAGCTTTAGTCATTATACCTTTAATTGCATTCGGAATTATTTTAGGTGTTAATATACTTTCAGGAAAAGACATGAAGCCATTATATTATTATATTGTTTGCGTAATGGTTCAAATTGGAGCTTTCTTTATTAGTAAAGATAAGCCAGCTCGTACACTTATGATATTTGGAAGTTTTGGAATTACAGCTATGCTAATTGGATTATTTTCTTCAGGAACTATTGCTATCTATGCGTTTTTAGCTGGTGGTTTAGCTTGCAGTATTATGTGGCCTGCTATTTTTACTTTATCAGTTCTTGGCTTGGGTAAATATACATCTCAAGGTTCTGCATTTTTAATTATGATGATTTTAGGAGGTGGAATTATTCCACCAATTCAAGGAAAACTATCAGATATTATTGGAATTCACCAATCCTATTTTGTAGCGGTAATTTGTTTTGCTTATCTAACTTTATTTGCTGTTTTGGTTAAAGGTATTTTGAAGAAGCAAAATATAGATGTAGATGCAATTGAAGTAGAAGGAAGTCATTAATAATATTACTTTGTATAAATCAAAAATCCCGCATCGTTTTCAACTTTGCGGGATTTTTTTCATCAAAACCTAACCAATCAAATTAACCTAATTTATTTTTTTTCTTCAATTTTAACTTTTTTTCCTTCAGCTTTAAAATAGTAATAATCATTGTTATAACAGTTTGAAGTTGAATAATAATAAGTGTTTACATCACAATAATCATAACCTGTGTTATGATATCTTTTAATGTTACCAACAATATTAACTATTTCACCTCTGTAGTTGTAAATAATTCTCATGTTACCAATTTGTGACAAAACTGCTCTGTTATACCTCATATAAACGCTACCAA
>NZ_JBMOGQ010000154.1:0-4884 GCF_049318325.1 Flavobacterium sp. | reverse complement strand
ACCACAAAACTGTCTTTGGAACACGAAACCCCGCCTTTTGGGTAGGTGCTGTTAGCGGTTCGTTGTTTATTTTCCGTCAATAATTAATTTTTTTATTCCTGTTTTATTTCCGTCAATAATTTTCAGAAAGTAAAGTCCTTTCTGTAGTTCTGATATGTCAATAATGCTCTTATCTTTTGAAAGAAAAAAAGTTGATAATTCTTGTCCTATTGAATTAAATATTGTGACAGAAATATTATTTAAATTATTCCATTTTAAATTTAATTCGTCCTTGGCTGGGTTTGGATAAAGTAAAATTTCATTTTCAAAAATCGGGTCGTTAATTCCTAAAGGGTTTGATACTTCTCTTACTGGACGACCAGACCAAGGGCAAAATTGACCAACAGTTCCGACCCAATAAGCTGTATCAGCGTCAACATCTGTGTAAGGACAACCATCACAAAGTTCTATTGCCATTTCTACAAGGTTCCATTGATTAGGAATAAAATGCCATAAAAACCAATGATTTGCATTGTGATTATGTCCTCCATTGCCATAATCAATTGGTCCGTTAATAAAGTTTCTCTGGTTTAATGGTCTAGCCAAGTTAGCAAGAACTGAGTCTATTATTATCTGATTAGAGGTAGAAGCTATAAATGTGGTGTCCTGCCAGTTTCCATGTCCACAGGTTGTCGAAAATTCAAAATATCTAGTTGTCTGCGCTTTACCAATGAAACACAATGTTAAAAGCATTATAAAAGTCAATCCTGTTTTTTTCATTTGTCTGTCTGTTTTAATATTATTATTCTGTTTGTTCAATTTTGCTTTGGTCTTTTTACAATGACCGCTAACGTTTTGCGTGTAGGCGATGTTGCCTTGTGTTGCGCCTGCGGCAAGGCAATATTGCTAACACGCTGTTAGTGGCTGCCTGTTTTGTTTTTTAATGATTTAAATTCATATTATTATCAAAATATTCGACCTTTTCTGTTTAATCTCAAACCTAATGTAAACTGATTCATTAAATGGCTGCTCGTGATACTCATTTTACTCATATTATAAGACTTGAACGAGATCAGACTACTTGAAATAATGTAGAAGTGTTTGAAGTTAAATCCTATCGAATACCTCAAATCTCCTTGTAGCAATATATTAATTGCATTTTTTGATTTGTTGGAATTAACAAAAGAGTAATTTTGGTATTGCAATCCTGGACCACCCATTAAAGTGAGATTTGTAAAGAATACTTTTTTTATTACTAATGTCACTGAATATCCAACACCACCTGATAAATAGGCATTGTTTAACCTATTCATTTGCCCAAATTTATCATAACTATTTCTAATTTCATTTGGAATAAAAGCACTATCCGAATAAATTCCATTATAATTGGCATTAGCGTAATATACAAAAGAGGTGGCTGATTTTTTTTGTAGAGCACTACCTCTATAAGAAGCACCATAAGAAAACTTTCTTTTATTGCTAAAGTTTATATAATTATAAAAGACATTGGTGGTATTTAATCTATTATAACTGTAATAAGAAGCGCTGTCATTAAAATTGAGGACAAAATTCGCTGAATTTTTTTCATAATAACCTGAGAACCAATTTACCCCAAGCTCCGACACTTTATTGTCAACATTATTGCCAATAATAAAATTTACAGCCATTGGCTGCGGTTTTCTTTTGGATGGTTGATATGGTACACTGTATAAATTAATTGCAATGAATCGTTTATCATTGGAATAGGCAAAACCAACATTTACAAGGCTTTCTGCAATTGGATTAAGTGCGGTATTTATTGTAGAGTCACTTTGAAATTTTTGTGAAATAAACAAGGAGTGATTGTTATAATTTTGATACAGTGACCAAAGGTCATTATTGTAATATTTCTCAATATATGTGCTATCAAAGTAATACTGAGCAGATACAGCATTAAACTGAAAAAGAATTATTTGGGAAAAGATAAATTTTAAAATAATCTTTCTTAAAGCCATGTTGATTTTTAATTTCTGTTAATCTAAAAAAACAAAATTGTAGTTTCTGCCATGTCCGTTTTTCACTTCATACACACCCTCTTTCCCTAACTCTTTTGAACAGTGAATGATAGTTCCATCCCATAAAGTTAACGTGTCTTTGCCATGCCCATAAAAATAAATTTCAATAGATTCGTTGACATATTCGAAGTCTTTTATAGTTGGATCTTCTACATTTTCTACAAACGAATCCACCTCTTTATTGAAAGTGGGAATGATTTTGCCTTCCTGAACAAACATTGGTAAAAAACCCGGTGATGCTGGAACTTCATAATATGATTTACCTGTATATTTTTTATTTGACCAATAGTGGTACCAGTTACCGTCTGGTAAATATACTTTCCATGACGATCTACCTTTTGAAATATCATCTCTTTTTCCGCCCTGAACTTCATTTGTTACTGGTGCACTGAGTATTCTATCTCCAAGCATAAATTGGTAATCTTGTTTTATGGCCTCACTATCTTTTGGATAGAGAATCGATAAACTGCGAATTAGTGGATAGCCAAAATCTTCGGCCTGCTGGGCCAGCGTGTATATATATGGGAAAAGTTTCGCATGTAATTTTGCATATTTCTCCCATTGTTCAAGTGTCTCTTTGTCCTCATCAAAACGCCAGTGGTCACATAAGGGCAGTCCTCTGTGCAATCTCATAACCGGCACAAGAGCACCCATTTCAATCCAACGAAACATCATAAGTTTGTCCATGGGTTTTGTTTTCTCACAGTTATATGCACCAATATCAATGGAAGTGTTTGGATGAGAGGATATGCCTGCCGTATTTAACCCCACGATTTGTCCACCGAAACCGGAAAGGTTGTCATAACTAGCATTCCGGTCACCCGTAAAATGGAATGCAGCATTTGATTGCTGTCCGATAAAACCGCTTCTGGGAAAAATTACAAAATCTCTATCGGGATAAGTGGTTTTCCAGAATGAATTTGCATTTTCTGCCCAAAGTAGCGGAAATTTATTGTGCATTGTTAAGCCATACTCTCCATTGTAGGATATGGAATTATACGGTGTGTATTCACCAAAGTCATTCATCCAGCCATCTACACCTGACTTAACTGCAAAATCATAGAATTTTTGACCAAACCATTTTATTGCATCAGGATTAGTAACATCCAGCTGAGACTCATTCCATACGAAGAACTTAAAAAGATAAGGTTTTCCGTTAATGTTTTTAGTGAAATATCCCAGCTTTTTGCCTTCTTCGTAGATTGGACTTTTTTTGAATAACATGTTTTCGGGAAAATATGGTAAAAAATATCCAATGTGTTTTACTCCATATTGGTGCTGAAGGGATATCATACCTTGATAGTCAGGATAACTATTTTTATTTAGAGTCCATACATCAGAAGGCATGAAAACATTTTTATTCCAATACCAGTCTTCAGCCATTATAGCACTTAATGGAATTTTATTTTCTCTGTGAATTTTTAATACTTTTTCGTTTACAACCTGACCGGTTTCTTTTGATTGCCAATCATTGGTGGCCGCTGCCCAAACCCCAAAAATCCATGGACGGGGCTTCCTGTAAATCCCTGTAGCTTTATGATAATTACCTATGATTTCAAGTGGATTTTCTGAGAGAAAAACTGTGGCATCAAATGTATGGCTATAATTAGTGATTTTTAGTGCTTCGGGATTTGTTTTGGCAAAATCGAATTCACTAAAATAGAAACTGTTTAGTAAGAACCCATAACCCTTTAAGTTGAGAAAAAAGGGAACCGGATAATATGTAATATCTTGTCCTTCTGAAGAACCATTTTGAGAAACCTTGGGCAAATTAACTCCAACTTCTTTACACCAGTTCGTTACAATGGTGCCTTTATGATTTACCTGATTAAAGCGCATGCCCATTCCTAAATAGCTGTCATTGGATTGTGATATGAAATTGACAGCAATTCGTGAATGATGTTTGTCGTCCTCTTTTGGTGGATTAATTTCGGACAATTTAAAATCAAGTTTATTGCCTGTTAAAGAATATTGTAATTTAAATAAGCTATCGTTCTTATCATCTAACAAAACTAAAACATGAAGGGAATCTGTTTTAAGAATTTCAACAGCTCTATTAGTGGTTTTCTTCTTGTCAGATTTACCATCTAGCCATACCGTATATGGGCTTCTTTCGATGATTTTGGTGTTTGTAAAATGTTGCAGGGTAATTTGGTTATCCATGACCAATAAAGGCTTGGCTTCCCCTTCTTTATAAACTTCGAACCGAAATGGTTTTTCAATTACTTTAACTGAATAAGCTACATTTTGAGAAAAAACAACGGCTTTAATGCTAAAGAAAAATAGAGTTAAATAAAAATATAATTTCATTCTTAATAAATGTATTTTAATCGGTGCATTCATTTCAATAGGTTGCCTCTAACGTTTTGCAAATAGACCCAGGCGGGCTTGCGAAGCATCACCTGTCTTAACCCACCAAAGGTTATTTAAAGATACAAATGTTTTTTTAGTGAGCCGCAAATTAATTGTCACGAACTGGCCGAAATTTTGCGTGCAAAGATGATCGAGTCAGCCCGCTTGGGTTTATTTGCTGTTAGCAGTTCGGTGTTTAATTTGTATAGATCATATTTTGACTTAAAAGATGCTCTTAACAGTCGACCTTAACAGTCGACCTATTTATAAGTGCTGTGCTAATAAATACGAACTGCTATTTATCTTTTTTGTCTGATTGTGTAATTGCTAAATAAAAGCCAGCGCCAAAAAGCAGAGTTATAAGTCCAGCGAAGTATGGAATGATTTCAGTCATTTTTTGAATTATTGATAAGTTTAAAATAGATACCAAATGCTAAAATAGATGGGACCCATAATCCAATAAAAGATCCATCTGCTTTTTCTCCCCTGAAGTAAAGTA
>NZ_JBMOGQ010000153.1:0-4895 GCF_049318325.1 Flavobacterium sp. | reverse complement strand
CCTGCCTGCCGGCAGTCAGGGGTTTGGTAGGTTTAATATGTTTGGAATGTTTTTATTCCCATGAAATATAAATCCGTTAATTAAACCCCCACTAATTTGAGTGATTTAGTTTTAATGTTGTAAAAACGACTTCAACAGGGTGTCATTTCTCAAGAAATTATTTAGTTGTTCTACCCCAGATTTATTTAAATGGTCCGAGTTGTAAAAATTGTCAATATTATTTCTAATATCTTCTTGATTGGCGTCTATAAAAAGAATTCCCGATTGCGAGCAAATTTTCCCTGTCTCCGTGAACGACCATTCATCATAGGCTACTTTATAAACAGGTGTTTGTATGCAAAGCAATTGAATATTATTATTTAAGCATAACATTTTCAAACCATCCAGAGCATTACGTATTGAATCAATATTTTGTTTTTTAAAGTAAGCATTTTTTATTGTGCTTGTTACGGGCAATTTGGATGTGTCCCATTTTTCATTGTGTATCTCATAGCCAAATTTACTCCAGTTGTCTGCATTGCTTGAGAATAGAGAGGGTCCTAAAATTTTGTATTTGAAAATGGCGTAAAGTGGTATATATTTTTCATAATAATTAAATTGAAAATAATCTACCATTGGCAAGTTTTTTTCCGACGGTAAAAATGCATATTTAGCATAGGCATTTTTATGAACATAATTTTTATTGTTATTGAATGAGCCCTCATTAACAAGTGGATCAAAAGAAAATATGGCAAATTTTGGAGCTTTGTTTCTGGATAAATAATCACTTAATCTAACAAAAGCCATTGATATTTCAGAATGTCCACCCACACCTATATTGACACTTTTGATATTAAAAGTGCTGTCAAAAAATCTTGGATCAAAGTGTACCCAACATCTGGAACTTCCGAGAAAAACCAAATCTGCATTAATATTAGATGCTTGTTCTAAATTGTCGTGTCCCATAATTATTTTACCCTTAATTTTTAATGAAATAAGAGCTTGTAGGGTAGAGACAATCATTATGAGTATGATCGAAAAAAAAGTTAATTTAAAAATGAATTTTTTCATCTAAAGATTAAAATTGAAAATAGATAAATTGTTGAGCGTCTACCGTAAGTGAGTAATAATAAATGATCAAGATTAACACAAAATAAAAAGACCATCTAGTTACTGCAGACCAGGTTTTGCCCAAATGTTGAATTGCAAACAACGACTCACGATTCAGCCATTCGATAAGTATAAACACAATTAGAAAAATAAAGAAAGGAGTAGCCATTCCAATACCAGGAAAATATGGGATTTTGAAAAGTGAAATTTTGAATATATTTCTAATATAGTCTATCGCATGTTGTAAATTATTTGCCCTAAAAAAAATCCAAGCGAAAACAGTTAAACAAAATGTTGTTCCAATTTTGATACATTCTTTGAGTGTCGGTATGTTTTTACCTTGAGCAACAATATCCAAATTGCTTCTATTGGTATTCAAAATGATTGAAGGGATTATATATATGGCATTCAATAACCCCCAAACAATAAAAGTCCAGTTCGCTCCATGCCAAAATCCACTAACGATAAATATGATTAAAGTATTTCTAATCTTCAACCAAGTTCCGCCTTTGCTACCGCCCAATGGGATATATAGATAATCTCTAAACCACGATGAAAGTGAGATGTGCCATCTCCTCCAAAACTCTGCAATGTCTCTAGAAAAATAGGGGAATGCAAAATTTCTTAATAGGTCAATGCCAAATAGTTTCGCCGTTCCTATTGCAATATCTGAATAACCAGAGAAGTCCCCATAAATTTGAAAAGTAAAGAAAATAGCTCCTAGAACCAAAGTACTTCCTGTGTAATCGCTCGATTGATTAAAAATCATATTGGCATATACCGCACATTGGTCTGCAATAACAATCTTTTTAAACAATCCCCACAAAATCTGCCTCATCCCATCAACTGATTTTTCATAATCGAATGTTCTATTTTTTTGGATTTGAGGTAATAAATGGGTAGCTCTCTCTATCGGACCAGCTACTAAAAGTGGGAAAAAACTAACAAAAACTGAATAATCAATGAAACTCTTTTCAGCTTTGATTTTTTGTTTATAAATGTCAATTACATACGATAAGCCATGGAAAGTATAAAAGGAGATTCCAACCGGAAGAATAACTTTCAACGTCCAAGGATTAATATGTAAACCCAAATTGTCAAGTCCTTCCGCGAACGATTGAGCAAAGAAATTATAGTATTTAAAAACACCCAAAAATCCAAGATTCACAGATATGCTTAGCCAAAACCATCTTTTACTTTCAGTTCTGTTTTTTGAGTCGGCTATTTTGATTCCAGTGTAATAATCCAAAAATGTTGAGAAAACGAGAAGGAATAAAAAACGCCAATCCCAGCAAGCATAAAAAAAATAGCTTGCAAACAGGAGTATGATATTTTGTAGCTTATAATTGTTTTTGGCAAGAAACCAATACAGAATAAAAACCAATGGAAGGAAAATCGCAAAACTTATTGAATTAAATAGCATTTATGGATACAATTTTTACTTTGTCTAAAATACAATATTTATGCTTGTTTGCTAGATTGTTATGCAATAAGAAATATCGATAAATTAATGTTTGAGCAAGAAAGTTTTCTTTTCCGACATTCATTTCATTGTTTCCATTCAATTTTTGTTGTAAAATAGGAATATCAATATTATTGTGCTGTAAGATTTCTATAGCTGCTTATTCAATTTTTTATTAATCCATAACCAACATTGTGTTCTTGAAAAAAGAGGGGAGCATATCATTTAATCATGCAAATGCTTGATGATTGTTTTTGCTTGAAAATGTCCGAGTTGATGATCATTTTTTAAAATAGTCAACAACTCTTTTTCATTGTCTGAGGCGATTGATTTTGCGACCTTCATCCACTCATTCAAACTTTTTCCAGTATTGCTTTGAAGATTTTTGATGATGGCTTCTTCCATCTGATCTGGTGTCATTGTCTGCTTTATTTTTTGTAAAAATAATGTAGTGATAAAAACCAAGTTCATTATCCCCACGAAAAAGCCCCCCGAACTTCGAGGGGCTTCAATATCATGAAACAGCCTTATTTCTTCTTGCTGCCTTTCTGTCTACGCTTTCCAAAAATATTACCTTCTTGGAAACCCGGACCTTCTGGCGGTCCAAGATAGGTTTGAGCACAACGGAATCCAACTGTGCTAGAAGACTGATCTTCTTGCATGTAACGGCGAGATCCTGGCGACAACCAATATGCACGATCGTTCCAACTTCCTCCTTTGAAAACCCTAGATTGATCGTTGATCAAAGAAGTAACACCATAACCATATGAAGCACCACTTGTAGAATCACCATCCATAAAGTTGATCACATTGTTACGCTGATAGTTGGTTCTGTTTTTAACTTCTTCATCAGAAATATCTGTTTTCTTCAAACGGCCCATGCTGTCTCTTTCATAAGCACCGCTGCTGTTTTTGTAGTATTTCTGAAACTTATTACCACGGAAATAGTTGAAATCTTGCCCATCACTAGGAGTCATCGGACGATATACGTCACCAACCCACTCACTCACGTTACCACTCATATTGTACAATCCGAATGCATTTGGATAAAACGATTTGATCGGTCCAGGTATAGCAGCACGATCATTCAATCCACCAGCAACACCCATATTGTCTCCACTGGTTCTTTTGAAGTTAGCCATCATCTTTCCTTGCCATGTTCCATGACGAGTATCACGAAGTCCACTCATGTTCTTGCTCCAAGCATAAATCTGTTGGTTTGAACGCAATTCCTCACCACTTGAATTTTCTTTGCGACGTGGAGAAGGGTTTTGATCCAAAAGACCATAAGCTGCATATTCCCACTCTGCTTCAGTTGGTAAACGATATCCCATGTTCAGGATTCCATCTTCCATTTTCACGGTACTTCTTGGCTTGTTGTTTACATCCTTAAGTTCAGATTTCTTTGGCTTTCCTCTGCTAGCAATCAAATCCGGATTCATTAAATAAGTCTCAGTATTGAAGGAACCATCGGCTCCACCACCTTTCAACTCTTTCTTGATCGCATCTTTTTTTAGATATCCTTTTGAAACAAGGTTCAACTCATTCACACGATCTGATCTCCAGATACAAAAATCATGAGCTTGTCTCCAGCTTACACCCACTACAGGGTAGAAGTTGTAAGAAGGATATCGGAAATAATATTCTACATATGGTTCGTTGTACGCAAGTTCTTCGCGCCATACCAAGGTGTCAGGTAAACATTTGTACATGATGCTAGTGTCGCCGCTGAACGTATTCTCTAACCAATACAGGTATTCACGATAGTGAACGTTAGCTACTTCAGTTTCATCAATAAAGAATGATGGTACAGTGATACGACGTGGAACGTTATTCCAGTCGCCCATAACATCTTCTTCTTTAGCACCCATTACAAAAGACCCGCCCTGAACAAATACAAGGCCCGGACCGGCTTTTGGGTACTTAATTTTGGTAACATGGAAATTACCCATGTTCTTGTCGTCGTAGTTCCATCCGGTAACACTTGATTTCTCTTGTTTTTTTCCGAAGATTCCGCAGGAACTCAACGATACCACGGCCAATGCGGCCAGTACGAATACTCTTTTCATGGAGGCAGGTTGTTGCATGTACTTTCTAGTTTGCAGGTTGTTTAACGAAGAATTTGTGGGTATATTGCACACGTAGTGCTCAACCTAAGTGCGAATATATGAACTTTACCCCTTCGAAGTTCAATTTTACCAAATTGTTCACACACTAGTTCAAAAAATAATTCTTTATCCCAAAATAGATAAACCCATCCTTTGACATTATCGACAATAAATTTTCGAATATTCCGTTTTGGTCATTCGTAAATGAGATTAAATTCGATGATTATAAATTCAAA
>NZ_JBMOGQ010000152.1:0-5026 GCF_049318325.1 Flavobacterium sp. | reverse complement strand
ATTATTAAAACCCATTAGGGTAATACACATTCCATTTTTCATCCAGTTTTTTATTTGATATGTTATATGTTAGATAAAATTTCAAGTTCATTTTTCTTTTATAAAATGGTCTTGTTGCTTCGTCATTATATCCTGCTTTCTCAAGGTATAAGCCAATTAACTGGTGGTAGGGATAAACATAATTTAATTCATCTAAATAATTCATCATTTTTATTATATTGACTTTGTCCTTCGCTTTAATAAAAGCCTCTAGAACTTCGAAAACACCACCAGAATAAGCAGGTCTTATTGTTATATCAATTAATGTTCGTTCTAAATCGGTAAATTTCACACCATTGTCTTCTGATATTCCAACATCGATAGAATTAGTCTTTTTTTGAATGAAAATATATCGAATATCGTCTATTTCTGATTTATAAATTTCTGATGTTTGTCTTTGAGGTTTTGAAAAAGCATTATCGATAGATTCTTGTGATATGTAATCAGTATTTTCACTTTCTCCATATTTATCAAAACTGATGTAAACAGATTTGGAGTTTTGGAATGTTAGCTGATGAATTTGAAGTGCTGAGTAGTAACTTATGTATCCTTCTTTTTTTATTGTTTGGGCAATTTTGAATTTATCGCCATTTGGAATTATAAAAACTTGTTTTAAGTTTCCCTTAGTTAGGTGCTTAAGTTTTATTAGTTCTAGGATTTTATTTTGTTCTAAAAAAGATATAAAGTGTTTTGTTGTGCGGTAATTTGCAATCCCCCATTCTTCTCTTTTGGACTGAAAAATTTTTGTGATATCTGAAAAAGTATACGCTCCTATTTTATTATCAATTAAATAGGCAGCGATTTCACTCTTGGCTAATTCAAAAGTTTCTTTTCTCATTTTATTATATTATTGTATAATATCATATATGATATTATACATGCAAAGGTATAAGAAATTTAATTAAAAAGCAAATTTTATGGATGGGTGTTTAATAAATTTATTGTTTGAAGTATAGTATCGTATACGATACTATACTGTAAAGTTATATATTTTTTTCTTAATAATCAAATTATATTTTTAATTTAAAATAGCTTACCCATTTGCATTAGTGTTAAAATAACGAAACCCTCTCTTATTAGCTTCCTTTACAACAGCCTTTTTATCAATATAATTTTTCAAAACCACACTTGCTGTTTTTTGGTACCCCATTGATTCGGTCAACCCAGTTTGCAAATGTAGTTTGGTCAAGAAAGTCTTTCTAAGATGTTTTATACTAAAATCATCTCCTAACTTAGCTTGTCTTCGATAGAATGTAAAAGAATGGCTTAATTGCTTTGCTAGTGTCTTTCTATCGATGTTCATATCATCGGCAATCAAGTATTTATTTACCCCAAGATTTGATTTGTAGTCTAATCTTTCAAGGAGTTCTTTTAACTCATTTGAAATTGGAATATAAACACTTTTTGTTGCTTTGGTTTTATCCCAATTGTGAGCACGTTCAAACTTCAAATCAGTTCCGATAATACATTCTAGTTCTCCATCTGTATCGATTACAATATCAGAATACTTCAACGAAGTAACTTCTTCTAGCCTCATGCCTGTGTAAGCACATAGCTCAATACCATCCTTTGTATAAGGTCTATATCTATTCTTTTTAGCACCACTTTTAAGGATTTCAATAGAATCTTTTTCGGTTATTACCGAAAGTAATTTTAAAAAATCTTGGTCTGAAATACTTGTTGGGTTAGGATTCTCATATTTCAATTTCATCTTTTTTGGAACATTGGGTATAACCAATTCCTTTTCAATGGTTAAGAAATTATAAAAGTTCTTTAATGCCCTCAAATTGTGATTAAAGGTTGCGTGACTTTTGTATGTTTCTTCTAAATACTCATAGTATTTGCCAAGCATGAATTTATCAATTTGATAAATGGTCAACTTGCTCAAGTCCCCGCCATTTTTCTTTAAGAAGCTCCCAAACTTATTTATATAACCTACGGTTTCTTTAATGTATTTCTCAGACCTTATTTTTTGTTCGTGTCTAGGAACACCAATGTTTTCCAACCAATCACTATACATGAACATGAAATCTGTGAACAATTCGAACTTTTCTTCATTTGGTTTTAAGTTAGTGTTAAGTTCAATTGGATTTATTAGAAGCTCTTTAAATTCCAAAAGTTCTTTTACTGCATCATCATATACCAAAGACTTTAAATCCTTCGTTCTACGAACCCCATTTATCTTAATCACTGCTTTATATCTCTGACGCTCCAAAGGGTGATTACACCCCTTGTATTGCGTCTGAGATAATTCGATTTGCCTATTACATCGTTTGCAAACGATGTGAAGACCAACGAATTTTTTGTATTTAAGCACTTTCATTTATATCGTCATTAAATATCTTTCTACTAATACTACCTTTAGGCACATAGCCTGTTTGCTTCTTTGAATCGCTTTTGAAATCAATGATTTTATACAAGGCATTCTGAAGATATGCTTGGTAGTATTGTTCCCAATCGTTACCATATTTTGATTTTAGATGTAAAATCAACGGCAAGTCATTGGCAAGCTCAAAGTCATTACGATATACAAACTCCCCAGAGCAGTCTTTGAATATGGGGACATTGTTTTTTTTGCACCACGTCCGCACAGGTCGCTTATCTTTTCTATTTATTAATGTAACCAAATCAGAAAGGTACATTCTGTCTACGTATAAGAATAACATATCATTAGAAATTTTAAAGTAGTTTTTAGTTGTAGTTAGTAGTTAAATTTAAATTTCCAAAAGTGCCAGGATAATTTGAAAATACCTAACAAAGCTCCGTTTTTCCTGGGTCTTTGATTAAATAAATCATCAATTACATAGAGTCTGTTGGAATAAAATAACCCATCAAATTTTTAGATTAATAAGCGAGTATTCGAGTTTGAATGATGTCCCAAGTAATTTGCCCCAAAATTTGAATTATCGATTGTAGGCAAATATTTTATCGGTGATGCTTGAGTCAAAGGAGTGACCAACAAGTTAACTTTTAAATCTTTATTTACAAACACCTCTTTGCTTTTTGCTTCTTTTAAAGCCTTTCGGTTTGCTAAATATGTGGTAGATGGCTTAACATATACTTTAGCCAATTCGATTTCTTCATTGGTTATTGATGCATTTTCACTTTTTAGAACATACTCAATGAATGTGGTTCCGTAAATGTATATCCTCACTCCATTTACAACAAAAGATATTATGGTATATCCATTGATATGTGCTTTAATTGCATTGCCTTTTTGGCCAATTATTTCCCCTGTTGGTTTATCATACTTATAACCCTTGCACAACGCAAGTTTGCATTTTTGAATATTAATCAAGAGTCTTTGTTCTCTGCTTATTGCAGTATTAACTGTTGTTTTCATGAGTTACTTAATTTTAATTATTAGTTTGAGATGGATTTTGATATACTAAACACATGTTGTATTTTAAATTAAATGCGTTTAGATTCATGATTTTAAGGTTGATGTTAAAGGATAGATATTACTTAAGTAAAAATGTTTATTTAAAATTTAATTAATTTACAAGTTTCATTATCCAAATAAAGTAATGATATTGAAAATATTTTACCTATAATATTAAAACTATAATTTATTTAATTTTATTAAAAAAATGTGAAATATATTTAAATTTCGAATACATAATTTTATTTACAACTTCATTGCACACTGTCTACTACAACAAGCATCTTCGTGGATTCTCCAACATCTATAATTATGGCAACCTAACTCAGGAAAACAAGAGGATAATAATTCTTCGTGCTCTTTGGTAATACCATAAGTCTCTTTTATAAATCCCCACCCTGAAAATTGTCGATTGCAAATATAACAGGCTCTATTTTTTGGGGTTTTTAGAACAATTTTACATTTCTTACATTTTTCACCATTTACATTCATTCCAGAATTTGATAGTTTTACTTCATTCGCCAACATCCCTTTAATCAATGGATTGTTCACAAGTTCTTTAAATCCATTCTGAATATTTTCCATTGGATTTGTAGAAGATGCGTTATTGTAATTATTACTGCTTGAATTTGAATTATTACTGCTTGCAACAGAATAGTTACTAGTATAGGATGAAACAAATTTATCATTAACCCAAGTACCTTCTTCAATAACTCCACTACTATAAGTAAGTTTTCCCTGCCCTTGTTTAACATCATTAACCCAATCACCGTTGTAAATTGACCCGCTTGCCCATTTTGTTACACCTTTTCCTTGTTTTTTACCATTAACCCAATCTCCTTTATAACTGGACCCATCTTTCATTACTAAAGTTCCATACCCTTGCATTACATCATTAACCCATTCACCTTCATAAATTGAGCCACTATTAAATTTTAATATTCCAAATCCGTTTTTTGTTCCCAAAAGAAAGTTACCTTTGTATATATCTCCTGAATCATATTTAAGTTCCCCATTTGAAATATATCCATCTTTAAAATAACCTGAAAAAGTTCCAATAGAAAACCTTTTTACCCCATATCCATTAACACAATCTCCATTTACACAACCCACAAGCTCAGGTTCATATTTTTTTATTACTTTACGTTTGTAAATAGCACCCTCACACCAATTTTTACAATTCTCAAAATTTGAAAATTTATAAGCTATGTATGTTGATAGTTGATAAGCAGTGCCAATAAATTCCTTTGGAGTCTTATTTTCATTAGTTGCATAATATATATGATAAATTTCATTTTCGTCAGGAAAAATAGGTTCGTCTGACCAATAATCAAATAAAGTATATTGTGTTTTAAAAAAAACATTTGCATAATCCTTTCTATTATCTGGGTCTCTATTTATTTTTATTATTTTTTGGGAAATTACAGAAAGGGATATTAAATTAACAACAAGTAAAAGAAGAAATTTTTTATTTATCATTTTTATTACATTAGCTCTACTATGCCTCACTCGTAGAATTTGTATATCAAACTAGCGTGAGACAGATTGCAATTAAATGCTCTTGGAGGTGGTCGAATACCTACGAAACAATGTAATAGAACCGCT
>NZ_JBMOGQ010000151.1:0-5047 GCF_049318325.1 Flavobacterium sp. | reverse complement strand
GTTTTTATAGAACTTTCAAAAAAGAAGAATATTTGGAATTATATTAGTTAAACAAAAAAACAAGACAATGATATCTTACAACACTAAAGACTGGTTTACCTTTATTTTTCGTTTTCACAAAGCGGACACCTTTAGAACGTTGCTTCCAATAATGTTTGCGATTGGAGTTTATGCAGCGCTTATCGGTTATGCCGAAGTGGAATATTGGAAATTAGCCGAAAATAGCTATGTAAAAAACATAACTATTATGCACGGAATGTTAGGTTTCGTCATTTCGTTATTGTTAGTTTTCAGAACCAATACTGCTTATGATCGTTGGTGGGAAGGACGAAAACTCTGGGGAAGTTTGGTCAACAACAGCCGTAACTTTTCCATAAAGTTATGCGCTATTTTGGAAGATGAAAATGATAAAAAGTTTTTCAGAAAGATCATTCCCAGTTATGCCAACGTTTTGCAAAAACATTTAAAAAACGAAGATACAGCCAAACAACTTTTTGAAGATTTAGATTTGGAAATCGACCATCACAAACATAAACCTAATCAAGTTGCAATGTTGATGTTTCAAAAAATCAATGAATTATATGTTGCCAAAAAAATAACCGGTGACCAATTAATCATTTTGAATGCCGAAATTCAATCGTTTACCGAAGTTTGTGGCGCTTGCGAGCGAATCAAAAACACACCAATTCCCTATTCTTACAGCGCATTTATTAAGAAGTTTATTTTCTTTTATATAATGACTTTACCTTTTGGTTATTCTTTTAGTTTGGGATATTATGTAGCACCTGTCGTAGTTTTTATCTTTTATGTTTTGGCAAGTTTAGAATTGATTGCTGAAGAAATCGAAGATCCTTTTGGCGGCGATGTCAATGATTTACCTACAAAGAAAATATCAGAGAACATTAAGAAACACGTCGAAGAAATTTTGTAAAGATTTCTATTTTAAATAATTATTTTTAAAATTACCTACTAGCAAATTCGAAGATTATTCCTTTAAATATTTGAATCTGTAGTAAATTAAGTTTAATTAAAAATTTGCTTAAAACATGATCGATAAACGATAGAATTTTATTTTATCTCTCATCAGCAATCCTTATATTTGCATACTTAAATAGTACACATGAAGATTTCATACAATTGGTTAAAACAATTCATTAAAATAGATTTAAAATCAGAAGAAACAGCAACTTTACTGACAGATTTAGGTTTAGAAGTGGAAGTTGTTTCCAACTACCAATCCGTTCGTGGTGGTTTGGAAGGTGTTGTAGTAGGTCACATTTTGACTTGCGAAAAACATCCTGATGCCGATAGATTAAGTATTACGACTGTTGATTTAGGAGAGGGAACTCCAGTACAAATTGTTTGTGGTGCAAGTAATGTTGCCAAAGGTCAAAAAGTACCGGTTGCCACTATCGGAACCAAACTATTTGACAAAGAAGGTGTTGAATTTGAAATCAAAAAAGGAAAAATCCGTGGGCAGGAAAGTCACGGAATGATTTGTGCCGAGGACGAATTGGGTTTAGGGACAAGTCATGATGGAATTATGATTTTGGATGCTACTCTAAAACCTGGAACTCCATGTGCCAAAGTTTTCAACATTGAAAATGATGAAGTATTTGAAATTGGTTTAACGCCAAACCGCGCTGATGCTATGTCGCATTATGGTGTGGCTCGTGATTTACGCGCCAGTTTATTGCAAATAAACAGTAACATCGAATTAATCACACCAACGGTGAGTACTTTCCGTATAGACAAAAGAACACTAAAAATTGATGTTGATGTAAAGGACAGCAAATTAGCGCCGAGATATTGTGGCGTTACCATTTCAGGAGTTACTGTACAGTCGTCTCCAGCATGGTTACAAAACCGTTTAAAAGCTATTGGTTTAACACCAAAAAATAATATTGTTGATGTTACCAATTACATTCTGCACGATTTAGGACAACCTTTACATGCTTTTGACGCTTCTAAAATCAGTGGAAAAATTATTGTAAAAACTTTAGAAGCTGGAACAAAATTCACCACATTAGACGATGTTGAAAGAACCTTGCACGAAGAAGATTTGATGATTTGTGACGAAAAAGGACCGCTTTGCATTGCAGGTGTTTTTGGCGGAAAAGAATCAGGAGTTACAGAATCCACGAATTCAATTTTCCTGGAAAGTGCTTATTTCAATCCGATCAGTGTTCGAAAATCAGCAAAAAGACATGTATTAAACACGGATGCATCTTTCCGTTTTGAAAGAGGAATTGATCCTAATATTACTGAATTTGCCTTAAAGCGTGCAGCTCTTTTAATCAAAGAAATTGCCGGTGGCGAAATCACATCAGATATTGTTGATATATATCCGAAAAAGATTGAAGACTTTCCAGTTTTCTTAAATTTTGATAAAACAACCAAATTGATTGGGCAAGAGCTACCAAAAGAAACCATCAAGAAAATATTGGCTTCATTGGATATTAAAGTAAACAGTGTTACCGATAAAGGTTTAGGTTTAATAATTCCTTCTTATCGAGTAGATGTTCAACGTGAAGTTGATGTTATAGAAGAAATTCTTAGGGTTTATGGTTACAACAATATTGATTTCACCAAAAAACTTAATGCTACTGTTGCTAACTCAGCTAGAACAGAAGATTATAAAGTACAAAATATCATAGCTACTCAATTAAATTCTCTTGGGTTTCATGAAATGATAGCCAACTCTTTAACATCACCTGATTATGTGAAATTATCTGAAATGTTGAAAGAAGAATATAATGTGATGATGTTAAACCCACTAAGTAACGACTTATCAGTAATGCGTCAATCGTTATTATTTTCGGGTTTAGAAGCGGTGTCGTATAATATTAACCGAAGAAATGGTGATTTAAAATTATTCGAATTTGGAAAAACATATCACAAATTACCTTCCGGTTATGATGAACTAAAACACTTGACACTATTTGTGACCGGGAATAGAAATTCAGAAAGTTGGACGACTGCTGAAAAACCATCTGATTTCTTTTTATTTAAGGGCTTTGTGGATTCGGTATTAAATCGTTTAGGTATTTGCAAAATCCAAAACAAACCAACTGAATCTGATGTTTTTGCAGAAGGAACAGCCATTGCATGTGGTAACGATATTTTAGTGGAATTTGGAACAATTAAAAAATCTATACTTAAGCATTTCGATATTAAACAAGAAGTTTTGTTTGCTGATTTCAATTGGAATCTTATATTAAAATTAATCAGCAATAAAATCAAGTTTACTGATATTCCAAAATATCCTGAGGTGCGAAGAGATTTAGCACTTTTGGTTGATGATTCTGTAGCTTTTGATGCAATTTATTCGATTGCACACCAAACAGAAAAATCGCTTTTAAAAGACGTGAGTTTATTTGATGTTTACCAAGGAAAAAACCTTCCGGAAGGTAAGAAATCGTATGCTGTTAGTTTCACGCTGCAGGACAACACCAAAACGTTGACAGACGAGCAGATTGATAAAATAATGAACAAGCTACAAAAGAATTTAGAAAGCGAAGTTGGGGCAAGCTTGAGACAATAATCACCATTTTGTCATTCCGACTAAAGAGTACACGAGAGCATTAGCCCGAACTAGCATAGCAATCTCATCCTGTTTAAAAATCTGTCAGGTTTATAGAAGCAAAAAAGTCCCGATTTCTCGGGACTTTCTATTTATAGGCAACAGTGAATTATTTCTTTTTCTCTGTTTTTTCCATTTTTGCTTTTAATCCGGCAAGGATATCATTGTTATCTCCAAGAGTTGAAGCCGGAGCATTATTGTTAGAGCTTACTGCTTCTGCAACAGCTTTAACATTTTTCTCTTCTTCTTCTCTAAAGATAGCCGTATGAGAAGCTACAACTCTTTTGAATTCTTTGTTGAATTCAATAACTTTAAAGTCTGCTACTTCACCTTTTTTCAATTTCTTACCATCTTCTTTTTCTAAATGACGAGTTGGAATAAACGCAACTACATCGTCACCGAAATCTACAGTAGCACCTTTGTCAACAATTTCAGAGATAGTTCCGTTGTGGATAGTTCCAACAGCAAAAGCCTCTTCATGCTTGTCCCAAGGATTAGCGGTTGTTTGTTTGTGACCTAAAGATAATTTACGTCCGTCAACATCTAACTCTAATACAACTACTTCTAATTTGTCACCAACATTCACAAATTCTGATGGGTGTTTAATTTTCTTGGTCCAAGATAAATCAGAAATATAAACTAATCCATCAATACCTTCTTCTAATTCAACAAAAATACCAAAGTTTGTAAAGTTTCTAACGATACCTGTGTGTTTAGAACCAACAGGATATTTAGCTGTAATATCTGTCCATGGATCTTGCGTTAATTGTTTGATACCTAAAGACATTTTTCTATCATCTCTATCAAGAGTTAAGACTACTGCCTCAACAACATCACCAACTTTTACGAAATCTTGAGCCGAACGTAAATGCGTAGACCAAGACATTTCAGAAACGTGGATTAATCCTTCAACACCTTCGGCTACTTCGATAAATGCACCGTAATCAGCAATTACTACTACTTTACCTTTTACTTTATCACCAACATTCAAGTCAGCACTTAAAGCATCCCAAGGGTGAGCATTTAATTGTTTTAAACCTAATTGAATTCTTGTTTTCTCATCATCGAAATCAAGGATTACAACATTTAATTTTTGATCTAATTCAAGTACTTCACTTGGGTGATTAATTCTACTCCAAGAAAGGTCAGTAATGTGAATTAATCCATCAACACCACCAAGGTCAATAAACACACCATAAGAAGTAATGTTTTTAACAACACCTTCTAATACTTGTCCTTTTTCTAATTGACCAATGATTTCTTTTTTCTGAACTTCAATATCCGCTTCGATAAGCGCTTTGTGAGAAACAACAACATTTTTGAATTCGTGGTTGATTTTCACAACTTTAAATTCCATCATTTTGTTTACATATACATCGTAATCTCTAATTGGTTTAACATCAATTTGAGAACCTGGTAAGAATGCTTCAATTCCGAAAACGTCAACAATCATACCTCCTTTAG
>NZ_JBMOGQ010000150.1:0-5056 GCF_049318325.1 Flavobacterium sp. | reverse complement strand
AGCAACTGCCTTCTAAGCAGTAGGTCGAAGGTTCGAATCCTTCTGGGATCACATAAAAAAACCATTGAGAAATCAATGGTTTTTCTATTTTATGTACTTCTCTTAAATTTACTTTTAACAAATAATCCCAATCTTTCGAATGGGATTATTTATTATTTATTGATTTTATTTTACAAATGTATCACCTCTCCATAAGCATCTGCCACAGCTTCCATAACGGCTTCGCTCATAGTTGGGTGCGGGTGAATTGATTTAAGAATTTCGTGTCCCGTAGTTTCTAACTTACGAGCTACAACAGCTTCTGCAATCATATCGGTAACACCAGCACCAATCATGTGACAGCCTAACCATTCTCCATATTTGGCATCAAAAATTACTTTTACAAATCCATCCGGAGTTCCAGCAGCTTTTGCTTTTCCAGATGCTGAAAACGGGAATTTTCCAATCTTCAATTCGTATCCTTTTTCTTTAGCTTGCTTTTCAGTTAAACCAACAGAAGCAATTTCTGGAGTAGCATATGTACAACCAGGAATATTTCCATAATCGATTGGATCTACATGTAAGCCTTTGATTTTTTCCACACAATTTATTCCTTCTGCCGAAGCAACGTGGGCTAATGCTTGTCCCGGAGTTACATCACCAATGGCATAATATCCAGGAACATTGGTTTGATTATATGCATTTACTAAAATCTTATCTTTATCGGTTGCGATACCAACTTCTTCTAAACCGATATTTTCGATATTAGTTTTGATTCCAACTGCCGAAAGTAAAATATCAGCTTCCAGAATTTCTTCACCTTTAGCAGTTTTTACAAAGGCTTTTACACCTTTACCTGAAGTATCGATTTTTTCTACCGATGAATTAGTCATTATTGTAATCCCGGCTTTTTTCAACGAACGCTCAAACTGTTTTGAGATATCTTCATCTTCCACAGGAACTACATTAGGCATAAACTCGACAATAGTAACTTCAGTTCCCATAGCGTTATAAAAATGAGCAAATTCGACTCCTATAGCACCCGAACCTACAATAATCATTTTCTTTGGCTGTGTTGGCAATGTCATAGCTTGGCGGTAACCAATTACTTTCACACCATCTTGTGGCAAGTTTGGCAATTCGCGTGAACGCGCACCGGTAGCAATGATAATATGATCTGCTGAATATTCAGTTACTTTTCCTTCTGCAGCAGTAACATCCACTTTTTTGCCGGGTTTAATTTTACCAAAACCATCAATAACGTCAATTTTATTTTTTTTCATTAAGAACTGAACCCCTTTGCTCATTCCGTCAGCAACGTCTCTGGAACGTTTTACTACCGCAGTGAAGTCTTTGTCAAATTCTTTTATGGTTAATCCATAATCAGAAGCATGTTTTAGGTAATCAAAAACCTGAGCTGATTTTAGTAGTGCTTTTGTTGGAATACAACCCCAATTTAGGCAAACTCCGCCAAGACTTTCTTTTTCGATTACGGCTACTTTAAAACCCAATTGTGAGGCACGAATGGCAGTAACATAACCGCCCGGACCACTTCCTAAAACAATAATATCGTATTTCATATGTATGTAATTTCTAAATTAATTTAGACTGCGAATTTAAGGATTTATTTTAAAATAAAATAAGAAGTTGAAGCCACTTTAAAATATGCTTGCAAACAAATTATGAATTGTTTTCTGCAGAAAACTGCGAATCATATAATTTTTTGTAATAGCCTTCTGCTTTGTTTACCAATTCCTGATGCGAACCTTCTTCAACAATTTGACCTTTGTCCATCACAATAATTTTATCCGCATTGATTATTGTTGCCAATCGATGTGCAATAACTATAGATGTTCTGCCTTTGGTAATGGTTTCGGTAGCTTTTTGAATTAATTCTTCACTATAGGTGTCAATTGAAGAAGTAGCTTCATCCAAAATTAAGATACTCGGATTGCTAAGATAAGCACGAAGAAAAGCAATCAGTTGGCGCTGTCCTGAAGATAGCATCACACCGCGTTCTTTTACATCATAATCATAACCGTTAGGCAAGCTTTTGATGAATTTATGAACGCCAATTTCTTTCGCGGCAGCGATAACTTCTTCACGAGAAATGGCCCGATTATTTAGTGTAATGTTATTGTGAATAGTATCTGCAAAAAGAAAAACATCCTGTAAAACAATAGCAATTTGTTGCCTAAGACTTTCCAATTTAAAATCGTTTATATTTTGATTGTCAATATAAATCGCACCCGAATTGATTTCATAAAAACGATTAAGAAGGTTAATGATTGTCGATTTTCCGGCACCGGTAGCTCCAACTATGGCTATAGTTTCTCCGGCATTTACTTTTAAATTGATGCCTTTTAAAACTTCTTCTTTTTCGATATAACTGAAACGAACATTATCAAAAAGAATGTTTCCGTTAAAATGATTGGCTATTTTTTCGCCATCCGTCTGAACATCGTTATCCGAATCTAAAATGTCAAAAACACGATTGGCAGCTATCATACCCATTTGCATTTCATTGAATTTATCTGCAATTTGACGCAACGGATTAAACAGCATTCCTATGAACATAGTATAGGATGTCATTTGTCCAATAGTTGTAAACGGATTACCATTAATAATCTGAAAACCACCATAAAGTATAATAACACCTAATGTAATAGAAGAAATAATATCGGCAATAGGAAAGAAGATAGAGTTATAAAAGATGGTTTTTATCCATGCTTTGTTATGCTTTTGGTTAATTTCTTTAAACTTTTCATATTCAATATCTTCGCGGTTAAAGAGCTGTACAATTTTCATCCCGGTAATACGTTCTTGAACAAAAGTATTCAAGTTAGCTACCTGAGTCCTCACTTCTTCAAAAGCCATTTGCATTTTTCGTTGAAAAATACGGGTGAAATATACCAAAATCGGCATTGCAACCACAACAATCATTGAAAGTTGCCAGTTCATATAAAACATCACAATCAAACATATGAACATTTTCATCAAATCACTAAAAATCATGAATAATCCTTGACTGAAAATCCGTGCAATTTGCTCAATGTCAGAAACGGAGCGCGTTACTAACATTCCAACCGGTGAATTATCAAAATATTTCATTCTGAAAGTCAGCATGTGTTGAAATAATTTGATTCGGATGTCTTTTATAATATCTTGCCCTAACCAATTGGCCCAATACACAAAAAAGAACTGTGATATAACTTCTAACAAAAGGGCAATTCCCATGATGACCGCGTAGATTAAAAGGCCTGTTTTACTCGCCGTTTTAATGTAGTTGTCGACTGTAATTTGAAGTAGAAAAGGTCTTAATGCAGCAAAAAAGGAAAGTAAAATTGCAAATAAAATCACCCCATAATACCTAAATTTATATGGTTTGGTGTATTTTAAGATGCGTTTAAATAAATGGGTATCGAATGCTTTTGCTTGCATGTTTTTTCTTTTGCCTAATGCCTAATGTCTCGGACTTGTATTCAATTTTAGTTAAATATAATCCGTGTGCCGGCACAGAAAAACCTGCATTACTTCGGTCTTTACTATCAATTATTTTTTCGAAATCTTGTAAACTAATTTTTCCTGTTCCGATATTTATCATGGTTCCTACTATAGCGCGAACCATATTTCGCAGAAACCTGTCGGCTGCAATAGTAAAAACAAGTTTGTTTCCGTCTTTTTGCCAATGTGCTTCAAAAACAATACAATTAAAGGTTCTTACATCCGTATTAACTTTTGAAAAACATTCAAAATCAGTATGTCTGAAAAGAATTTGACATGCTTCATTCATTTTATCAATATCCAATGGCAATTGAAACTGATAACTTGCTTCGTTTTCAAACGCATCTTTTATATTATGAATGTGATATTCGTAAGTGCGCCTCGTTGCATCAAAACGGGCATGTGCTGTATTCGCAACTTTTAGGATATCGAAAATAACAATGTCTTTGGGTAAAAATGAATTGAGTTTGTGCACTAATTGAGGTATGTCAATTTCTGACTCGTAATCAAAATGAGCAAACATTTGTTTGGCATGAACACCGGAATCAGTTCTACCGGCACCAACAATATCAATTTCTGTTTTTAGTAATATTGATAATGCCTTATTGAGAGTTTCCTGCACAGTGTCTGCGCCGGGCTGATATTGCCAACCATGGTAATTTGTTCCTTTATATGCTAATTTGATAAAGTATCTCAATGTTGAAGTTGCAAAATTTGAAAGCACCAAAGTTACAAAGTTTTTATGTAGTCAATATCTAAAGTTATCATAACATAAACCTAATTATTTACTTTGTAAATTTGCCTCCTTGCAACTTTGCTAATTAATGAAAAAAATCCTTCTCCTTTCCGACACCCATAGTCATATTGATGATACTATTTTGAAATATGTTAATCAAGCGGATGAAGTATGGCATGCCGGCGATATTGGTGATTTAATTGTAACCGATACTATAAAATCTTTGAAACCGTTGCGTGCGGTTTTCGGCAATATTGATGATGACAAAGCTCGGATGGAATTTCCGTTGCATAATCGTTTTCTTTGTGAAGATGTAGATGTTTGGATTACGCATATTGGAGGTTATCCCGGAAAATACAATCAAAGCATTCGAGCTGAAATCCAAAATAATCCTCCCAAGCTTTTCATCTGTGGACATTCGCATATACTTAAAGTACAATTTGATAAAAGTTTAAACCTATTACACATGAATCCCGGAGCTTGTGGTATTTATGGTTTTCATCAAGTGCGAACGATGCTGCGTTTTGAAATAGATGGCGATAAGATTATGAATTTGGAGATTATTGAAATTGGGAAGAAATAAAAGATAATCTGAAACGAGTTCAGATTAAATAAAAAACCCGAACCATGAGATTCGGGTTTTTCGCAGCACTAAAAAACTAAGTTTATAGGTTTATCGCAATCGATCCACAGATTTTACGAGATCTTCGTCCTTTTTTATGGCTTTGTTGGCCAAAACCAAAATTACGATAGAAAAAATAGGTAAGAACATCCCAACACCCTTCTCAGAAATAGCTGTTTCTCCAGATGCAGTTAGTGTTCGATACACAAATAATC
>NZ_JBMOGQ010000149.1:0-5066 GCF_049318325.1 Flavobacterium sp. | reverse complement strand
TGCAAGTTTTTATTGATATGGTTAATGATTGGAAAAATCAAGGATATGTTGAATAATAATTTTAATAATACGAAAAGTTTTGTCGTTTTATTCATGGCGCTTCTTATTGGAAGCACGGTGTTTTCACAAAAAATGATTACTCGTTCTGGAGAGATCAAGTTTGATGCTACAGTACCAGGAGCAATGGATGAAGTTATTGGAACTAATAAAACAGTTTCAGCCATTTTTGATAAATCTACAACAGATTTGGTTGTTTTAGGATTGGTAAAATCGTTTAAATTCAAATCGCCTCTAATGGAAGAGCATTTCAATGAAAACTATATGGAAAGCGACAAACTTCCCAAAGCAAGTTTTAAAGGAAAAGTTGTGAACTATAAAGGAAAAGCTGGGAGTTATGATGTAGAAGGTGATTTAACTATTCATGGAATTGCCAATAAAGTCAAAACCAAAATGGCAGTTGTTAATGACGGTGTAAAACTACTGATTTCTGGAGCATTTGCCATTAAACTTATAGATTATAAGTTAGATGTACCAGCATTGGCAAAGAAAACATTATCCGAAACCGCAAAAATATCAATAAAATTAGTGTTGGAAAATAAATAATTATAAAGTTAAACTAGGATATTTTATTGTAATTTTATTATATTAATGTGATTATACTCAAATCAAAATATAAAAACCTAAATATCAAACATTATGAAAAAACTAATTTTAATTCCGGGATTATTTTGTCTTTTTATGCTTAACGTTGCTTCAATGTGCAGCTCAGATGACAGTTCATCTTCAACCGACCCAACACCGGTAATCAATACAGCTACTCAGGGTACATGGAGAATTTCTAGTTATGTTGATTCAGGTACTGACGAAACCGATCATTTTACAGGATATAATTTTACTTTTGGAGCTTCTAATGTATTGACAGCAACTAATGGAACTAATACTTACACTGGAACATGGTCTGTGGTTGTTGACAATAGTAATGACGACAATCCAAGTAGCGATTTAGACTTTAATATTGCATTTGCTTCACCGCCAGATTTTGCCGATTTAACAGATGATTGGGATGTGGTTTCCCACACAGCCACAACAATTTCTTTAATAGATGTGAGTGGTGGAAATGGAGGAACAGATACTTTAGTTTTTACTAAGAATTGAATACTAACTTTTACAAGTTTAAAACCATTCTATTTATTTGGAATGGTTTTTTTATTTTACTATAAAACTTAAAAATCAAATCCTTAAATTTGCACTTCATAAAAAAATAAAGCTTGCCATTATGTTCAATAATTTAAGTGATAAATTAGATAAAGCCTTTCATATCCTGAAAGGGCATGGAAAAATTACCGAAGTCAACGTAGCCGAAACTTTGAAAGAAGTTCGTCGTGCTTTGCTTGACGCCGATGTTAATTTTAAAATCGCCAAAGATTTTACCACAAAAGTTAAAGAAAAAGCTATAGGCCAAAATGTATTAACGACTTTACAACCTGGGCAATTATTGGTTAAAATCGTAAAAGATGAATTAACCGAACTAATGGGTGGAGATGCTACAGGGATTAATCTTTCAGGAAACCCAACGGTGATTTTAATGTCGGGCTTACAAGGTTCGGGTAAAACTACTTTCTCGGGGAAATTAGCCAATTATCTTAAAACCAAAAAAGGAAAAAAACCACTTTTAGTAGCTTGTGATATTTATCGTCCTGCGGCAATCAACCAATTGCATGTTGTTGGAGACCAAGTTGGTGTCGAAGTTTATTCGGAACCAGAAAATAAAAATCCGGTTGATATTTCGCTTAAGGCTATTGCATATGCAAAATCAAAAGGATTCAATGTAGTTATAGTCGACACAGCTGGTCGTTTGGCGATTGATGAGCAAATGATGAACGAAATCGCTAATGTTCATGCTGCTATTAAACCACAGGAAACCTTGTTTGTTGTGGATGCCATGACTGGGCAAGATGCCGTAAATACAGCAAAAGCATTTAATGACAGATTGAATTTTGACGGTGTTATTTTAACAAAATTAGATGGTGATACCCGAGGTGGAGCTGCAATTTCTATTAAGTCTGTTGTTGATAAACCAATTAAATTTATTGGAACTGGAGAAAAAATGGAAGCTATCGATGTGTTTTATCCATCGCGTATGGCGGAAAGAATTCTCGGAATGGGTGACGTAGTTTCTTTGGTAGAAAGAGCTCAAGAACAGTACGATGAAGAAGAAGCCAGAAAAATCCAAAAGAAAATTGCCAAAAATGAATTTGGTTTTGACGATTTCTTAACACAAATCCAGCAGGTGAAGAAAATGGGTAATATGAAAGACCTTGTCGGAATGATTCCAGGCGCCGGAAAAGCCTTAAAAGATGTTGAGATTGAAGATGATGCTTTCAAACATATTGAAGCCATTATTCATTCGATGACGCCAAAAGAAAGGAGTAGACCTGCTATTATAGACATGAAAAGAAAGAACAGAATCGCAAAAGGTTCCGGTAGAAAAATAGAAGAAGTAAATCAGCTGATGAAACAATTCGAACAGATGAGTAAAATGATGAAGATGATGCAAGGTGGTGGCGGAAAGAATTTGATGAAGATGATGGGAGGAATGAAATAACAGTTTAAGGTTTAAAGTTTCAAGTTCTGAAGTTTTAGACCTTAATTTTTTTATAAACTAACTAATTTGAATGGTCTATTTTTATAAACCTGAAACCCGAAACTATTACAATGAAATTATTAGACGGAAAAAGAATCTCCAACGACATAAAAGCCGAAATCACAGCTGAGGTTAACAAAATGAAAGCTAACAAAGAAAAAGTTCCTCATTTGGCAGCAATAATTGTTGGGAATGATGGTGCTAGTTTAACTTATGTTGGAAGCAAAGTCAAAGCATGTGAATTAGTTGGATTTGAATCGACTTTGGTAAAAATGCCAAGTACCACATCGGAAACTGAACTTTTAAAAAAAATTGCCGAACTCAACGCAAATGACGACATCGACGGATTCATTGTTCAGTTGCCTTTGCCTGATCAAATTGATACCCAAAAAATAATAATGGCTATTGATCCAAGTAAAGATGTTGATGGATTTCATCCAGAAAACTTTGGGAAAATGGCTTTGGATATGACTACTTTTATTCCAGCAACACCTTTTGGGATTTTGGAATTATTGGAAAGATATAAAGTTGAAACCAAAGGAAAACATACCGTTGTCATTGGAAGAAGTCATATAGTAGGAAGACCTATGAGTATATTGATGGGAAGAAAAGGCTTTCCGGGAAATTCAACTGTAACATTAACTCACAGTTATACTAAAAACATTGCACAAATAACCACGCAAGCCGATATAATTATCACAGCATTAGGCGTTCCTAATTATCTGAAAGCCGAGATGATTAAAGACGATGCAGTCGTAATAGATGTAGGAATTACGCGCGTTGCCGACGAAACTGACCCAAGAGGTTACCGAATTACAGGAGACGTTGATTTTGATGCCGTTTCCAAAAAAGCGTCTTATATAACGCCAGTTCCAGGAGGAGTTGGTCCTATGACCATTGCCATGCTGCTGAAAAATACCTTATTGGCAAGAGAACAGAAAAGACATAGAAACAAATAAAAAAATCCTGAGTGTGCTCAGGATTTTTTGTTTTTACCGTTTTTATATTGAACCTTTTCAACAACTTGAACTTTCTGTGCTAGTTTTTTGTCCTTTGGTTTAAATGGCTTCTTTTTTAAATCTGTTTTCGGTTTTGAAGTAAAATCTGCTTTTGGCTTGAATTCCCCTTTAGTTTTAGCTCTGTTCAGTTCGCCTTTGGCCTCTGTATCTGCAATATTTTTCTTTACAGCTTCTTGATTTTGCTTAATCACATCCATTGCATTTTTTGGATCTTCTTTCGTACCACGAAGATGAATCACCAATCCGTTAAGGAAATTTCGCAACACTTGGTCGCCACATTCCATAAAATTAGGATGATCTGCATTTCGAAAAAAATTACCTATTTCACCTTTTGACATTCTGAAATCTACTAATTCTAAAATGGCCACAATCTGGTCATCACGAAGTTGCAGGGCAACGCGGAGTTTTTTAAATATATCGTTGTTATTCATTTTTTTAAAGTTGCTGAGATGCTGAGTAGCGGAGTTATTTTTAGTTATTTTTTTTCTAAGTTACTCAGTCACTCAGTCACTCAGAAAAGCCAAAGGTACGCCTTTTTAAAACTCTCACGCCACAATTTTTCATTGTGTTTTCCTCCTTTGACGATTACGTCCTTATTTAGTTTTTTACATTCGCAACGTTTGGTGTTTACCCAATCTTTTACATTTTTGATGTCGGAAATAACATCAGCATCGCCTTCGTCATCGCCACATAGTAAATATACTTTTGCATCGAAATCTTTGGTTTCTTTCATTAAATCGTTAAGTTCTTTTCTGCCAAACCAAAAAGAAGGCGAGAAGCAACCTACTTTTCCAAATACTTTAGGATATTTCAATGCTGCATAAAAAGAAACTAATCCGCCAAGTGAACTTCCAAATATGGCAGTATTTTTTTCACTGCTTTTGGTTCTGTAAGTGGCATCCACTTTTGGTTTTAAGATGTTTACAATAAAATCTAAATATTCATCGGCTTTGCCACCGCCATATTTTTGATTTTTGAATGGAGTTAATTCATCTATTCGCTTGTCTCCGCCATGTTCAACACCAATTATAATAACTTTAGCATTTATACTATCTAGAGTTTCATCAATATTCCATTCGCCCGCATAAGAAGTTGAGGCGTCAAATAAATTTTGAGCATCATGCATGTAGATGACAGGATATTTTTGGGTTGATGTGTTATATCCTTTTCGGTAAATACATCCAAATTTTTTTAGTGGTATGTAATTTTGGTGCTTCTAGACTAAAATTGGAAACTTGTTTGCTAGAAGAACTTCCTTGCGCCGATGAATTAAGAATCATCAAACAAGAAAGTAAAGAATAAATAATTTTCAAAATAGTATTTCGTTATAATTTTAATCTTGCTCTTTTTCTTTAGCTTCGCTCTTTTCGCTATTGCCGCGAGTCTTTTTCTTATTTAATTTT
>NZ_JBMOGQ010000148.1:0-5090 GCF_049318325.1 Flavobacterium sp. | reverse complement strand
ATTACAAATTAGTAATAGTTCGGCCATTCGCTATGCGCTGTTATTTGATATTGATAAATCGATTGAAGTATTTTGTAATAGAGGCACAAGCGGAATTGATGGTAGTACTTCGACAGCCATTGGAGCTGCAGTTGGAAGCAAAAAACCTACGGTTTTAATTACTGGTGATATTAGCTTCTTATATGATAGCAATGCGCTTTGGAATAATTACATTCCAAAAAATTTTAAAATCATTTTGATTAATAATGGCGGTGGCGCTATTTTCAGAATATTACCAGGGCATCAAGAAACGGAAACATTCAATACTTTTTTTGAAACTTCTCATTGTTTAACGGCAGAACATTTAGCCAAAATGTATCAGTTAGTTTATACAATTGCCAGTGATGAAGCTACTCTGAAAAGAGGATTATCTCAACTTTACAAGCAAAATGAGAAACCAATGATTTTGGAAGTTTTCACTCCAACTCGAGAGAATGATAAACTATTGAATGACTATTTTAAAGCTTTGGTATAAATTTATATCTTTACTAAAATCAACAAATTTGTGAGCAACACTAATAAACTAAAAATATTCAACGATCCAATTTATGGTTTTATCACCATACCGAATACGTTGATTTATGATTTAATCCAACATCCTTACTTTCAGCGTTTACGTCGTATCACTCAAATGGGATTATCGTATTTGGTCTATCCGGGTGCGCATCATACTCGTTTTCATCATGCCATCGGTGCTATGCACATTATGCAAAAAGCTGTTGAAGTGTTGCGTTTTAAAGAAGTTTTAATTTCAAAAGATGAAGAGAACGCTTTATATATCGCGATACTTTTGCACGATATTGGACATGGACCATTTTCACATACCTTGGAACAAAGTATTGTTGAAGTCCATCATGAAGATATTTCATTATTGTTCATGTCGAAATTAAATGAAGAATTTGATGGTCAGTTGAGTTTGGCAATCCAGATTTTTAAAGGAGAATACCATAGAAAATTCATGTTGCAGTTAATATCCAGTCAATTAGATATGGATAGAATGGATTATTTGAAGCGCGATAGTTTTTACTCAGGTGTGGCTGAAGGAAATATTAATTCTGACCGACTAATTCAGATGTTGAATGTGATGGATGATGTTTTGGTTATGGAAGAAAAAGGGATTTATTCAATAGAAAAATTCCTTATGGCAAGACGATTAATGTACTGGCAGGCATATTTGCATAAAACAAGTTTAGTGGCAGAACTAACGTTGACTAATACGTTAAAAAGAGCCAAAGAACTTCTTCATAAAGGTATTGATATAGAATGCAGCAAGCCATTAAAACATTTTATGGATCACAAAATTACAATCGAAAATTTCTCCAATAGTAATTTAGATAGCTTTGCGCAACTAGATGATTTTGATATTATTAGTTCGATAAAAAATTGGCAGCTTCATGATGATTTTATTTTGAGCAGTTTGAGCAAAATGATTATTAACAGGAACTTACCAAAAATTAAACTCAATAACGAAAAATTTCCAAAAGAAGTATTAGAGGAAATGACCACCCGTTTTGCAAAAGAGCAAAATATAACACAACAGGAGGCAAAGTATTTTATTTTTAAAGGAAAGATTGAAAACCAAGCTTACAGCAAAAACGCAGAACCAATTAGGATTTTAAAGAAAGATAAGACCATTGAAGATATCGTTGAAGCTTCTGATCAATTGAATTTGAAAGCGTTGTCAAAACCAGTAACCAAGTATTTTATATGTTTTCCAAAACTACTTGATGAAAACTACCTTTAAAATTGATTTTTTTATACTTTTGTGACCATGAAACGAACTGCACATATTTTCGATATTTCAAATCAAGTCGTTGGTGAGTTACATCTTATATCTATAAAAAATTAAGAGAATAAGATGAAATTTACAGCAGCTCAAATAGCAGGAATTCTTGAAGGCGAAGTGATAGGTAATCCCGACGCTTTAGTCTTTAAATTAGCTAAAATAGAAGAAGGCACTGAAGGAACGCTAACATTTTTAGCAAACCCAAAGTATGTTAATTTTATTTATACTACTCAAGCTACAATTACCATTGTTAATAATGATTTTGTTCCTGAAAGTGAATTATCAACTACTTTGATTAAAGTGGAAGATGCCTATCAGTCTTTTTCAAAACTTTTGGAATATTACAACCAAGTAAAGCTAATGAAATCAGGTATTGAACAGCCGTCAGTAATTTCAGAGAATGTGATTTATGGGGAACAACTTTATTTGGGTAGCTTTAGCTATGTTGGAAAAAATGTAACAATTGGCAACAATGTAAAAATTTATCCTAACTGTTTTATAGGTGATAATGTAACTATAGGTGATAACTGTGTCTTTTTTGCTGGAGTAAAAATATACTCTGAAACTGAAATTGGTAATAATTGTAATTTTCATTCAGGATGTGTTGTTGGTTCAGATGGTTTTGGCTTTGCACCAACAGAAGACGGAACGTATAGTAAAATCCCTCAAATTGGTAATGTAATTATTGAAGATGATGTTGAGATTGGAGCTAATACCACTATCGACAGAGCAACATTAGGTACAACTTTAATCCGAAAAGGGGTAAAACTAGATAATCATATTCAGATTGCACATAACGTTGAAATAGGTGAGAATACGGTAATTGCTGCACAAACAGGTATTGCGGGCTCAACTAAAATTGGAAGTAATTGTTTGATTGGTGGGCAGGTTGGTATTGCCGGTCATCTCACTATTGGCAATAATGTTAGAATTCAGGCCCAATCAGGAATTGGAAAAAACATACCTGATGGAGAAACTATTCAAGGATCACCTGCATTCAATTATAGTGATTTTAGCAAATCTTATGTGCATTTCCGAAATTTACCAAAAATAGTTTCAGATCTAGAAGAATTAAAAAGTAAGAATAAAAACCAAATTTAAATAAGCATAATAATGGTTAAACAAAAAACCATCCAGAACGAAATTTCCCTTACTGGCGTTGGACTTCATACTGGAAAAGAAGTAAAAATGACTTTCAAACCCGCACCAGTTAACAATGGCTTTACTTTTGTCAGAGTTGATTTAGAAGGTTCTCCAGTTATTGAAGCAGATGCTAATTATGTTGTAAATACACAAAGAGGTACCAATCTTGAAAAATTAGGTGTTAAAATTCAAACTTCAGAACATGTTTTAGCTGCTTTTGTAGGTTGTGATGTTGACAACGTAATTATAGAACTGAACGAATCAGAGCCACCAATCATGGATGGATCTTCAAAGTTTTTTGTTGAAGCAATCGAGAAAGCAGGAGTTGTTGAACAAGATGCTGAACGTAAATATTATGTAGTCAAAGAAGTAATATCTTTTACGGATGAAGCAACAGGAAGTGAAATTCTTCTCATGCCATCTGACGAATATCAAGTCACTACGATGGTTGATTTTGGCACTAAAGTTTTAGGAACTCAAAATGCCACTATGAAAAGCATTGCTAACTTTAAAACGGAAATTGCTGATGCCCGAACGTTTAGTTTTCTTCACGAATTAGAAGCACTTTTAGATAATGGTCTAATAAAAGGTGGCGATTTAAATAATGCTATTGTTTATGTAGATAAAGAGATTTCGCCAAAGACTATAGAAAATCTTAAAGTAGCTTTTGGTAAGGATTCTATTTCGGTTAAACCAAATGGTATTTTAGATAACCTGACTTTACATTATCCAAACGAAGCAGCGCGACACAAACTTCTTGATGTGATTGGCGATTTAGCTTTAGTGGGAACTCGAATCAAAGGGAAGGTTATTGCCAATAAACCAGGACATTTTCTGAACACTCAGTTTGCTAAGAAATTGTCTAAGATTATTAAAATAGAACAGAAAAATCAAGTTCCGTTATATAATTTAAATTTAGAACCATTAATGGATATTCATAAAATCATGAGTATTCTTCCTCACAGACCACCATTCTTATTTATCGATAGGATCATAGAAATGACCGATAATCATGTGGTTGGGTTGAAAAATGTTACAATGAACGAAACGTTTTTTGTAGGTCATTTTCCAGGAGCACCGGTTATGCCAGGTGTAATCATTGTAGAAGCCATGGCGCAAACGGGTGGAATATTGATTTTAAGTTCTGTTCCTGATCCTGAAAATTATTTGACATACTTCATGAAAATTGACAATGTGAAGTTCAAACATAAAGTATTACCGGGTGATACTTTGGTATTTAAATGTGATTTGATTTCACCAATCCGTAGAGGAATTTGTCATATGCAAGCCAATGCCTATGCTAATGGAAAATTAGTAGCTGAAGCAGAATTAATGGCTCAAATCGCTAAAAAACAATAATATGAATCAACCGTTAGCATACGTACATCCGGGAGCAAAAATTGCAAAAAATGTTGTGATTGAACCTTTTACCACCATTCATAACAATGTAGTTATTGGAGATGGAACTTGGATAGGTTCCAATGTAACTATAATGGAAGGAGCGCGAATTGGAAAAAATTGTAACATCTTTCCGGGTGCGGTAATTTCGGCAGTACCTCAAGATCTAAAATTTGGAGGAGAAGAATCACTTGCGGTAATTGGAGATAATGTAACTATAAGAGAGTGTGTTACTATTAACCGTGGTACAATTGCTTCAGGCCAAACTAAGATTGGAAATAACTGTCTTATCATGGCCACAGCGCACATTGCACACGATTGTCATATTGGCGATAATGCTATCATCGTAAATGGTGTGGCTTTAGCCGGACATGTAATTGTTGGGAATTATGCAATCATTGGAGGATTAGCAGCTATTCATCAGTTCATACAAATTGGTGATCACGCGATGATTTCAGGAGGTTCTTTAGTTCGTAAAGATGTTCCGCCATACACTAAAGCAGCAAAAGAGCCACTTTCTTATGTTGGAATTAATTCAGTCGGATTAAGACGAAGAGGATTTTCAGCAGAAAAGATTAGAGAAATCCAGGATATTTATAGAATTCTGTACCAAAAAAATTATAATACATCACAAGCGGTTGGTATTATTGAAGCGGAAATGTCGGCTTCGCCAGAACGTGACGAAATTTTAGATTTTATCAGAAACTCATCAAGAGGAATCATG
>NZ_JBMOGQ010000147.1:0-5128 GCF_049318325.1 Flavobacterium sp. | reverse complement strand
AAATGATTATTTTTTTTGTCTCTGTATTGAGAATATAATTGGTCAAATTTTACTTTTAAAGGAAAATGATAGTGAAAATCTTCTGTTGTTTCTGGATTTTCAGCATGGAATTCTTCTTTCTTTTCATCAATAAAATGATGATATTTTGATAGGAATGATTTTTTAAGCTCTTCAACATGGTCTTTTACCGACATTAGTTTTTCTACTAAAACTAATTCGCCTAACTCATCAACCAATTGCTCCATTGACAAAGTATCGTAATCCTGCATTGGAATATCATAGCGATCTTTCAATGTTTCATCTTCGCTTTCCTCTGCGTTAACTTCTTCAATGGCATTAATTACTGATTGGTTGTCATTTTGCTGCTCTTGATCGTTAATGCTCAAGTCATCAACTAAAGTGCTATTAGTAACATGTTCTTCGGTCAATTCAACTGTAGCTTCTTTTACTTCAGTTTCAGCTTTTGGTTTAGTTTTTTTTGCTTTAGTTACAACTGTTTCTTCAACAAGTGCTTCTGTTTCTGCAGCAACTTCAAGTTCGTCTTCAGTAAGAGGTTCAGTTAAAATACCTACTTTTTCTTCAAATTCTTCATTAGCTGGTTTTTCAACAGCAGCTTCTAGTTCTGGGCCAGCTTCTGTAACTTCTTCAACAACATCTTCTTCAATAGAAACATCTGTCTCAACTTCTGCTAATGTTTCTGTTTCTTCTTGATTTTCAACAAGAAATTCTTGATTTTCAGCGATGCTCACTTGTTGTGATTCATCGTTTACACTTCCATCTGCTTCAAGCAGGTTATCATTCTTTTCTTCTAACATTTTTAAAATGTTTTAGGGTTACACATTTTGAGCGCTAAAGATACTAAAGAAGCAATAAAGTTCAAAGAAAATCAGTGTTTTCTATACAATTTTGGTCATGATCTGGGTTATTTTTCGATTAAAAACAAAAAAACGCTGTTGAATTTCAACAGCGTTTTACTTTATATTGGGATTGAAATCTAGTTAATCAATACTTTTTTAGTAACAGAATTTGTATCAGATGATAATTTTAAGAAATAAAATCCTTTTGGTAAATTACTGATAGTGTAGTTATTATTTTCAAAAACAGGTTTTTTTATTTGTTGTAAAACCTGACCGCTGATAGTAATAATATCAATTTCATCTAAAGTTATATCAGTAGAAATATTTACAATATTTGATGAAGGATTTGGGTAAATAGAAACTGCATTAGCAAATTCAAAGGTTGATGTTTCCAAAAAAATAGTTGGCCATCTGTTTTGGGCAACTGGTCCACCCCAAATTACTGTTGCCAAATAAGGATTGTCAATAAAAGGATTTCTATTTCCTTGTCCGTAGGTGTTTGATGCATTTCCTAAATACGTATTTCTTTGATCTTCATATAAAGAAACTGGATCCTCAGCATTCCATTGTAACAAAAGATTTGGCATATTGGCATCAGTGGTAGCAGTTGTTCCAAATGTAACAGCTGTTGGTAAACATTGTGTTCCGTAATGCAAATACATATACATTAATATTCGCGCTACATCGCCTTTCCACTCATCACCTGGATACCAATTTGCTCCAGCATTTCCTGAATTACCAGTTCCACTAGCATATAATCTATTTCCTCTTGCTGTGTTTCTATCAACATCACAAGTACGAAGCATGTGAGCGTCAGCTCCAGGTCCAATTTGTCCTAATGGTGGATTGGCAAGCGCTTGTGCAAAAATATGTTCTCTGTTCCAAGCACATTCGTTAGTAGTAGCAACATCGGCATTTTTATTTCTGCTTCTATGAAATGTTGCGTCAGCAGAAGTTCCGAAATCATTATTATCTACATAAGCGCAATTATTAGGGCTATACCCATAAACCAATAAAACATTGTTGTTATTAGCATCAGCCGGGTCTAAATCAGTATATCGCAGTGCATTTTCTGCTTGTGCATAGGTTAATTCTTTAGTATGAGTTGTAGTTATTTTTGTAGCAAGGGCATCTTTTAGGCCAGTTCCGGTGAGTGTCCAGTTAAATCCATTATAGTATGGATTAGCAGGAGCACCATTTTGTGAAAATGCTGTAACGATTTTTAATAGTAATAAAAGGGAGATAATTTTTTTCATTTTTTTTATAATTCTTTTTTTCTTTCTAATAATGCCATATAAAAACCATCAAACCCAGTTTCTTGTGCTAAAATTTTTGTTTCCTTAACAAAGGAAAATGTTTTTCCCGTTTCTGTTGTTAAGAATCGCTTGATTTGTTCCTGATTCTCACTAGGTAAGATAGAGCAGGTAGCATAAACTAACTTACCTCCAGGTTTTACGATCTTAGAATAATTTTCTAAAACTTCGGCTTGCACTTTTTTTATATTGTCAATAAATTCAGGTAGCAATTTCCACTTCGCATCTGGATTTCTTTTTAAAACTCCCAACCCGCTACAAGGTGCGTCTATTAAAACTCTATCTGCCTTTTGATGCAGTTTTTTGATCACTTTAGTCGTGTCAATTATTCGGTATTCTATATTGAAGGCGCCGTTTCTTTTGGCTCTTAATTTCAATTGTTTTAGCTTACTTTCATACAAATCCATGGCAATTAATTGTCCTTTGTTTTGCATTAAGGAAGCCATATGTAGCGTTTTCCCACCAGCACCGGCACAAGTATCAACAACTCTCATTCCAGGTTGGACGTCTAAGAATGCAGCTACTAATTGAGAGGATGCGTCTTGTACTTCGAACAATCCTTCTTTGAAAGCATGAGTTAAAAACACATTTGCTCTTTCTTTTAAAACAAGAGCATCTGGTTGGTCTTTCATAAATTCGGTTTCAATATTTAAATCCATTAAAAGCGAACGTAGTTTTTCCTTTGTTGATTTTAAAGTATTAACACGAAGTATGACTTTTGCAGACTGGTTTTGTGCTGCAATTTCTTTGGTCCAAAGGACTTCACCCAATTCTCTTACACCCAATTCATCCATCCAGTCCGGAATAGATTCACGCATTTTTCTGATTTTAGAAAGTTCGTCAAATCTACCTTTTATCTTTCGTTCTGGAGTTCCATCCAGTTGTCTCCAATCTGGAATTGGATAGCCACGTAAAACCGCCCAAACAGCAAAAATTCTCCATAAATCTTCTCGGTTAAAAGGTTCTTTAACTTCAGCAATTTCAGCGTATAATCTTTTCCAACGAACAACTTCATAGATAGTTTCTGCAACAAATTTACGGTCAGAACTTCCCCAACGTTTATCTTTTTTTAAAGCACGTGCAACCACTTTATCAGCATATTCACCTTCATTGAAGATTGCGTTTAAAGAATCGATTGTGGTGTAAACTAAATTTCGATGTAATCGCATGATGTAAAAAAAAATTAGCGTGCTAAGATATTGCTTTTTTTAACTAAAAGAACGAAATGATTGAAGAATATAACTTTTATTAAATTCAACAACAAATTTTGTGAGGGATACTATTGAAAATCCTTACTTGTCTTGTTTTTATAAAGATATGTAAGATTAGAAAGAATAGCCATACAACTTAAAAAAATACCATTTCTATACATTTGAAATGGTATTTTTTGTAAGGTGACAATCCCACGTAAAACAAAATAAATTAATGATGATTGTTTTCAATACGTTTCATTTCTATGTTTTCTGGCGGATGAAGTACTAATGGGAATTGTTCTATTTTTACCGAACTACTATCTAAACCAAACGCTTTTTCTTCGGATAAACTTAGCTTTTTCATAATGAAATAGGTGTTCATTACCACTTTTTCAAAGAAGGTTAAATCGCCATCATTGGATAAGAATTTTTCAGAAAGCACAAATTTAAAGTCGCCGATAATATGGTTTTTACTAAGTGATTCATAACGACTTGTTATATCTACTTCACCGCGATCAACCATTTCTTTAATTACTTGTTTGAACATTAAATTAATTTTGGTTGGTTCTCTGAAACCCAGATTAAAATCGATTCGGTATAAATCATCTTTAATAATTTCAGTTACTTTATATTCTTTTTTATAGGGTTCACTTAGTATATTCACGTGAATAAACCAATATAAATCAGCTCGTTTAGGACGTTTTTGAAGAATAGAGTACATCACCTTTTCTTCAATTTCATCACTTCTGTTGGAATTAGTCATGTATACTAAATGTGTGGCATATTTTGGAATGGATAAATCGACACTTAATTCGGCAAGCACTTTTTTATAGTCATCAATTTTGACTATTTTGGTGTAGTTTTTACTAATTTGTTTGGCTAGATACCAGGTAGCCATAACCCCAATTAATCCTAATGCGATAATTAATGTTACAAATCCTCCATGTAAAAATTTCACAATATTTGCATATAAAAAACTAAACTCGATAGCTAAATATAATGTTATTAAAGGAATAATAAAATATAATTTAACTCTTTTCATAATTAAATAAAAATTGAGTAAAATAGTAGTCATAATCATACATAAGATAATTGCCAATCCATAAGCATGTTCCATGTTTGACGATTCTTCAAAATATAATACGATTCCAATACATCCTAATAATAAAAGCCAGTTGATTGATGGAATATATAATTGACCTTTTACTTCAGTAGGATATTTAATTTTTACTTTTGGCCAAAAATTCAAACGCATCGCTTCATTAATTAGAGTAAATGATCCGCTAATTAATGCCTGCGAAGCAATTACTGCAGCCATGGTTGCTATTACAATACCTATAGGTAGAAACCATTCAGCCATGATAAGATAAAATGGGTTTCCACCTTTTCCTCCAAGTTCAGATAATGTGGATCCTTCGTGATTTATTAAATAAGCGCCTTGCCCAAAATAATTTAACAGTAGCATAACTTTTACAAATATCCAACTCACTCGGATATTTTTTCTTCCGCAGTGTCCCATATCTGAGTATAACGCTTCAGCTCCAGTAGTACAAAGAAAAACTGCACCTAATACAAAAAAACCTTCTGGATGAATTTTTAATAACTCGTAAGCATAATAAGGGTTAATCGCATGAAAAACACTAAAGTCATTTAGGATTTGTATAGTACCTAATATGCCAAGCATGGCAAACCAAATTAACATCATAGGTGCAAAAAACTTTCCAACTAATTTAGAACCAAATTGTTGAATAGTAAATAATACTAT
>NZ_JBMOGQ010000146.1:0-5193 GCF_049318325.1 Flavobacterium sp. | reverse complement strand
TAAAGGCAGTAATGTCATAGTCGAGTAGTACTAATAACCCGTAAGCTTATGTACATCTTTTCCTCCGCCGCAAGACGGAGGAAGAAACTTTCTCCCCGCCTACGCGGGGATGACAAATTAAATTTTCTTTATCTCAGTATGTTAACTTATATCCATTAGGCAAGGAGGCAAAAGCCAAAAGTTTAATGGAACCACGCAAGAAAGCTAATGCCTAGTGGCTAATGCCTATTGCCTTAAAGACTTAAGGTGGTTATTGCGTCGGGGCTCACCTCTTCCCATTCCGAACAGAGAAGTTAAGCCCGACTGCGCAGATGGTACTGCAATTTGTGGGAGAGTATGTCGCTGCCTTTTTTTAGTAATCCCGACCCTATGGTCGGGATTATTTTTTTATACGAAAGGTCGATTCGATGCCATGCATGCAATGCCTAAGACTGGTAAACAGCCAGACAGGCTTTTTTAGAATACCTACATTCTAACATTATTATAAATACTAATTAATACAATGCCATAAATTTCTTTGGATTAAATAAAATTAAACGGCGATAACACACTGATATTATTTAAAGATATTACAGAATTACATATCATATGAGCATAAAAAAAAACTAAATTTGTTTCTAATAAAAAGTATAGTATGAAAAGTAGAATTTTATTTTGTGGCATCTTGATAATAGCCCTAGTTATATCATGTGCTAAAAATCCGTTCACTGGAAAAAATACGTTAGCCTTAGTTCCCAATAGCGAAATATTGCCATCGGCATTTGCTCAATATGGGCAATTTCTTAAAGAGAACAAAGTTATATCAGGGACCTCTGATGCAGAAAAAGTTGAAAAGATTGGAATCAAAATAAAAAATGCTGCTGAGAAATGGCTGAATGCAAATAGTTATAAAGGTTATTTGAAAGATTATCAGTGGGAATACAAATTAGTTGAAAGTAAAGAAGTAAACGCTTGGTGTATGCCAGGTGGAAAAATAGTAGTCTACTCAGGAATTCTTCCAATCACAAAAGACGATGATGGTTTGGCTACTGTAATGGGTCACGAAGTAGCACATGCATTGGCTAATCATGGTCAGCAAAGAATGAGTGCCGGGATGTTGCAACAACTTGGTGCCGTTGGTGTTGCTGCAGCTACAGGTAATAAAAGTAGCGAAACCCAACAAATAGCAATGACTGCTTATGGTGCTGTAACTCAATTTGGAGGAATGTTACCATTTAGTAGAAGTCACGAAAGTGAAGCTGATAAAATTGGATTAACCCTTATGGCAATAGCGGGTTATAATCCGGAACAATCAGTAGTGTTTTGGTCAAGAATGGCAACAGCAACAGGAGGAAATAAACCACCGGAATTTATGAGTACACATCCATCTGACGAAACAAGAATAGCTAATTTAAGAAGGTTAGTTCCAGAAGCAAAAGCAGAAGCTTTAAAGTTCGGAGTTACCTTCAAATAACACGCTGAATAACCATCTTTTAGATGGTTTTTTTATGTTTAATTATCTTTTGATCAACTTTTGAGTTTTCCTTTGATTTCCTTGTTGAACGTTTACTAAATAAATGCCAGAAGCTAAGAATGAAATATCTAAAGAGTTTTGATTAGAAACGTTGAGGATTGAGTTTCCAATCATATCAAAAATTTCTACACTATATTTTTCAGATTCAATATTTGATATTAAAATTCTATTTGTGGCCGGATTTGGTCCTATTGCAATTTTGTTACGTTCTTGATTGTTAATTTCTAATGTGCAATCAAGTTCGTTTATTTTTTGCCAAATTTGATTACAAAATAAAAAAGGAACACCCGAATCTGGAGAACTAGGTACATCTCCCATTCGAATAATAACTAATCCTCTGCTTGGAGAGATACTCATTATTTGAGAATTTTTTCCTAAACCGGCAAACATATCTGAAGGTGCATCAGGTGCATAGGAACCCGGAAACACAATTTGACTCGTTGGAACCATAAAACATGGCTTTCCGTTTAACCACCACAAATAACCATAAGATTTATTCAAGTTTTGAGAAGTATTGACCATTTCATTAAAATAGGTGCTATTGATTAATTGTGTGCCATTCCAAGCACCATTTCCTTGAATCAACAAACCATAACGAGCCATACTTCTCACATTACTAAAAAACACATTGTTATAATCTACTGTTAACCAACTCCCAGTCATACCAGTAGGATTTTTAAGTTTTATTTGGGTGTACGTATTTATTGGTTGACCTGTTGCGTTTTGTAATACGCCTTCGAGTAAAGTATAGGGTGCATTGTGATAAGCCCAACGTGTTCCTGCATTCGCTAAATATTCTAAACAAGTATTGAGTGTACAATCACTATTGACTACACCATCATTCAAACCTGAAGTCATGGTCAATTGATTTCGTATTTTGATATTATTTTCTTGAGCAAGTGTACAACTCGTCCAGCCTTGTCCCAAATAGGTCGATGTATTATCGTTTATAGACAAGAAATTTTCTTCTTGAGCTTTTCCAACTAAAAATGCAGTAATTGTTTTTCCAGCTGAAGCCCAATACCATAAACTCTGGTTAGTAAAAGTTCCAAAATATTGTTCTAAAACAATTTTATTATTTTTAATACAATAAATCCTTTTGAGTTTTCTTGTTCAAGAAAAGCATATAGATTATCTATTCTTGTTTGACACCATCCTAAAGAAGAGGGATCAATAGTTTCCCATGTTGCTGTTGGACTAGTTGGAGGATAATATAGAGGTTGAGATTTAACACTATTTGGAAGTAAAAATAATACAAGACATTGGATAAGTAGTAACTTTTTCATAGTTGTCATTTTTTAATTTTCTCTAAGACCAAATAATACTAAGAAGGTTTATTTAAAGTAATAAAATAAAAATAGTAGCGTTAAATAATTTTATTTAATCGATTATAAACAAATTTAAAATAAATTAGCTAAATAAATATAACAATTCAAAAAGGAATGGCTAATTTAAATAAAGGTGACAAGAAACTTCTAAATGCGTGGGCTTTCTATGATTGGGCGAATTCTGTATACAGTTTGGTTATTGCTTCGGCAGTTTTTCCAATTTTTTATAATTCGTTATTCGATAAAAATAATCCATATATAGTTTTTTGGGGTTATAGCCTTAAGAATTCAGCTTTAATAAGTTTTGTAACCTCCGCAGCTTTTTTATGTGTAGCTTTATTTTCACCATTGCTTTCTGGAATTGCAGACTATATTAGAAATAAGAAAATTTTCATGCGGTTTTTTAATTTTATTGGTGCATTTTCTTGTATTGGTTTGTATTTTTTTGATTTGAATAGTATTGGTCTTGGGCTTACTTTTTACTTTTTTGGACTCATTGGTTTTTGGGGAAGTTTGGTTTTTTATAATTCATATTTACCCGACATTGCTTTTCCTGAACAACAAGATAAAATAAGTGCCAAAGGTTTTTCTTTAGGATATATAGGAAGTGTAATCCTTTTGGTTATTAATCTGGCAATGATCATGTCAGTTGAAGGAGCAGAAAAAATAGAGATGATGCGCTATTCGTTTGCAATGGTTGGTATTTGGTGGATCGTATTTAGTCAGTATACTTATTTTTACTTACCTGAAGGCAATTCTAATAAACAAAAAGTGAATTTTGAAGTAGTTTTTAATGGTTTTAAAGAGTTAAAAAAAGTATGGAAAATGCTTGAATCTGAAATTCCATTAAAAAGATATCTGGTAAGCTTTTTTGTTTTCAGTATGGCAGTTCAAACTGTAATGTTGGTAGCCACTTATTTTGGGGCTCAAGAAATTCAATGGAAAGACGCTCAAGAAAGTCAGACTGGATTAATAACTTGTATTCTATTAATACAATTAATAGCTGTAGCTGGTGCTTTTTTTACTTCAAAAGCTTCTGCAAAATTTGGCAATATTAATGTGCTTATTTTTCTAAATGCATTTTGGTTATTACTTTGTTTTTTTGCTTATTTCATCACAACACCCAATGACTTTTACATTATGGCCTCATTAGTTGGATTAGTAATGGGCGGAATTCAATCTTTAGGAAGGTCAACCTATTCTAAGTTTTTACCCAAAACCGAAGACACCACTTCTTTTTTTAGTTTCTATGATGTTTCTGAAAAAGTTGGAATTGTTATTGGAATGATGGTTTATGGGCTGATAGATCAAATAACGGGTAGCCCAAGATTTGCAATTGTGTTTCTTGGCATATTTTTCTTTACCGCCATTTTATTATTAATAAGAATTCCCAAAAAAGCATTGTCATAAATTCAAAAAAAATTATATTTGGTCCTTACTTATAAAACAATTATGAAAAACATAAAGTTAGTTGCGTGCCTATTTTTTATTTTAACAGCTTTTACTTTCACTTCCTGTGAAAATGAACCAATTGATAGCGCTATCAATTTAGATGATTTTAATAATGGAGGCGGAGGAACTTCAACTGGAGATTACTGGCCAACGGCATTAAATAATCAGTGGGTTTATAAATTAAATGGTGTGCAACAATCACCAATGAAAATTATTTCTGTTAATAGTATCGATAATGCTACTTATTATACTTTTGATACATTGTTCGGTCAAGGTTCAGCTGGTTCAGTCGGAAATGCAACAGTAAGATTAAGAAAGAATTCAGGAGATTATTACATTAGAATTGAAGATTTAAATTTAAATTTAGGTAGCGGCTTGACAGCAACTATGACAGGTTATGAGTATATACTCTTAAAAGATTATCTTACTGTTGGTCAAACTTGGACAGGTACTTACAATCAAACAACTACTTATAGTGACCCGCAATTACCAGCAATAACACAAACGACAAGTTATACAGGAACAGTTGTTGAAACTGGTTTATCTCTAACTGTAAATGGAACATCATTTCCAAATGTAATCAAAGTAAGAGTGCGTCAGTCTACATCTTTTCCAGGTTCACCTGAGCCATCAGTAGTTGATTCTGACTATTGGTTTGCAAAAGATGTAGGTCCGATAAAAGCAGTTAATCTTTCTACTGTGAATGGAAATACTACTACTAATACTAACGATTTATTTTCGTTCATCCTTAACTAATTAAAAAAAATAAATTCGCCAAATTGGCGGATTTTTTTGTGGCATAATACTTGACTATTTTCTGCGCTAAACGATAATATTTGTTTATATATCGATTTTAATAAAAATCAACTGTCACACATCGATTTTAATTTATCAGATTGA
>NZ_JBMOGQ010000145.1:0-5228 GCF_049318325.1 Flavobacterium sp. | reverse complement strand
TCGAAAAAGAATTTGATATTCAAATTCCAGACGACCAAGCTGAAAACATTGCTACTGTAGGTCAAGCTATTTCTTATATCGAAGAAGCAAAAAAATAATAATTACTAATCCGTGAGACTTGAACTAGTTTCACGGATTTTTATTATTTTACTGAAAAGAGTAAAACTGATTGACATCCAATCTCAAAAATATTGAAATACCCTTGTATCTTTAATGATTATATTTGAAGAAAACATGGGTATTATTTGTTTAAATACAATTGTAAAAAATAAATTATGACATTAAAACGAGTTGTAGTAACAGGTTTGGGCGCAATAACACCGATCGGAAATAACATCTCCGACTATTGGAACGCTCTAATTAATGGCGTTAGTGGTGCAGCTCCGATTACCTATTACGATACCGAAAAGCATAAAACAAAATTTGCTTGCGAAGTCAAAAACTTTAATATTGAAGAATATATGGACCGCAAAGAAGCAAGAAGAATGGACAAATTTGCCCAATATGCTGTTGCTGCAAGTCAGGAAGCAATTGCAGACGCCGAAATTACCGATACTAATGTTGACAAACAAAGAGTTGGTGTGATTTGGGGAGCTGGAATTGGCGGATTGGAAACTTTCCAGGAAGAAGTAATCAGCTATGCACAAGGCGACGGTACTCCAAGATTCAATCCATTCTTTATTCCGAAAATGATTGCCGATATTGCGCCCGCTCACATTTCGATGCGAAATGGTTTTATGGGACCAAATTATACTACAGTTTCTGCTTGTGCTTCTTCTGCTAATGCGATGATTGATGCTTTCAATTACATACGTTTAGGAATGTGTGATGTCATTATTTCAGGCGGTTCAGAAGCTGCGGTTACTATCGCAGGAATGGGCGGATTTAATTCGATGCAAGCCTTGTCAACAAGAAATGATAGTCCGGAAACTGCCTCAAGACCTTTTGATGCTACCCGTGACGGATTTGTTCTTGGTGAAGGCGCCGGAGCATTAGTTTTGGAAGAATACGAACACGCCAAAGCACGTGGGGCCAAAATATATTGTGAAATTGGAGGCGGCGGAATGTCATCAGATGCTTATCATTTGACAGCTCCACATCCGGAGGGAATTGGAGTCATCGCAGTTATGAATAATACACTTCGCGATGCGCGAATGAAACCGGAACAAGTTGACCACATCAATACTCACGGAACTTCAACTCCACTTGGAGATGTTGCCGAATTAAAAGCGATAAGTGCTGTTTTTGGTAGTCATGCTAAAAACATCAATATCAATTCTACCAAATCAATGACTGGTCATTTACTAGGTGCTGCTGGTGCTATTGAAGCGATTGCTTCTATTTTGGCTATGAAATACGGTATTGTACCTCCAACAATTAATCATACTGTTGTAGATGAAAATATTGACCCGAGTTTAAACCTTACATTGAACAAAGCTCAAAAAAGAGAAATCAATGTAGCTATGAGTAATACTTTCGGCTTTGGTGGACATAACGCTTGCGTTTTATTCAAAAAAATTGAAGCTTAATTTCTAGATGAAAATTCTAAAAAATATATTTCAAAAATCCCGTTCAAAAGAGGACGGGATTTTTTTTAACGAAATTCAAACTATAATAGGTTTCAAGCCTCAGTCTATTATTTACTACAAAAAAGCATTTACACATCGCTCTACAAATCAACTGGATTTAAAAGGAAATCCGATGAATTATGAACGTCTTGAATTCTTGGGAGATGCTATGTTAAGTGCTGTAATTGCTGCTCACCTTTATAATAAAGTTCCTTCCGGCGATGAGGGCTACCTGACAAAAATGCGTTCCAAAATAGTGAGTAGGGAGCACTTAAATGAATTAGGCAGAGACTTAAACTTAATCCGATTTGTAGAGAGTAAAGTGCCCACACAACACTTTGGTGAAAACATACACGGAAATATTTTTGAAGCTTTAGTAGGAGCTATTTTCCTTGACAAAGGCTATGATTTTTGTCAAAAATTTATTCAAAGAAGCGTTATCATTCCTTATGTTGACATTGCCAAACTTGAAGGAAAAGTTATTAGTTATAAAAGTCTGTTAATTGAGTGGTGCCAAAAGGAAAAAAAAATGTTCAACTACGAAGTGTATGACGACAATGGTAACGATGGGCAAAAATACTTTGGTGTTAGATTGAGTATAGATGATAAAGTAATCGCAAGAGCAAGAGCTACATCAAAAAAGAAAGCAGAAGAAAAAGCATCTCAACGAGCCTATTTTGCTTTTCAGGAAAAAATAGACAATAAATAATTCAGATTCCTTGAAAACTATAACGTTTTCGTTCATAAAATAAAGTTAAGCTAAATAGTTGTTTGTGAAAATCTACAACAGATAAACTATATTTACAATTAATTTTGCGAATTTATGGCTATTCACAAGTTGCATCTTGAAGAATTTGATGAAATAGATTATCAATTAATTGCGATTCATTCAAGTCTAGAAGATTATAGATTGGCCTATTATATAAATCAAAATCTGCCGATTAATTTAAAGAAGGAAAATTGTAATATTCAGATTAGTAACAAGGAAGGCGAAACGCAGTTTACGAGATTTGTTTTTGAAGATTCAAAAGATATTGCTTGGAATTTGGTTCAAAATAAAAATGATGTTTTTGTCCCTTCTCAAAATAGCAATCAAGGATTATTTGCAGAAACTAACAACAAATTTTCGACAAAAATATATTTGATTCCCGAGTTTAAGAAAGTAGATTATTTTTTAAAAATTGAAAATGGTGAGGTCAATATTGATGTGTCAAAAATTACAAATTGTATAAAAAAAATAGAACGTGTAAGCACTGTTTACGCTGTAGAAGTAGAAAAAATAAAATCAAAAAATAATTTAATTTTTTAAGTATAATGCCAACTAGAAAAAAAACTAAAATTGTTGCTACGCTTGGTCCGGCATGTAGTTCTAAGGAAGTAATTAAGAAGATGATTGACGCCGGAGTAAACGTTTTCCGTATTAATTTTTCTCATGCTGATTACACAGATGTAAAGGAAAGAATTGATATTATAAGAGGTTTGAATGAGGAGTTTGGTTATACAACAGCTATTTTGGCCGATTTACAAGGTCCAAAACTTCGGGTTGGTGTAATGAAAGAAGATGTGGTTGTGAACCCTGGCGATATTATCACTTTTCAAACTGCCGAAGATATTCCGGGCACAGCAGAAAGAGTTTACATGAACTATAAAGAATTTCCTAGAGATGTTAATCCAGGAGAAAGAATTCTATTAGATGATGGAAAATTGATGTTTGAAGCATTGGAAACTAATGGAACAACAGAAGTTGTTTGTAAAGTAATTCAGGGTGGACCTTTAAAATCTAAGAAAGGAGTAAATCTTCCAAACACTAAAGTTTCTTTGCCTGCTTTGACCAAAAAAGATATTAAAGATGCGCTATTTGCCATAGAACAAAAAGTAGATTGGATTGCACTTTCCTTTGTTAGAACACCAAAAGATTTAGAAGAATTGCAAGATTTAATAACAAAGCATTCATCTTATAAAATTCCGATTATTGCCAAAATTGAAAAACCAGAAGCAGTTGAAAACATTGATAAAATTGTTGCTTATTGCGATGGATTAATGGTAGCTCGTGGCGATTTAGGGGTTGAAATTCCAGCACATGAGGTTCCATTAATTCAAAAAAAATTAATTCACAGAGCAAAAACCGCAAGAATCCCAGTAATTGTGGCTACACAAATGATGGAAACCATGATTACAAGTTTAACTCCAACGCGTGCCGAAGTTAATGACGTAGCGAATTCAGTTATGGATGGCGCTGATGCCGTAATGCTTTCGGGAGAAACTTCGGTTGGAAATTATCCTGTTGAAGTAATTGAAAAAATGAGTCAAATTATTGAAGCTGTTGAAGATTCGCCATTGATTATTGTTCCTCAAAATCCACCTCACGTTAGAACCAAGCGTTTTATAACTAAATCCATTTGTTATCATGCGGCGATTATGGCCAATGAAATTAAAGCAAAAGCTATTTCTACACTAACTAATAGTGGCTATACAGCTTTTCAAATTTCGGCTTGGCGACCTAAATCACATATTTTGGTTTATACTTCTAACAAAAGAATTTTGACTCAATTAAGTTTGCTTTGGGGTGTTAACGCTTTTTTTTATGACAAATTTGTAAGCACCGATGATACCGTTGGCGATGTAAATGATATAGCCAAAGAAAAAGGATACGTAAAAAAAGGGGATATGCTTATTAATCTTGCCGCCATGCCGGTTGCTGATAAAGGAATGGTAAACACCTTGAGAGTTTCAGAAATAGAATAATTTACTACTTTTACATTTTAAAACTAAAAATTATGAATTCAAACAACCCATTTTTCAAAAACAAAACTTTTACAAACACATCAGCTTCAGCTGAAGTTCATGAAGCTACAGTTATTGATCGTAATGAAACAATGACAGTTTCGGGAACTATTAATAAAAGTTTCCTAATGTTGATTTTATTAATTGCTAGTGCCGCAATAACTTGGACAATGACTTTTAATGGTCAACCACCAATGATATTTATTTTCGGCGGTGCAATTGTAGGTTTTATTTTAGTACTAATAGCTACTTTCAGACCACAATCATCGGGATATTTAGCGCCTGGTTATGCTATTTTTGAGGGGCTTTTTATTGGTGGTCTTTCAGCCATTTTCGAAACAATGTATCCAGGAATTGTGATACAAGCGGTAAGTTGCACTTTTGTAACCTTTATGGTTTGTTTTGGACTTTATAAATATGAAATTGTAAAAGTTACTGAGCGATTTAAATCGGTAGTTCTTGCAGCAACGTTGGCAATTGCAACCTATTATTTGATTTCGTGGTTGTTATCAATGTTCACAAGTTTTCAACCGGTTCATTATGGAAATTCGATGTTTAGTATTGGAATTAGTGTTTTTGTAATTGTTATCGCAGCGTTAAATTTATTCTTAGATTTTGACCAAATTGAAAAAGGTGTACAGCAAAAAATGCCAAAATACATGGAATGGTATGGCGCGATGGGATTAATGATTACACTAGTTTGGCTTTATATCGAGTTCTTACGATTGCTTTCCAAACTTAATAGAAAATAATCTTTGCATTATAAATATTTAGAAACCGTCTCTACTTGAGGCGGTTTTTTTATGGCTAAAATTCAAACCTTAACTGAACCACAACCGTTTTTTTGACTTCGGTATTTAAGTTGTTTAAAGATAT
>NZ_JBMOGQ010000144.1:0-5303 GCF_049318325.1 Flavobacterium sp. | reverse complement strand
AGTATCGGGCGTAGTGCTCTGAATGCCGCTGGGTTAAATTCCTGCCGCGGGCGGGTTGGAAAGAAAAGGTAAGGAAAATGCCCCTCAGCACCCCATTTTTAACTACAACCAAATCAAGCATTTACACTTTAAACTGAAAATAATTTTCAGTTTAAATGCTTGTATATCAACATGTTGTTAAAAAAATCTTGCTTTTGAATCTAAAAAGTGGATATCTTTAATATCTCTGATGAATTGGTTTATAGCTGATGTAATTAGATAACCCTACAAGTATGCTTTATTAATCTAACCCTTATAACCTAAACTGCATGACAAGTTCAGAATTTAACGAAATATGGAAAAATGAATTCGCTCCAGTTTTTTGCACGTGCTAGGCATTTAATTTATTTTCTAATTTTAAAACCAGAAATAAAACAATATGAACAATTCAAAGCAATGGAGTTCTGCAACTCCGGGTTACATCATCTTTCTTGTTGACCAATCAGGTTCAATGGGTCAAGACTACACTGGCGGTAAAAACAAAGCCGAGTTTACGGCACTGGTAATTAACAAAACAATTAATGATCTAATTTTCACCAATAGTGCAGGGGATAAAATTAAAGACAGAGTTTTCATCTCAATCATTGGATATGGTGGACAAGGTGGTAATTCTGTTGATGACATTCGATCAGATTATTTGAGTGCCTTTGCTGATAGCCCATTAAGAACAGAAAAAGTTAAAAAGAAAGTGTCTGATGGAGCAGGAGGCATAGTAGAAATTGAAGAGGAAATGGCAATCTATTTAGAGCCGACTTGTCCAAGAAATGGATTAACGCCTATGTCAGAAGCCCTAGACTTTGCCAAACAGTTAATCGAAGAATGGATTAGTAAAAAGCCTGATAATCCCGCTCCTGTTATTATAAATGTTTCCGATGGAATGCCATTCACAGGAAGCAATCCTTTGGAAGACACGGAAAAAACTATTTCCGTTGCCAATTCAATAATGAACATCAAAACAAATGACGGGAACCCGATTATTTTCAATGTGCATATTGGACAACCGCCATTCAACGAATCTAAATTTGAATCAAGCGAAAGCAAAATTTCAGATGAACAAGGAAAATTGCTTTTCAAAATATCAAGTAAAGTACCAGAAACATATAGAGAAGCAGCAAGAAAGCACGAATTTGTAACAACCGAAGATTCAAGAGGCTTTGTTTCTAATGCAGGTCCTGAAACATTAATCCAGTTTATCAACTTTGGTTCTTCAGGTGGTACAGATAGAATTGCCTAGAAATGGAGATTAAAATAGACAATAATGGAGGCATAAATATTTTTTCATTTTACAATACGCACAAACCCGGCTTGATTTTTCTTTTGGTTGACCAAACGAATTATAAAGAAAGCATCCTCGCCATTTCAAAGGAGGTTAACATCTTTATATTGAACCTGATCCTATGTAATGTTGGATCTAGTGGAATAATAAAAAATAGATGCTATATAAAACTAATTTCCTACAAGGCTGAAAAGTTTGAAATAAAGGAAGGTTGGCTGTCTTTTTTTGCTGATAACCCTAGCAGAATAGTAAAAGTAAAAAAGAAATTTACTAATGATAAAGGTAATTTAGTAGAAATTGAGGAAGAGGAACTCTCTTGGATTGAGGATGAACAAAAGGGCAGTTATCCGGCTAATATTTCTTTTGTAGAAAATCATTTTAAAGAATGGCACGTTAATAAAGAACCTGAATACCCAGAATCAATAATTGTTCATTTTTATAAGGATGAAAAAAATGAAATAGCTCAATTAGTAAAATTATTTGTTAAATCTGAGTTGAATTTTAAAGGTCCAAAACTGATTGAAAAAGTGTTAAAATGAAAGTTACAATAAAAGGATTTTTAACTTGTAAAAGAGCCGAACATTATATTGATTGTGCAGATAACTATGCTGTAAATAAAAGCAGTCATAGATTTTCTGTTTCAGATGGTGTTTCTAGATCTTTCTTTCCTAAATTTTGGTCAGAAATAGTGGTTACTCAATTCGTCGAAAGAACAGACTTGAGCGGAAATGACCTCATAAAATTTTGTCAAGAGGAATGGCAAAAAAGAATTGATAAAATAGTTGCTTTGCCAGATACCAAGTGGTTTACTAAATCACAGTATAATAGAAAAGACCCGGCACTAGCCACATTTGTTGGGTTACAATTTTTTGAAAAAGAAAAAAAATGGTCTGCCTCAGCACTGGGTGATAGTTTCTTGTTTTTTATCCCAAAGGATTTCAAAGACTTTCAAAATGAGTTGGTAATACTATCTAGTAAAACCGTCCCTATTGTTTTCGATAATTTTCCTGATTACCTGACAAGTATCGGTGATGACCATAAAGGAAGGCCTAAAGAGGAAAGTGGTAACCTCATAAACGGTATATTTTATTTAATGACAGATGCAATGGCAGAATGGTTTATAAAAGAAGGAGAAAATGCCATTGGGGAAATAACGGTATGGCAATCACAAGCAGACTTTGAAAAATTCATTTCGCAAGCAAATGAAGAAAATCAAATGACAAATGATGATTGTGCGATTTTATGTATTGAGCTATCTGAAGTAGAAAAGAATGGCATTGAGTACGAATCTGAACAAGTAACGAAATTACATGATTTGATAGCTAATCAGGAAGCGGAAGAAGAAAGAGTTAAACAAAAAAAACAAGAAGAAGAAAAAGCAAAGCAAGAAAAAGAATCAGAGAACCCTAAAGACAACAAATTTGACAGTTCACAATACGAATCAACAACAAAAGAAGGTTCCGCGAAGGAAATTAAAGAAGTACAATTGCGTAAAGGATTTATATCGAAAGGAATGAAAACGGTAAAGGAACTTTTTTTAGGCAAGGAGAAAGAGGAAAATATCGAAGCTGAGTTGCCTGAAAATAATTCTGATTCAGAGGCGGAGAACATAGACGGGCAATCCTCAAAACAGCTAGAACCAGTTAAAGAAAGCCGTGGTGAATTAGAAACAACACCCGTTGAAAATAAAAGCCATGGTAATGATAAAAATGAAGAAACAGAAAAGATAGAGGAAGCCAAAGTTGAAAAAAATGAATCTGCAAACTTGGAGTCAAAGGAACAGCCAAATATTGATCCCAAGTCTAAGATTGTTGATAAATTTTAGATTATGGAATATCCTTCAAGAACTGAAATTGTAACCGCAATGCGTAATCCACATGTAAGTTTCAAGGCGAATGAACTTATTGGCGGTTCTATAATCCAGACAGGTTCACGTATTATTCAATATTCAGGCGGCTATACTACGGTTTTCCCTTTTCTCACCAAAGATTCAAAGAAAGTAGCAGTCCGCTTTTGGATTGCAGATATTGGGGAGGCAAAAAAAAGAAGTCAAGAAATTTCAACGTATTTGAAGGCCTTGAATAACCCATATTTTTGCGACTTTAAGTATTTAGATAATGCCGTATTGATAAGTGGTTCTATATACCCTATCGTAGTTATGGATTGGGTTGATGGGAAGCCATTAAAAGAATACATCAATGACAATGTTTCTAGCTTAAAGTCAATTCTTCCGAAAATAGCAAACAACTTTAAAAAGATGGTAGAATATTTTCATAAAGAAAATATTGCGCACGGAGATTTACAACACGGAAATATTCTTGTTAAAGAAGATGGAGGTTTAATGATAATTGATTATGATTCAATGTTTATCAAACCGCTTGAAGGTATGCCAGATGCAATAAAAGGCCTTCCAGGCTATCAACATCCGTCAAGAAATCAAAACAAAACATTAAATCATAAGTTAGACTATTTTTCTGAATTAGTAATCTACTTATCATTGCTTGCTTTTGAGCAATATCCAAATTTATGGAATAAATATTACGAAACAGAAGATTTACTTTTTTCAAAAGAAGATTTCCACAATCCAGACAAATCTCAATTAATAAACAATTTTCTATTTTCTTCAAATCAATCGGTAAAAGAATTAACACAACGATTGAAAGAACAATTAAGGAAATCTGATATCATGGATTTACAACCATTAGAGGAACTTTTAATTGATAAACTTGAAGTTGCAAAAGATAATATTGCCTCAAAATGGGATAAACAACCTAACAAACCAGAGAAAAAGGAAATCAAAGCACCTAATGCAAAAAATATTACTGATAAATTTTAATGCCAAACAAACAGGACATAATAACGGCAATAAAGAATCTTGACCTTTTTCTCAAAACACCTGAATTAAAAGGAGCAAAACCAAGATTAAAAACCGATGGTAGTCCATTTGTATTTGCAGGTGGGTTTAATATGGTTTTTCAACTTGTCCATAATACAAAAAAATGGGCATTTCGAGTTTGGCACGTTCCAATGGGCGAGAACAAAGACCGCTATGTCGCTATTTCAAAATATTTAACCAATTCTAAACTCCCCTATTTTGCTGATTTTATTTATGATGAAAATGGTCTTTTGGTCAATGGAGAGTTGACAGACACTATCCGAATGGAGTGGTTAGAAGGACTTTTATTGAAAGACTATATTGAAAAACATTTAAACGATAAGGCTCAACTAGAATCACTTGCGAACGATTTCCTTGAAATGGCGAAAACACTAAAGGAAGCTAAAATTTCACATGGTGATTTACAGGAAGGTAATATTCTTATAAATGATTCAGGAAAAATTAAATTAGTTGATTACGACTCAATTTGTATTCCTGAAATTGAAGGTCAAAAAGAGCTGGTTACTGGACTAAAAGGGTATCAGCATCCAAGTAGATTTATAAGCAGTAAAGCATCTTTAAAAGCAGACTATTTTTCAGAATTGATTATTTACATATCTATTCTTGGAATTGCTGCAGACCCCAGTCTATGGGATAAATATAAAGTTAAAGACACGCAATATTTATTATTTAATGAAAAAGACTTTGAAAATATTGAATCCTCCACAATATATGCCGATTTAAAAGGCGTAAATGCAACTATTGATGCCCTGCTAATAATTCTTAAAGAATATCTTTCAAATCCATATTATTTAGAATTAAAGCCATTTACGGAGTATTTTCTTGCTCCGGAGATTATTTCATTTCAGGCAAACAAAGAAGAGGTTCTTCGTGGTGCTGAAATTGAATTTTCATGGACCGTCGAGAATGCACTAATGGTTAAAATAGAACCAGAAATTGGGAGTATTCCTAAGCAAGGAAAAGTTTCTTTTATCCCAAAGAAAAACACCTACACAATTATTTGTGAAAATCTAAAAGTTAAAGCTGAAAAATAATTGTCGTTTGAAATTCTGCCCCCTCCGGAAGTGAAAGAGTTTAGATTCGACAAAAAAA
>NZ_JBMOGQ010000143.1:0-5324 GCF_049318325.1 Flavobacterium sp. | reverse complement strand
TGTTTTGGTATTTTTTATTTTGTTCAATAAAAGGAATTACTGTTTCAGCAACTTCCATAACTGCTTGCATAAATTCTGGTTCATGACCATTTCTTTTTGCAACCAAGTCCATAAATGAATTAATACTTTGTGACATAAAATTAGCTAATTAATATTTTAAGAAATCGATTTCGTAAAATCGCACAAATATACATTTTATTAAAAACGGAGGTGATACTTTTTTATAAATTCTTGTAATTTTTATGTTTCTATTAAAAAACTTTTAAGAAGACCTCAATTATTCTGGCTTTTTAAATCGTTTGGTTATTTTTTTTGCATATAAATCAAGTATTTTTTATTTTATTTTATAACTGATTGATGTTTTTATATATTTGTCGAGATTTGAATTAATTAGTATGTCAATGCCTAAAAATTTTATCATAACTTTCCTTTTGTTATTTGGCTTGTCAAATAGCTTAAAGGCTCAATTCGGCTTTTCGCATGAAATAGGCGCTATAATTGGCCCTGTTGCTTTTCAGTCAGATTATGGAGAGCGTAATGATTTTTCAACAAACATGGGTAACACTGGTTATGGTATTGGAATTATACATTACTTGAATTTCTCCTACAAAGCTGAATGTAATTGTTACACTCCTGAAACTTATTTTAATGATCACTTCAAATTAAGAAGCGAGTTGTCTTATAATAAAACAGATTTACAACATTTTGGGAGATGGGTTGAAGGTAATTCAATAGGAGCACAGCAATTAAAAGCGATGAGAGGAAGCACAGCTGTGACCAATATTGGTATGCAATTGGAATTTTTCCCTTTTAGTGTCAGAGAATTTACGGCCACTATAGGTTCACTTGCCCCATTTATTAGTTTGGGTGGACAATTTAGTTTTTACGATCCAAGAGCTTGGTCAGAACTTGGTCCATTGAATACGCCTATTTCAACGCCTATTAAATATTACAATGCAACAACAAATCAAGGTGGAACTGTTTGGTCAATAGTATCTAGTATTGGGTGTAGATATAAATTAACAGAACTTTCCGATTTAATGGTCGATTTGAGATGGCAATATTATTTTTCAAATTGGGTTGACGGTTTAAATCCTGATCCTACAATTTATACTGAAAATAAAGCCAATGATTGGAATGTTTGGTTTAATTTTGGGTATATATACTATCTTCAATAGAAAAAAGTTACTCTTTTTCGATAGCGTCTTTATAATCCGGGTACAAGAATTTATTATACGGAAATCTTGTAATGTGAATTTTTCTCACTGATTCATATACTTTTTCTCTGAACTCTTCGAAGTTCTCTTTGTTAGTAGCCGAAATAAATAAAGTGTTTTTTTCTCCTACATTATTCATCCAAGTCGTTTTCCATTCGTCTAAAGTATAATGCTTTGTTGTTTTTTCGGTAATTAAATCATCGGCTTCAATTTCCTGATTTTTAAAAGCATCTATTTTATTAAAAACCATTATTGTAGGTTTATCATTGCTCTTTATATCTTGTAAAATTTGATTCACCGAACTAATATGTTCTTCAAAATCAGGGTGAGAAATATCAACAACGTGTAATAATAAATCTGCTTCACGAACTTCATCAAGTGTACTTTTGAAAGAGTCCACTAATTGTGTTGGCAATTTTCTAATAAATCCAACGGTGTCCGAAAGCAAAAAAGGCAAATTCTTGATAACTACCTTACGAACAGTTGTGTCCAGAGTTGCAAATAATTTGTTTTCAACAAATACTTCGCTTTTGCTAATAACATTCATCAAAGTAGATTTTCCAACATTAGTGTAACCAACCAATGCTACACGAACCATAGCGCCGCGATTTCCTCTTTGTACAGACATTTGTTTGTCGATGGTTTTTATTTTTTCTTTTAGTAAAGCTATTCGGTCACGAACAATCCTTCTATCGGTTTCAATTTCAGTTTCTCCAGGGCCACGGAGACCAATTCCTCCTTTTTGTCTTTCTAAGTGCGTCCACATACCGGAAAGTCTTGGCAATAAATATTGACACTGTGCAAGCTCTACTTGGGTTCTTGCGTAGGAAGTTTCTGCTCTTTGAGCAAAAATATCCAGGATTAAATTTGTTCTGTCCAGAACTTTGCAATCAAGTATTTTCGAAATATTTTTCTGTTGAGACGGCGACAATTCGTCATCAAAAATTACTGTAGAAATATTCTTTTCTTTGATATAAGAACTAATTTCATCCATTTTACCTGTCCCTAAAAAAGTCTTGGGATTTGGTTTTTCTAATTTTTGAGAAAATCTTTTAATTACCTCTCCTCCTGCAGTATAGGTTAAGAACTCTAATTCGTCCAGATATTCTGTTAACTTCTCTTCATTTTGATTTTGCGTAACAATTCCAACAATTACGGTTCTTTCAAAATTAATAATTTCTTTTTCTAGCATGTCTTTTTATTCTTTAGCAAAATTAGGCATTTGAGAATTATAAAATCATAAAATTGTTAATGATTCTTAATGATAGTTATAATTGATATTGTTGAATATGTGATTTTTCAAAACAATTCATAAAGAATTCATAAATTTTATTAAATTTGGGCTTCAAAATCCTAAACAAATTTTAATTAAACAACTCAAAATTTTCATTTTATGAAAAAAATTACTTTACTACTGCTGATTTTATTCTCCTCCATTAGCGGCTATTCACAGCTGGCTCTAGAAGGTTTTGAAAACACTACAGGTCCTGATGCGTTTCCATCAACTAACTGGACTTTAGGAACAGGCAACTGGGCCGTTTTTGATAATGGTGTCAGCGGAACAACAACTAATGTGCAATGGGATATTAATAGTGCTATAACTACCCCAGTTAGTGTATACCAAGGAGTTAACTCTGCTTTTGTCAACATTGAAAATGTTGGTGCCGGAAATACTTCTGAAGAATATTTAGCAACTCCTCCTGTTCTTATTCCAATTAATGGGGTGTTAAATTTTTACACAAGAATGAACACCTCTGGAAATCAAGGCACTATTTATCAAATAAGAGTGGCTCCTGCAACAGCCTCACAAACCGATCCTTTTGCTTATTCTTTAGTACAACAATGGACAGAGAATGAATTAATAGTGCCAACTGCTAACTTTGATATATTTACAGAAAAAACAGTTGACTTATCTGCTTATGCAAATCAATTCGTTTATGTTTCTTTTGTGAAAATATTCACCCAACCAGGAACAGGTACTGGAGGTGACACATGGTATATTGATAATGCTAGTATTGATTCACCTTGCTTAACTCCAACCGGATTAACCGTTTCTTTAATAACTTCAAATAGCGCAAGTTTGAACTGGGTAAATCCAAATGGTTCAGGATCAGCTTCCTATGAAATAGAAGTTGTACTTGCCACAGGAACCCCAACTGGAGTTGCGAATTACACAACAACTACTTTTCCATATGTAGTAACAGGATTGCTTCCAAATACTGCATATAAGTTTTATGTAAGAGCTAGATGTACAACTGGTTTTGCAAGTCCTTGGTCTGTAGCCTCTGCTAACTTTACAACACTTGTTGCTCCACCAGTTTGTGGTGGTAATTTTGTTGATTCTGGCGGAATAGCAGGTAACTATGGCAATAATGCCAATATTACTACAACTATCTGTCCAGTAAATCCTGGTGATTTAGTTACAGTAACTTTTACAGCATTTAACACAGAAAATGGTGTTGACCTTTTAAAAGTATATGATGGTAATGATGCTACCGCACCATTGCTAGCTACATTATCAGGAACAGTTTTGCCACCAGCATATACTGCTTCTTCAGCTAATGGATGTTTAACATTTGTATTTACTTCAAATGGAACTACAACTTCAGCTGGTTGGGCAAGTAATGTAACCTGTAATCCTGCTCCGGCTTGTAGGATTCCTACGGCTGTAACCGCAGTTACGCCAACCACAACATCTGTTACTTTGAACTGGACGCAACCAGCAAATCCCGATTTAACGGTTGCCTCTACTTTTGATATTATTGCATTACCATGCGGTGCTCCTACGCCAACAGCTGGTTCCATTCCAACTGCAAATGATATTACTGCCGCTGCGGGACCTTCTTACGTTCTTAATGGCTTGGCTTCAGGTACTTGTTATGATATCTATATTAGAGCGGTTTGTGCAACTAATAGCGGTTGGAGCCCGGTGCGTGCAACAATATCGACTTTAGTCGCTCCACCAGTTTGCGGAGGCAACTTTGTTGACACTGGCGGAACAGGAGGTAACTATGGCAATAATGAAAATCTTACTACAGTAATTTGTCCTGTAAATCCTGGTGATGCAGTCACTGTTACGTTTACTGCTTTTAACACTCAGGCAGGTTCTGATATCATGAGAGTATATGATGGAAATAACGCTTCTGGCACTTTGTTAGCTACTTTATCTGGTACAACTTTGCCTCCGTCATTTACTTCATCTTCACCTTCAGGTTGTTTAACTTTTGTGTTTACATCTAATGGAACTACTGTTGCTTCAGGTTGGTTAGCTAATGTCACTTGCGCACCAGCACCAGCATGTCCTAGACCTGTTGCTTTAACTACTGCAGGATTATCTCCTACATCGGTTTCTTTTGGATGGACACCTATTGGAAGCGCTACTTCTTGGCAAGTAATAGCATTACCGTGTACAGATCCCGCTCCAACAAGTGCAACAACGGGGTGGATAACCACTAGTACTAATCCGTACCCATTTACAGGTCTTAATACTACAACTTGCTACAATTTTTATGTAAGGTCTGATTGTGGCGGTCTTTCGGGATTAAGTGGGTGGGCAGGACCTCAATCCTTCACTACAGCTGCGCCAGGATTAACTTGCGCTGCGCCAATAATTGTAGGTACGCTACCTTATACTACAACAGATACCACCGCTAATTATGGAGATAATGCTACTATAGAGGGAAGTCCGGGAGCATCGGGTTGTGGATCAACCAATAATTATTTGAACGGTAATGATGTTGTTTATTCATTTACACCAACTTTCTCGGGAACTATCAATGTAGCAATGACTCCTACGGCAACTTTCTCAGGAATTTTTGCTTACAATAGTTGTGCTAATATTGGTGTAAATTGTTTAGCAGGAGTTGCCAATGGTGGAACAGGTATAAGAACATTTGATTTACCAGTTGTAGCTGGATCAACTTATTATTTTGTAATTTCTACATGGGCGACACCTCAAACTACTGGATATACTTTAGTTATCAATAGGATTAACTGTGTACAACCTACCAACGCTACAGTAGCAGGAATTTCTAGTAATTCTGCACTAGCATCTTGGGGTAATCCTGGAGCAGCAACTTCTTGGCAAGTTGCAGTTCAACCAGCTGG
>NZ_JBMOGQ010000142.1:0-5325 GCF_049318325.1 Flavobacterium sp. | reverse complement strand
CTTGCACTTCTGACGGATTCTCAAATCCTAGATCTTTGATCGCCAGCAGTAACGACTCATTCAGACCTAATTGTTCAAATTTATTCATATAAAGTTTTAAAATTTGGTGCAAAGGTAGTCTTTAAATACTATATACACTAATTTGCTATTTATTGATATTTAATAAGTTAGCTTTTAGCTAGCGAAGTAACTGAGTAGCTGACTAGCTTATTGGCAGAGTAACTGAGTTTATTATTGTTAGGAACTGAATTATTTCTTTTATCTCACTTATCCTTCCGCTATCAGCACTAAACGATAGTTACTCCCAACTTCTATCGGCAGGCAGTTAAGGGCTATTCATAACGTTAATATTTTTCTCAGCCACTCAGTTACTCAGAAACTCAGCTACTAAGAAAATCAACCAATTGTTTTACTGCCAAACCTCGGTGGCTGATGGTAGACTTCTCCTCTATCGATAACTCGGCAAAGGTTTTGGTGTATCCATCAGCAACAAAAATTGGATCGTAGCCAAAGCCATTGGCCCCCACTTTTTCTCCAATTATTTTGCCTTTGATAATTCCTGTGAATAGTTTTTGATTTCCATTAAGATTTAATGCAATAACCGTTTTGAATTGGGCAGTTCGTTTGGATATATCTTTAAGATTATTCAATAATTTATCCATATTATCCGTCGCATCTTTTTGTTCGCCTGCATAACGTGCAGAATAAACGCCTGGTTCACCGTTTAAAGCTTCTACTTCTAAACCAGTATCATCGGCAAAACAGTTGTAGCCATACTTTTCAGTAACATAGTTAGCTTTTTGAATAGCATTTTCTTCAATAGTATCCGCAGTTTCCGGAATTTCTTCAAAACAACCAATGTCTTTTAAACTCAAAACCTGGATAGATTGAGGAACTAATAATTGTATTTCTTTGATTTTGTTTTTGTTATTGGAAGCGAATACGAGTTGCATTATTGATATTTTTGGTTTACAAATATAATCTATGAAAAGCTCATAAAACATGATTCCTTAAGCATAAATTATAATAATTAATTATTACTTTTGCACCGATTAAACACAAAGTGATTATGGCAAAAGATTTATTCGAAAGAATACAAAATAATAAAGGTCCATTAGGAAAATGGGCTTCTCAAGCAGAAGGATATTACGTGTTTCCAAAATTAGAAGGAGAACTTGGTCCTAGAATGACTTTTCACGGTAAAAATATTTTAAACTGGAGTTTGAATGACTATTTAGGTCTTGCTAATCATCCAGAAGTTCGTCAGGCAGATACCGATGCTGCAATAAAATATGGTGCTGCATATCCTATGGGAGCAAGAATGATGTCTGGACACACTGATGCTCACGAACAATTAGAAAAAGAATTAGCAGCTTTTGTAAAAAAGGAATCGGCTTATTTATTAAACTTTGGTTACCAAGGGATAATGTCCTGCATTGATGCTTTAGTTACTAAAAACGATGTAATTGTTTATGATGTTGATGCTCACGCATGTATCATTGATGGTGTTCGTCTGCACATGGGAAAACGCTATACCTATAAACACAATGATGTGGAAAGTATGGAAAAAAACCTTGAACGTGCAACCAAACTTGCTGAAGAAACAGGTGGTGGAATTTTATTCATTACCGAAGGTGTTTTTGGAATGCGTGGTCAACAAGGAAAGTTGAAAGAGATTGTGGAAATGAAAAAGAAATACAATTTCCGTCTTTTAGTTGATGATGCTCACGGTTTTGGAACTCTAGGAAAAACTGGTGCTGGTGCCGGAGAAGAACAAGGTTGCCAAGACGGAATTGACGTCTACTTTTCTACGTTTGCCAAATCTATGGCTAGCATTGGGGCATTCATTGCTGCTGATGCAACTATTATCGATTATTTAAAATACAATTTGCGCTCGCAAATGTTTGCCAAAGCATTACCAATGATTCAAACAGTTGGTGCATTGAAAAGATTACAGTTGTTAAGAGACAATCCTGGTTTGAAAGACAAACTTTGGGAAAATGTAAATGCTTTGCAAAACGGTTTAAAAGAGAACGGATTCAATATTGGAGATACAAATACCTGTGTAACACCAGTTTATTTAGAAGGTTCAATTCCAGAAGCAATGGTGATGGTTAATGACTTGCGTGAAAACTATGGAATCTTCCTATCGATTGTTGTTTATCCAGTAATTCCCAAAGGAATTATCTTGTTGAGAATGATTCCGACAGCTTCTCACACCTTAGCAGATATCGAAGAAACACTTACTTCATTCAAGGCAATAAGAGAAAAGCTAGTGAATGGTACTTATAAAAAGATAGCTGAAGCTACAACGGTTGACGTGTCTTAATAAATAAAAATATACAAATAAAAACCATCTCTATTTGAGATGGTTTTTTATTTAAAAATAGTAGTAAAATCTATTGTTTCACTTTGATTATTTTGCTTTCATCAATTTTTAAAGCTTTTACAACAGCTTTATAATCTTTGAAATTTACTTTGCTGTTTTTACCAAAAAACCCGGAACAACTACCACTCTAATTACTTGATTTGTTCTAAATGCAAGTGAAATACCTTCCAAATCAAATCCTTCTAAATAAACAACAGCCTCAGTAGTTGTAAAATCAAAGTCATATCTAAAATCTAAAGTTCCATCGTTAAAATAAAAAGTTTGCGGCATAATTTTCCAAATATCCCGACCATTGACAACTCCATCTAATCTATATAACAAAATCATATCAGAATTAAAAGTTGGATGTGGAAAAATTAATGTTGAGGTATAATTGTTTGAAAATAAAAAATTGACATTATTACTATACTCCCAAACCTCACTAATAGTATCGTTATCAATATTATTAGTGTTGTCTTCGTTTACTGTACATCCATGTAGCGTTATCATCCAGATAAAAACTAGAACTAAAGTAATTTTTTTCATAATATGTTATATTTAAGACATGTCTGCCGACAAGTAGGTTAATAATATTTCGCTTTAACCAATTTTAATGCCAAAAAATATTATGAAACATAAATTTGTATTTTTAGCACATGGGAAGAAACAATGCCAAAAATATTAAAGCACATAATGATAAGCTTCACAAAACAAAACATAAAGAAAAAGCTAAAAAGGTTGCGCGTGAAGAAAAGTTAAAAGCAATTCTGAAGAAGTTTAATGAAGATAAATCAAGTAGATAAAACCTCATATCACTATGAGGTTTTTTTTAAATAAATATAATTTACATATTGCGTCTATACTGTCCTCCTACCTCAAACAAGCCGGCAGTAATCTGACCTAAAGAACAATATTTAGTTGCATCCATCAATACTTCGAAAATGTTATCATTATTAATAGCAGCGTTTTGTAAAGCTTCAATTTGTTCGGCTTCTTTATCGTGATAGGTTTTATGTAAATTATCTAAGGTTTTAATTTGTTCATGTTTTTCTTCTTCGGTGGCTCTTATTACTTCAGCTGGCAATACGGTTGGTGATCCTTTGGAACTTAAGAAGGTGTTAACACCAATAATAGGAAATTCACCTGTATGTTTTAATGTTTCATAATACAAGCTTTCCTCCTGAATTTTACTTCTTTGGTACATCGTTTCCATAGCTCCCAATACACCACCGCGTTCAGTGATTCTGTCGAATTCTAGTAAAACTGCGTCTTCAACTAAATCAGTTAACTCTTCGATAATAAAGGAACCTTGAATAGGGTTTTCGTTTTTAGCCAGCCCTAATTCTTTATTGATAATCAATTGAATTGCCATGGCTCTACGCACACTTTCTTCGGTTGGAGTTGTAATGGCTTCATCATAAGCATTAGTATGAAGGGAATTACAATTGTCGTATATAGCATATAATGCCTGCAACGTAGTACGAATATCGTTGAAGTCAATCTCCTGAGCATGCAAAGAACGTCCAGATGTTTGAATATGGTATTTCAACATTTGTGCTCTTTCGTTAGCACCGTATTTGTTCTTCATTGCTTTCGCCCAAATCTTTCGCGCTACCCTTCCAATAACGGCGTATTCTGGGTCTATTCCATTGGAGAAAAAGAAGGATAAATTAGGACCAAATTCATTGATATCCATGCCACGGCTTAAATAATACTCCACGTAAGTAAATCCATTAGATAACGTAAATGCTAATTGAGTGATTGGATTTGCACCAGCTTCAGCTATGTGATACCCTGAAATAGATACTGAATAGAAGTTACGAACATTCTTTTGAATAAAATATTCCTGCACATCTCCCATTAATCTCAAGGCAAATTCAGTTGAGAAAATACAAGTGTTTTGCGCTTGATCTTCTTTTAAAATATCGGCTTGCACTGTTCCTCGAACTTTAGACAAAGTTTTTACTTTTATATCTTCGTATACATCTAGTGGCAATACTTGATCACCGGTAACTCCTAAAAGCATTAATCCTAAACCGTTATTTCCATCAGGCAACTGTCCGTTGTATTTTGGTCGTGTTAATCCTTTATCCTTATAAATTTTGTCAATTCGTTCGGCTACTTCTTCTTGAAGATTATTATCAATAATATATTTTTCGCAATTTTGATCGATAGCAGCATTCATAAAGAATCCCAACAACATGGGAGCTGGTCCATTAATTGTCATACTTACCGATGTTAATGGATGACTTAAATCGAAACCGGAATATAATTTCTTCGCATCATCCAAACAACAGATAGAAACACCGGCATTTCCAATTTTACCATAGATATCAGGACGCAAATCAGGGTCATTTCCATATAAAGTAACACTATCAAAAGCAGTTGATAAACGCTTTGCAGGTAAACCAGCACTCACATAGTGAAAACGTTTATTAGTTCGCTCAGGTCCGCCTTCGCCGGCAAACATTCTGGAAGGATCTTCACCTTCACGTTTGAAAGGATATAATCCCGATGTAAATGGAAATTCGCCAGGTACATTTTCCTGCAGGTTCCATTTTAAAATATCGCCCCAAGCCTGATATTTTGGCAGGGCTACTTTTGGAATCTGTGTATGTGATAAACTTTCTGTATGCGTTTGAATTTTGATTTCTTTGTCTCGTACTTTAAAGCTATAAACCGGATCTTTATATTTGTTAACCTTGTCATTCCATTTGAGAATTATTTCCCAATTGAACGGATCGAGATTCATTTTTACACGATCAAATTCTTTAACTAATAGGTTTAGAAAATCCTTATTATCATCATTACTATTCAATGAGTTAACATCGATTCCTACTTTATCAATTTTAACTATTATATTAGAAACACTTTCAATAGTTTTATAAATTCCGTATAGCTTTTGGGCTACTTCAACCTGAGTCAAAACTGTCTCGTCATACTTGCGATTGTTTTCT
>NZ_JBMOGQ010000141.1:0-5376 GCF_049318325.1 Flavobacterium sp. | reverse complement strand
ATTTTCTATAGTCTTAATTCGGCTATTATTAAAATTGATTCTCCAATTTAATTCGGTATTTTCACCAAATCTCAATTTTTCATCATACATTCCAATATCATAAAATACATTTTTATTTATTGCGAAAGTTCCGGCTAAAAAAGAACTTGAATCATTTTTAAAATCCTCAGTTATTTTACTTCTACAAATTACAACATCCGTTAAGTTATGTTGTAGTACCGTAAAAAAATCTTTTAACCAAATGTCATTTACATAATCATCACTATCTAAAAAAACAAGATAATCTCCTTTAGCAAATTTACTTCCTGTATTCCTTGCAGCACTTACACCACTATTTTCTTGAAAAAAATAATTTATGCGAGAATCCATATATTGACATACTACTTCTTTGGTATTGTCAGTACTACCATCATCAACAACAATGATTTCAAAATCGGAATAGGATTGATTTAAAACAGATTCAATTGCCCTGCTAACAATATGGCCTCGATTATAAGAAGGAATAACAATGGTAAAATAGGGCATTAAAAATAATTTTTCAATTGGATAAAATGTTTATGAGATTTAATACTATTTCGCCAATAAGAAAATAGCTTTTCCCTCCAAATAGTTATTGCTAATTCTTGCTCAGTATTACTTGAGTTTACTGTTAAAAAAGCAAGTATCCTAAGCTTGAAATAAATCAAAAGAGCGAAACTCATTTTTGTAAACCAAGTTTTAAAATAGAAAATAGAAGACATTTTACGATTTCTAAATAAACAACTGTATGGTAGCAGATTACAAACACCGGAAGAAATGCCTTTTTTAAGTCGTAAATAGTACTCCCAACTCATCCTTTGCTGGGGCATATGATGCAAAAAAACCAATCGATGATCATACCAAATTTGATACCCTGCTAACTGAATTAAATAACACCATTCTACATCTTCACCAGAAACTAAATTATTCCTTGTTCTTCCAGACAAAGCCGATTTAAAGCCATTATTTAAATATTGAAGTAATACCTCTTTCCGAAAAAAAGTACCAGCACCATAAAGTTCAGCAGGGTATTCAGGCATAAGACCATCAGTAATAGCTTGTGGTCCAACTGCAAAACTATGACCATAAGTATCAAACCAATCTGGCTTTTCATCCTCAAAAACAGGAGTGCCACAACCACCTAATGCACCAATAATTGGATTTGATTTCATTAAATCATAACCAATTTGGATATAGTCTTTATCCAATGTATTATCATCATCACAGTATAACAAAACATCATATTTTGAAGCTTTAAGCCCGCATAACCTTGCTTTTATAAGTCCAGATTCTGCCTCATGAAGAATGCTAAAATCAATAGTTGAATCACTTAATAATGAATATGAAAATGCAGCTGTATCATCAGTTGAAGCATTGTCAACAATCAACAACTCCCATGAAAATGTAGCTTTTAATTTCAAAATAGCTAAAAGCGTTTCTTCTAACTTTTGTTTACCGTTATAGGTACAAATAATGATACTGATTCCGTTCATTTTGGAAGTACTTTTCAACTACTTATTTGATAAACTTTTTTACAGCTTTTTTAATTTTATTTTTTAAAGACATTGGCTGCTTTTGTAATGCATAACCAAAATTGAGCTTTGGCGTACAAACTGATAATTTTTCATATCCGTTTTCAAATAACAACTCTTTGTATTCATTAAAAATACCTACTAATTCTGGCCTCTTTTCAAATCTATATTCAGGATTATCATTGTTTCTTCCTGTGAAGTTTACACTTCCTGGCTTGAATCCACTAAAATGAAAAAATATTAATTCTTCTGAGGTATCATTGACGAAATATTTCCCTTTCGATTCAATTAATTTTCTTTCTGATAAATTCCACCAAGCCATATTTAATCCTTTATGACTTGCTATATGCATACCTTTAAAGTAAAGCACAGCTATATCTACCCATTTTTGATCGACAAATATTCCTCTTGGTTTATCAATCAAACAATGATTTCGTAATCTTATTTTCCACCAATTTACAAATTGAAGCCCTTCATCACTATACTTCACTCCAATAAAACCTAAATTAAATAAACCATGTCTAAGAGATGCCAATTCCCCTAAATCAACTTCATTAGGCATTTCGGTTAAATTAGGCGTCAATACAATATCATTTGAATCTAACAAGTTATTTAAATGATTAATATTTGAATACAATTTAATATCCGGATCTATATAATATACTTTTGTATCCGTTCCATATTTTTTTAATAAATATTCTAAGTAATAAGGCTTTACAGCCGTATTAAATTCGATAATGTTATACCTTGACAACATATCCTCAAAACAATCAAAACCAATTTGGTCATATTTAATAATTGCATAAGGGCTAAAAAAAGAATAATCAATATCTGGATCAAAATCATCGACCAAACCAATGATAAAATCTGTTTCAGGACACATTTCTCGTATGGAATCACCTAAGGTTTTAGCATGAGCTAAATAATTATTGGAACAAAGAGTAAAAACAACGGTTTTCATTTAAAAAATTATTTATGTCAATTTATATTAAAGATCATTTAGTCAATATTATTAATTTTACCTAAATTACTTTTTCTAAGAACATAATAATCAGGAATTTTGTTTAAATTATTTTTTAAAAAATTATCAGAAATTTTCAAAAAAAATGAAAATCGAGAAGATAATTTTATTAATAAAACATTAATTAAACTTTTATAAATTGAAAATGAATTTTTATTAAATCGATTAATTTTAATCCAATGTTTTAAAAATGTTAGGTATTTTCCATGCCTAACTATATATTGTGCCGAAAAGAAAAATAAAATGGAAAATAATGATTTCAAATGTTCTTTACTTAATTGAGTTTGATATTCATTTAGAATATCATAGTAAAAATCTATTCTTTTTTTGAGAATTCTTATATCTCCAGTAAAAGGAGTACTTCTGCTAATAGTATCTTTTCTTCCATCTCTAATATAAACATCTACAGGCGAATCAAAAAATTTGAGATACAATCCTTTCTTTAATAAACACCTAAGATGAAGATCATAATCTTGCCAAAATAACAAATCCTCTTTAAAACCATTCATTTTTAATAGAAACTCTTTTTTATAGATTGGCCCTGAAGTTTGCCATAAGGCATCTAATTTAATAAATCGCGCCAAATCATTTTCTTCGTTATCAATGTTCCAATAAAATCCATTTGAAAAAGGTTTATCTACAAACAACAAACTTTTAAAAACTAAAAAATCCATATCAAAATGAACGCTAAATTTATTAATACGCTGTTCCAAACAATATGGAGCTAATATATCATCTGAATCAAGATATATAATAAATTCCCCATTTGAAAAATCTAACCCAATATTCCTGCAGGTTGGCGCACCTTTAGGCAAACGGTTACGCTTAATAAAACTAAATCGATTGTCCTTTTCAATAAAAGAATTTATTATGTCAATAGTATTATCCGACGACCCATCATCAACAATAATACATTCCCATTTTTGATAAGTTTGGGAAAATACAGAATTTAATGTCTCACCGATTAGATCTGCTCTATTAAAAGATGGTACTATAATAGATATTAATTTAGAATCCATTTGTAATATGTTTAAAAAAAATTACAAAGAAGTCAAATAAATATATTTTTCTGAACAAATTAAAGTAACACGTTTATTTCCTTCATAATGTCCAACATGGTATTTAATATTTTTATTTTTCAATTTCAATAATATTTCTTTTAAAGTATCTTTTTCTCCAACCCTGTTGGTATCATCAAATAAAATAACAAAATCTTTATCTTTTTGAAATCTATCAACTAAAAAAACAATATCATATCTAGAAAATCTTGGGCTTCCAAAAGGCCCATCTACTACATATAAATCAAAATCATTTGTTATTTTTGATTCTAAATTAGAATAAGAATTGACTTCAAATCCGTTCACCAATTGAGTCTCTAATTCACAAAATATAATTGAAGATTTTTTTGATAAGTTAAATCTATTTTTAAATTCAATTGCCCATAGTTCATTTTGCTCAATAATTATATGCTGACAATTTGGAATATAATTTTCTATATATGTTGATATTAATTTTGAGGATTCTCCTAATCCAAATTCTAAGATAGAACTTGGACAATAATCTGATAAAATCCTATTTAAGACATAAAAAAAGGGATAACTGCCGGCCCATCTTCCAATATTTAAACCCAAATCATCTATATGCTTTTTCCCTCTAATACTATCATGAAATATATTTGCCCATTCTAATTCTTTTGTTTGAAGATATATTTTATTACTATTAGCTCTATTTTCTTTAATTAATTCTTTTATTTTTTTTATCATTTTATTTAGCATAAAAATTCAACAATATATTTCCTTGATTTTTTAGAGTCAACTTGCCTGTCTTATAATAATCTTTTTCAATGATAGTAAATGGCATAACTTCAGTCAACCAATCAGCTATTTCATTATTAATTTCTGAATATATATTTAAAGTATAATCTCCTGGAGCTAATGGTAAATCTTTAATTAAAAATTCAATACTATTAGAAAAAATACTGAATTCACTAATAACAACATTTGAGGACAACCATGCCACTCTATCTCCCATAAAATTATTGATACCAATATCAATTCTAGATTGCATTATTTTTGAAGGAAAATTTAATTCAAAATTTAGTTTAATTTTTAAATCCTTGAATGTTTCTATATTGTTATCGTTATCAGAGATAAAAAAACCATCTGTGAATTTTAAAAATCCATTACCTTTCCTATTGGTATTTTCAGATAATTTTACATTTTCTATTTTTGTGCTAACTAAATATTCAGCTAATACATCATTAATAACACCTGTCTTTTTAATAATGCCATTCTCTAATAAAATGCCCTTAAAACATAAATTTTGTACTGCTGCCATATTATGACTAACAAACAAAACAGTTCTACCTTCACCTTTAGATACATCATTCATTTTTCCTAAACACTTCTTTTGAAATTCAGCATCGCCAACAGCTAAAACCTCATCCACAATTAGTATTTCACTTTCTAAATGGGCAGCTACAGCAAAAGCCAGCCTCACATACATACCAGAGGAATAACGTTTCACTGGGGTATCAATATAACGTTCAACCCCTGAAAAATTTATGATTTCATCTAATTTTTTAGTAATTTCAGAACGTCGCATACCTAAAATAGCGCCATTCAAATAAATATTTTCACGACCTGTCATTTCAGGATTAAAACCAGTACCCACCTCCAACAAAGAGGCAATCCTACCCTTCACTTTAAAACCTCCTGTTGTAGGTTTAGTTACCTTACTTAATAACTTCAATAAAGTACTCTTTCCGGCACCATTACGACCAATAATACCTACAGAATCGCCTTG
>NZ_JBMOGQ010000140.1:0-5488 GCF_049318325.1 Flavobacterium sp. | reverse complement strand
CATTTGCATTTGGACAAACGAGAAAAAAACGTCCATTTTCGGAAAGCCATTCATCATTAATTCTCTTTAAAACTAAAACAGGATTATCAATATGTTCAAGGACATGTGTCATGATTATATTATCATATTTAGAGGGAAGATTGACCTCTTCAAATACCGAATTGAAAAATTTTATTTCTGCTCCCAATTTTTTCTTTGCTTCGATAAGTGCTTCATCAGAAGCCTCAACACAAGTAATATCATTGAAATAGGGCAATAATCTCCTTGTAAAATCACCTTTAAAACTTCCTAACTCAAGCATGTTACCTCCATTAATAAATGGCACGAATGATTTTAACATATATGGATGTATAACGTCAAAATCAAACCCATAGGCATATTTTCTCGCTGCGTTGTCCTTAAATTCCTTATTGTAATCTCTATTACTCATAATCTCAACAATTTAGTTTTGATTTGGTTTATAAAATCTGTTTTCGGGCTTTTGATACCATTCATCTAAATTTGAAGGAACTCTAGAATTATAACCTAATACTTGTATTAGTTCCGGAGTTAATTTTTCAACGACATTATAACCTAAAGCTCTTGAATAATCTAATTGCTGCTTCATAAATGGTTTAGTAAAGCCAATTGTAATAGCCCTTCTTTCATAATCTGTTGTATTTACGCCAGCAGCATGCCACAGATTTGAATCAAAAAAATAAACATCTCCTTTCTTTCCAAGTGCTCTTAAAGAATTTTTGAAAAAATAAGCTTCATCTGGTTTATTTGCTTGCATATGTGAGCCCTCGAGAAAATAAGTGGCGCCATTTTCAATGGTAAAATCATCTAATAAAATTAATGCCTGAAGCATTAAGGGAACCCCCCCAGTAAAAAATATAATATCCCTATGAATGTTAGAAACATATGAGGGCTTATATTTCAAATTTTTTACAGCTCCATATGTATTCAATATGAATTTACCTCCGAAAAAAGAAGTTATTAAATCATTCATATCATTTGAAACTAATTTTTTTAATAAATCTAAAAAAATTTCATCTCCTGTTAGCAGGAGATGGTGCAAAGTCCCATCAGTAAAATCACTTATTTCGTTTTTAATCTGAATTTTACGGCAAACCTCGTATCCTGATTCAATTCCTTTGATAATCCTATCGGAATAAATATCATCAAATATAGATTCGATTTTTACAAATCCGTTTTTTTTTAATTCTAATATCTTATCTTTCATAAGAATTGATTGGAATGCTCCTCCTTTAATTTCGATAAAATAATTTTATCAATATAAGTTCCATTTCTATAATACCAACTTCTTAAAATTCCTTCTTGCTTCCATCCACATTTATTTAAAAACAATTTTAAAGAAGGTTGATTGATAGAAATAATTGTTGTCTCCAATCTATTCAATCTAAGTTGAAAAAAGGCATAATCTGAAATAGCCTCCACAATTTTCTTTCCGTAACCTTTTCCTTGAAACTGACCGTCCAGTAACAATCCTATTTCAGCATTCCCATCCTTAAAATTAATATTGATGATATTGGCCAGCCCTATAGGCTGTTTGGCTTCATTTTCAACTATAAATCTTTGATTTAAGGAGTTGCAAGACAAATTTTCAAACCATGTATATTGGTCGTTCATGTTAGTTGGAAAGTGCCAGCCACCCAACATGAGTTGAATCGATTCATTATTTGCCCATAAATGAAGCAATTTTAAATCATCTCGCTCTATAGCACGAAGCAAAATTGAATTCCCATTAATACTCATTCTTATTTTATTTTATTTAAAATGAAATCCAGTTCTTTTTGGTTAAGTCTTTGGTCAATTGGTAAAAAAAGTGCGTTTTTGGCATAATCATACTCAATAGTCTTTAGAAACTCTGTTCTTAAAATATTTGGCCAGTAAGTTGGAGTATAAATTTTAGAAACTAATAGCTTTTCCTTAATTCCCCTTTTTTTTGTTAAAAAGGGATAATTCTGTGGGACTTGAAGAGAATCCTTTTCAATTAGGAATAGGTTTTGGTCCTTCAAATGCTTGTGCAAATAATTAAAGTTGCTCCTCCTTCTATCTTTAATTCTTTCATAATTAATGCCTTTTAAGAGGGACTGGGTAAGGCTAGACATTTCGAGAATTGGAGATTTATTTAATCTTTTTTCACTTTCCAAAAAATCGTAGTAGCTTGATTCAGCACCACAATCAATTCGCTTTATTAGATGTTTAAATCTTGAATATGAAACATCACGCTTGTAACTAATGTTAGCAACAATGTCAGTGTATAAGTAGCCACCATCTGGAACTCCAAAAAATTTTCGTGGAGAATAAAAGCTATTTACGCCTTTTTTCGGTTTTGAAAAAAAAGATTGAGAGTTATCAATAATAATTTTTCGAGTAATCTTTGTCAGTTTTTTAATATACTTGTCTTTTATTCCGAAGTAGTTAGTGTATAAAAAAATTTCCTCTTTTTTTAATTTATCAAAATCAAAAATAGGTTCTAAATTTCCGTCTATGTAGTAGAATTCGAAATTAACTTTAGAACGCATTACAGAATTTATTACCGCATCACAAGTAAAATGAGGTAAGTATAGTTTGGAACATTTAGTTGCTAAAATTAAAAATTCTAAGCAAGACCTTCCACTATTAAGTTTAATCGCACCAGAATGGTACTCTTCTCCAATGCTAAGTTCTAACTCAAAATATCCCCCTATGGAATTCATTTACAGTATTACATAAGAAATTTGCGGTTGAAATGAAAACCGTTGTATTTTGAAATTATTTATCCCTATTGTTTCCATAACTGCTAATGTTTCTCCAGGCCACTTTTTTTGATTTAACTGATCAAAAGCAATAATTGCACCTTTAGGCATTCTTTTTATAAAAAAATCGATGGCAGTTTTTGTTGGAACATAAATATCGAAGTCTAAATACAAGAGAGAAATTACAAGATGCTGATTGTCTCCTATATATGCCTCTATTGTTTCATTTGCATCACCCTTAATTAATTCAACTTTTCGAATATGACCCAATGGCCTATAAATATCCATAATATTAGCACATTTAATAAGGTCTTCCTCCGTACCAGCTTTTATTGCCCCCTCTTTAGCTAAATCTTCGTTGTCAGCTCCTTTATCCTTTTCCGAAACCCCACTCAAACCTTGAAATGTATCAAATCCAATTACTTTTCTCAAATGATTTAAAGGTTCGTAAATAGCAGAAAAAGTAACCCAAGAAAACAAACTCCCTCCCATAAAAACACCACATTCAACTATACTACCCTGCACATTCAAAATTTTTCTAAATAACTTCTCTTTTGCAAGAAACCTGTTCATCTCAGCTATGGGAACATATTTGGGGAAATTTCTAAGCTTATCAATATTAGTTCCCGGGCTAGAGGTATAATAATCATTTAACTGAGAATAATAGTCATAGTCTGTTGGTCTTTGATTTTCATCTAAATGTACTTTATGGTTTTCAAAATTTTTCATATGAAAATGGTTTTATTATTTAAAAGTTTTGGATATATAACCAAATATAAAATAAAAAAACGAATAAAAGGTATTAAAATTGTAGTTTAAAAAATTGATAGTATTAAAGAATATTAATAGGTCAAACCATATCCAAAATTCACATTTTTCTTCACTTCATCTTTAGAATTAAACATTATCACATCAATTATTGAAAGAAAAGGAATAAATATTTCCCCTTGCTGTTTATATTGAAAATCTTGCGTTTTGATAAAACATAAGTTAAACCCGTTTAATTGAAATGTTTTTTTCGAATACAATTCTTTGCCACCAATTGGATTGATATATTTACTAGCCTTTAATTGTCTACAAATTGCAATTACCTTTTCTTCAGATTTTAACATATGGTCAATATTAATAGTTGAGGATAAAGTAAATTTGGTCTTAATTTCAAGATAATCACAAACGACTTTGATTGAATTGAAAACAAACTCAAATAAATTGGCACTGTTAAAACTAAAAATCTCTTCTGTTAACGCAAACGCTTCCTGATAATTAGGAGCTTTACGGTAGCATTCTTTTATTTTTCTTAACATTTTCTCCTTATCTTGCTTATTAGAATCTGCCAAAAAACGTTGATTAATATGTAAAAAATCTGAATCTTTTTTTAAGGGTAGTGTAATGAATTCATCTTTGCCGTTTACTAATATTCTATTTCTGTTTATCCAACCCTTTTTGGTGTACTCTACATTGTCGTAAACCACAAAAACATCTACCGCATTTATAAGCTGAAAATAGCCTATGTAGGGCAAAAAATAGGGTTGCATGATGGCAACTTTCATGCTATTCTCCAATTAAATTTGGGCTTGATGTAGCCAGGCTCCCTGCCAAAATGCATTTTGGCATCCCGTGGCGATTCAGAAACCACAAAACTGTAGATATCGGTTTGTGACCAAACCGCTTTTTGGGCATTGTGAACCACAAATAAATTAAGCGAAAACTTGCCCGGCAGCAAGAATCCCGCTGGCAGAACACAGGCAACGGTGTTTTTCCCTAAAACAATGCCTGCTGTTTCCTCTCCAGTCGAAAAAGAAAACAGGGTTTGTCCATTCTCAGCAAGCAAATGCCAGGTAACATCATACCGACCAACAGATTCTTTTAATTCAAGTTCCAAAAGAATTTCTATGGCGTTTCGCTCCTCTATTGGCCTAAGGTTGTTCGGATCGTAATCTCCTTGAGGATAAACCATAATGTTGAGTATTCGGATGGTTGAATCTTCAACCCATTGCTTCTGGTTTTGAATGTCGATGTTGGGTGCTCTATATGCTTGAATAATTTCAGTAGTCAAACCTGTCTTCACCAGAGTCCCGTTTTCCAGTAAAATGGATTGTGGACAAAGCGCAGACAGCGCAATCAGGTTGTGGCTTACAAAAAGAATGGTTCTTCCCTCATTCTGACTTACGGCACCCATTTTATTAATGCACTTCTCTTGGAAATCTACGTCGCCCACGGCCAAGACCTCATCCACAACCAATATTTCCGGCTCCAAATGCGCTGCCACAGCAAAGGCCAAGCGGACGTACATTCCGCTGCTGTATCGTTTTACGGGAGTATCGATGTAGCGTTCAACTCCGGAGAAATCCACAATTTCGTCGAATTTGCTTTTAATTTCTGCCCTTCGCATGCCCAGAATAGCACCGTTCAAATAGATGTTTTCCCGACCTGTAAGTTCAGGGTGAAATCCGGTTCCTACCTCGAGCAAAGAGGCCATGCGGCCGTTTACTTCAATTTTGCCCGTGCTAGGTGCCGTAATGCGGCTTAGGATTTTTAACAGGGTACTTTTCCCTGCTCCGTTTTTCCCTATGATGCCCAACACTTCGCCGGGATTCACCGTAAAATTGATGTCTTTCAATGCCCAGACATAGGCATTCTCGCTTTTTTTAGTCCGGTCGTTGAGCTCGCCTCGGCTTAAAAATGGATTGGGCGAACGTTGAATCCCTGCCCAAATCCGCTGCACATCGTCCCTTAAGCTGGAA
>NZ_JBMOGQ010000139.1:0-5522 GCF_049318325.1 Flavobacterium sp. | reverse complement strand
TTTCTTTCTGTTGTTGAATAAAGAACTGTTCGCTCGTCTGAAATCTCCTACAACGGTTTTGCGCTTTGCGTTCGGTGTGTGGTAGAAAGTACTGAAGTTTAAAGTTGGTAGAATGTTCATAGAAAGTTCTGCTGTTGAGCCAAGTACAAAAGCCACACTGACGCAAAACGCATGTTGTAGGAGGTTTCTATTTTATAAGTACTTTGTTTATATGATACTGAATACCTATAAAACAAGCAATAAAATCTCCTTTTGTTACAATTGTTTGCGAATGACCTTTTCCATTTATGTAATCTTGTTCAGAAAAATAGTAGGTAAACTTTGTAGCAAATAGTTTTTTCAACCCTACTCCCCCATGTAGTCCACAATTAAAATATATATTTTTTAACAACTTTTTTGAAAGTACTGTATTTGCTGATAATACAAAACCACGATTCTGAAATGAAAAAGTTTCAAACTGACTAATAATGTTACTGTAATTACTTCTAATAATTGATTTGGATGTACCAAAATTTCTATTTGGGCTCATTATTAATCCAATACCTGAATTTATATGGTACTTCGGCTTTTTAAATATTAAATAATCTATGTTAAATCCATATCCTAAATAATATACATCTTTAGTTGTATGTTCCCATCCTTTTTTATATTGACCTTTATAGCCAATTGAAGGAATAAATAAACCAAATGAACATGATAAATTTTCTTTATAAGAAATTCTAGTATTTATACTTGCGTAGCTCCCAATTGTGAATTTATTATCAAATTCTAACAATGAAGTATTGTTTGTCTGCAATGATGTTATTTCATGTGTAATGCCACCATTCCAATTAAACTCGGTAAGCTTTATTTGAGAAATTAAATAATTGGGGTACAGTAATACCCCAATTATTATGATTAGCTTATTCATTATTGATGCTCAATATGAAGAGTTATCTGACTTGATGTCATCTGAAATGGATGCGCCCACCAAAAATCAACATATACGTTGTACTTATGAAGTGCTTTACCTGATGAATATGAGTTGTAATCCAAGACACTACAATTTGGATTCTGTTGTGTACTAAAAATACTTGGGATAATAGATTGACATTTAGGTTTAACAAAATGGTTCATATTTGTAGGATACCCGTTAGATTGAATTAATAGGCTCGTTGGTGCGCTGTTTATCCCTTGACCTTGTTTTCTATGTTTTAACTTGCTATGTATTCTTAAGTTAATACCCATAGCCTGATAAACAACTTTTGCTTTTACTCTATATGTGGTTTCACCAATAGTATAAGGACAACCATCATCAGCGTCGCAATTATCTTTACCCTTTTTTGGAGCTCCGCTTTCTTTACATTTTTTATATTGCCCGCCATTTTCAGATTGTATTTCTTCTGGATTTGTAAGGTCTTCAATATATAAAATATCGGCTTCAAATGGAAAATTAAAAATACTGGTTGAGTTTGCTTGTTTATTTATTAACTGAGATATTACATTTTCATCACTTGATTCTGTTACAAAAATCTCTGAGTTTAAAAAGTCAAGCAAACAGGTTCGACTTCCTATTTTTACAATATAGTTCGAGTTTAGAATATATTCAAGCGGTGAGCCTTCTATTTCAAATACTCTTTCAATTTCAGTTGGAATTCCAACACTGTGCAAGCTTGAAAAAGTAAAATTGGATAACCATTCATTTTTGTCTTCTAATGATTTATTTTCAAAATTTTGTAAAAATGCTTCATACACTTCCAAACTTTAAAAATTTAAAATCCCATTTGATACAAAAACTTCTTGAGAATTTGTTGTTATCCTGGAAGCAGAATTGTTTTCTATTAGCGAAATCTGCTTTGTTTCTTCTTCAACTGTCTTTTTAGCCTTATTGCAAGAAACTGTTAACAATGCGATTGCTGTAATCGCTAGTATGATTTTTTTCATATTCTAATATTAGCTTCATTTTTTAAAGAGGTTTTAGGCACTTTTTTTAATCCTCTTTTTTTGTAGTATTAACGATTTCAATTTTACAAATGTACACTTTCTCAGCAGTAGTTATACCTCTCTCAGAGTTAATGTTGACGTGCCTGTTATTTTTGTGTTAGGTCATTCGTCCATGTTATTTTCTACTGTTCAATTATGTACATCTGCTCGTCTGAAATCTCCTACAACGTTTTTGGGCTTGGCGAAGGTGGCGATTTTCACCACAAATGTTGATGCGTAGAACCAAACTTTGATTAAGCACAAATGTGTCTGCGGAGCACCGAACCGCCACTTTTGCCAAACCCGTGTTATCGGCTGGCATTCTTTCGGTCGTCATAGGTCGCTTATGTTTTTTACAAGTGTCAAAATACTGTTTGGATTATTAGTGTCGTAAAACCAATTGTTGTCAAAGTTGGCAATAGTCGCTGGATTTTGGCTGTTGCCAACTACCAAACTATGAAATTTAGTTTTGTTTTCTTTTGCCTTTAAAATTTTTTCTTGGGTTGCCTTGTCGAATGCTGACATAACAAAGTCGGAAAGCATTATTACGTCTGCTTTTTTATAGTCTGCCTTTGTTAGCATACGGAGTGCTTCTCTCATTGCAGGTGTTGCGTCTGTACCTCCGTAAAAACTCATTGATAAAAAATTTATGATTTTGTCAATCGAATTTTTAAGGTCTGTTAGATTTAAAGTTTCTATGTCTGTTGAAAATGAAATGAGATAACATTTTCTATTGTCCCGAATTGCAATTTTTAGAATAGCAAAACAAAGCGTTTTTGCAACTGTTTCAGGTGTTCCGTGCATAGAACCACTTGTGTCCACGCAAATAATAAAAGGCCCTTGGGTTTCTTCCTTTTCCTTTTCTTGTTTGTCTTGAAACTCTTCTTCTTTGAATGATAAAACTTTGGCTTGATATTCAAATGTTTGAAGTTTCTTTTCAGCAAACTTTTTGAAGAAAACCGATTGCATAGTTTCGTCAGAAAGTAATGCAGTTTCTGATGGTAACAAGCTACTTAAATCATCACTTTCTCTTATTCCAATTAAGTCGGCTTTACTTGCGTGTTCTGCTTTCCATTCAGGTTTTATTGAGGTATTGCTAAAAATTTCTTCTTCGAATTCCTTTTCAGCTTGTCGCATTTTTCCTAACATTTCAGCAAGGTCTTTGAGTGATTTGTCTTTCTTTAAAAGTTCTGCATATCTTTTTAAAATGTCTAAGTTGGCTCTTTGCCAATTTCCTTTACTCATATCCCAAAGTCTGCCTAACTCATTTGTAAAGGGTTCTAACGCTTCTTGAAGTTTTTTAAGTTCTTCAATTTGTTTGTAAAGTTCTTCGCAAATTTTTTTACGTTGTTCTTCTATGATTTCAAGTTCCCATTTGGTCTTCTTTTTAAATAGTAACTCTTCCCACTTTTCTATGAAGTGCTCTTTTACACTTTCAAAAGTTATCGAACTATCGACCTCATTGCGAGGGTCCAAGCTATTCCAAAATTCATTAGAATAAAATGACAAATCAATTTCTCTATTTGAATATTCTTTTTCTAAGAAAAATTTTAGTTTAAGCCACTCTCTTTGATTCTCAAAACTAGTTCTATCTATTAAACAAAAACTTTCTTTAAGTTCAGTCTCCTCGTAATAAGGATTTGTTGTTTTGTTAATTTGCTTTTTAGTTTTATTTATAAAATCAAGAATGTCTTGGGTAATTTTTTCTGCAAGTTCTTTGTCTTGTATACAAAGTTCTTTCATCGTTTCATTAGCAAGAATAATTTTAACAGCATCAGCAAAATTATCAGTATTAGAATTGGTGAAGCCAATTCCTTTTTCTGTTTCTTTTGTTATTTGCTCATAAATCTCAATAGCTAATTTTTTGCGAATGTCTTTATCGGCAATGCTTCCAAAATGGGTAAATCTTTCAAATGAATTGTTCATTTTAAATTACTTTTTCCTCGTCCTTAAATTTTTTATAATCATTTTGAATTTTTCGGATTTCAACTTCTATTTTCTCGATTTCCTTTCTTGTTTCTGTGATATGACTTTCCACAATGTTTGCCAATTCCGGCTTAACAAATAAATTTATTCTTAAATGTTTTAAGTCAGTATTGCGATAGGCTTCTAATTTTTCTTTTAAATCGTTAGTGAGTCCCAGTCTTCTTCTACCTTTTTATGCGGTTTTTTTGTTATTTGCCTTTTTTCACCTTTGATTTCTGTTTTCAATTTGTAATCAGTTCCATTAATTTTAATATGAAGATTGTCTTTCCCTTTTCTTATACTATAATATTGATATCGGCGGTAATGAGAATATTCTAGATTAAATAAGTAATGATTTTGTTCTTCATTTGTTAGTTGCTTTAGAGCTTGTTCTCCAATAAATCTGTCGTTACGAGAAGGTGGATTTATAATTTCTACATATTCATCAGTGATAATGTAACTCTCTACTCTTGTATCTTTTTCAAATTTTGTTTCTTCTTGTATTTCTAATAGAAATTCTTTAAGCTCTTCTTTTATTCCTGTTAAATTAAAGTTTAAAGAATACCCGTGCTTTTGTATAGCATCTCTTACAAATTGTGAAACGGTTTGTATTTGCTCTGTTTCATTCCAAAGACAGTCCTTAATTAAGAAACAGTCCATTAAGTCTACCGCTTGGCGGTCATTTAAAAACGCTGATGTTCTTAATAATCTTGTCGTCTTTCGCCACCTACGGTCGGAAATGTAAATTTGCTTTTCCTTTTTATTCTCGTCTCGTTTGTTATGCTGGTCAATATAGTTTCGTATAACGTGAATTACGTTAAAGACATTTTCAGGTATTTCAATATTATCAATGTCTTTACACCATTTTTGGTATTCGCTATCAGTAATTTTTAAAGGCTCTGTAACTGTGTCAGAATTTGAGTTTAATGATTTTGAAATCATATCATTAAAGTTCTGCTTGTCTTGCACACCGTCAACGACAATACGAACAAGAAACCTATCCCAAAGAGCTTCAAGCCCTTCGCCTTTACTTGGTAGTTCGTTTGATGCAGAAATTAATGCTTTCATTGGAACTGGGTCTATTATTACATCTCCATTTCTATAAATCTTTTCGTTAAGAATTGTAAGTAAGGCGTTTTGAATTGAAGGTCCAGCTTTCCAAATTTCGTCAAGAAATACAACTGTTGCAGAGGGTAAATAATTTTCTACAACTCTTTGATATTTGTCCTCGTCACGAAGTTGTTTAATTGAAACGGGTCCAAATATTTCGTCTGGCGTGCTGAATCGGTTCATTAAATATTCAAATGAACTGCCGTCTTTGAAAGCATACTTAAGTCGTCTTGCAATTAAACTTTTTGCAACGCCTGGAGCACCTAAAAGAAAAATACTTTCTCCTGCAACTGCTGAAAGAAGTGTCAAAGCAATTACATCTTCTTTTTCAAATACTCCGTCATTAAGTCGTTTGAGGAGTTCTGTAATTTTAGGTTTAACTGTCATTCGTCAATATTTTGTTTGTCTGTTTAATGTTTGCACTGTCGTTGTGTCTTGTCCTGAAATAGGTTGACCATTTTAATTAAGGTTTGGTATAGGTTTTC
>NZ_JBMOGQ010000138.1:0-5523 GCF_049318325.1 Flavobacterium sp. | reverse complement strand
CTGTTTTTTGTGATTGTTGGCGTAAGGTTAGAAAAGTTATCGGTTGTCGGTTGTCGGTTGTCGGTTGCACCAAAATATCATCATCATTAATGGTGTTTGCAGGGAAGATTCCGAGAATTCCTTTAGCAGTTAACCACTTTTCAGATACGATTTGTTGTAGCATTTTTTGCGCATCAGCAAATAATGAAGTGGCTTGTTCGCCAACAACCTCATCTGTTAAGATTGCAGGATATTTTCCGTACAATTCCCACGAACTAAAAAATGGTGTCCAATCTATAAAATCAATCAATTCTGAAAGTTCAACGGCAACCGTTTTGGTTCCGATAAAATTTGGTTTCACGGGTTGAAAATTATCCCAATCTAACTTCAGTTTATTTTTACGGGCATCTTCAATCGATAAGTAATTTTTATCCCGACTTCTGTTTAAATAACCCTCGCGTAATTTGTCGTACTCATCACGAACTGTTTTGGCATATACCACTTTAGTTTCTGCTTGAAGCAAATTACTCGCTACAGTTACAGCTCGCGAAGCATCGTTAACATGCACCACAGTTTCCTTATATTCAGGCGCAATTTTTACTGCAGTATGTGCACGAGAAGTCGTGGCTCCACCAATCATAATTGGGATTTTGATATTAAGTTTGTCCATTTCTTTAGCCAGATAAACCATTTCATCGAGTGACGGTGTAATCAACCCGCTAAGACCAATAATATCGACGTTGTGTTCCAGAGCCGATTGAATAATTTTTTCAGGTGGTACCATTACTCCCAAATCGATGATTTCAAAATTGTTGCAACCTAAAACTACGGCTACTATATTTTTGCCTATGTCGTGAACGTCACCTTTTACGGTTGCCATTAATACTTTTCCGGCCGATGATGATTTTCCGTCTTTTTGTGCTTCGATGTAGGGCAAAAGATAAGCTACTGCTTTTTTCATTACACGCGCCGATTTTACCACTTGTGGCAAAAACATTTTTCCGCTTCCGAATAAATCGCCAACTACGTTCATTCCGGCCATTAAGTTGATTTCGATAACATCAATGGCTTTATCAGAAGTTGCTCTTGCTTCTTCTACATCTATTTCTATGAACTCGTCAATTCCTTTTACCAGTGAATGCGTTAGTCTTTCCTGAACTGAACCGTTTCTCCATTCTTGGATTGCTTTTTCGTTGGCTTTGAAATCGCCTTTAAAACTTTCGGCTAAATCTAATAATCTTTCGGTGGCGTCTTCTCTTCTATTCAGCAGCACATCTTCTACATGTTCGAGTAAGTTTTTATCAATCTCATCATAAATCTCGAGCATCTCCGGATTTACAATCCCCATAGTCATACCGTTTTTAATCGCGTGATAAAGGAATGCCGAATGCATAGCTTCGCGAACTTTGTCATTCCCACGAAATGAAAACGAAACATTACTCACGCCACCTGAAACTCCAGCATAAGGTAAGTTTTCGCGTATCCATTTGGTGGCTCTAAAAAAATCTAAAGCGTTTAATTTGTGTTCTTCCATTCCCGTTGCAACAGGGAAAATATTCGGGTCGAAAATGATGTCTTCTGCCGGGAAATGGACTTCATTAACCAGAATATCATAACTTCTTTTACAGATTTCTATTCGCCGTTCGTAATTATCGGCTTGACCGTTTTCATCAAAAGCCATAACAATTACGGCTGCACCATATCTTTTTATCAACTTGGCGTGATGAACAAAAGCGGCTTCACCTTCTTTAAGTGAAATCGAATTCACAACTCCTTTTCCTTGCACGACTTTCAATCCCGCTTCTATGATTTCCCATTTGGAACTGTCAATCATTACAGGAACTCTTGCAATATCTGGCTCCGCTGCAATTAGATTCAGAAATTTGGTCATGGCATAAACACCGTCCAACATTCCTTCGTCCATATTGACATCGATTATTTGAGCACCTCCTTCAACTTGATTACGAGCAATATCAAGGGCTTCTTCGTACTTTTCTTCTTTAATTAAACGAAGAAATTTACGCGAACCAGTTACGTTAGTGCGCTCACCTACGTTTATGAAGTTAGATTCCGGAGTTACTATCAAAGGTTCTAATCCGGATAGTTTTAAATATTTTGTTTCTGACATTTTAATTGTTTGAACACAGATTTCACAAATGTGCACAGATTTAGATTTGTGATAATCTGTGAAATCTGTGTTGACTTTTATTAAACTAATTGATTCTCATCTATTCTTCTCGGCTTGAATTCTTTAGCTACCTCAGTAATAGCTTTAATATGCTCTGGTGTAGTACCGCAACAGCCACCAATAATATTAACTAAATTGTCTTGTAAATATTCTTTAATCAAGGCTTGCATTTCCTCTGGTGTTTGATCGTATTGACCGAAAGCATTAGGCAAACCAGCATTTGGATGCGCTGAAATATTTAATTGAGTATTCATGGCCAATCGTTTCAAATACGGTTTTAATTGATCTGCGCCTAGTGCACAATTAAATCCGATACTTAGCAAATCGATGTGGGCAATTGAAATTAAAAAAGCCTCTACAGTTTGGCCCGATAAAGTTCTTCCGGAAGCATCAGTTATTGTTCCTGAAACCATTACAGGAATATCTAAATTGCGTTCTTCTTTTACTTCTTCTATAGCGAATAATGCTGCTTTGGCATTTAGTGTATCAAAAATGGTTTCTACTAAAAGCACATCCACACCACCATCAATTAAAGCTTCTACTTGTTGTTTATAGGCAATTCTTAAGTCATCAAAAGTTACAGCACGATATCCAGGATCATTAACATCTGGTGACATAGAAGCTGTTCTGTTTGTTGGACCGATAGAACCAGCTACAAAACGTGGTCTATCTGTAAATTCATCAGCAACTTCTCGAGCAATTTTAGCGGATTCGTAGTTAAGTTCATATACTAAATCTTCTAAATGATAATCAGCCATTCCGATAGTGGTTCCAGAGAATGTATTGGTTTCCACAATATCAGCACCAGCTTGAAAATATAATCGATGTACTTGTTTAACCGCTTCGGGTTGAGTGATGGAAAGCAAATCATTGTTGCCTTTTAACGTATGAGGAAAAGCTGCGAATCGTTCACCGCGGAAATCTTCTTCGGAGAAGTTGTTTCGTTGCAGCATGGTTCCCATTGCGCCGTCGAGCACTAGGATTCTATGTTTAATAGCTTCTTGAATTTTTGACATATAAATATAGTTTCAACTATTAAAAGTTGTTGTTTAAATTATATGTTATCATGAAAGTTGAGAAGAATTCTCGGGGTTATCTTTTCTTTACTAATCTGTTTAACAGATCCTGAAATAAATTCAGGATAAAGATAGAATGTAGCACCTTCTTTTGGCAAAGGGTTGCTAAGCTTTCAACGGGTCTATTCCCTCCAGCTTTCGTGATAACGAACAATAAGTTTATGAACGTTGCAAAGTAAAGTCATAGAATTGTTATTTGCAAGTGTTTCATTAAAAAAAATCGCGAAATCGAAATAGTACTTTTCAAAAATTTTTAATATATTAATTTGCTATTCGAAATAGTCTTTATACATTTGCAACCGAAAAACAAGAGGAAAAATTTGAACTGATTGCAACCTCTATTCGAACTTGAATCTTTTATGAGATTCTGAAACTGGTTCAGAATAAAAAAAATGCTAAAGCAGAAACTCTTCTTTAGCATTCTAAGCAATCACATTTTTTTCTTTTAACAATAATATTAAACTAAAATATAGTTATGGCTTATTTATTTACGTCGGAGTCAGTTAGTGAAGGACATCCAGACAAAGTTGCAGATCAAATTTCTGATGCTTTAATTGATAACTTTTTAGCATTTGATGCTGATTCAAAAGTAGCTTGCGAAACACTAGTTACTACGGGTCAAGTGATTTTGGCAGGAGAAGTAAAATCAAATACTTATCTTGATGTACAATCTATTGCTAGAGAAGTAATCAGAAAGATTGGATATACTAAAAGTGAGTATATGTTTGAAGCTGATTCTTGTGGGGTCTTGTCTGCAATTCATGAGCAATCTGCTGATATTAACCAAGGAGTTGATAGAGCTAGTAAAGAAGAGCAAGGTGCCGGCGACCAAGGGATGATGTTTGGTTACGCGACAAATGAGACTGAAAACTACATGCCTTTGGCTTTAGATTTGTCTCATGCTTTATTAATTGAATTAGCAAACATAAGAAGAGAAAATAACGAAATTAAATATTTGCGTCCAGATGCTAAATCACAAGTTACTTTAGAGTATTCTGACGACAATAAGCCACAAAGAATTGACGCTATTGTAATCTCAACTCAACACGATGATTTTGCTGCTGAAGCTGAAATGTTAGCTAAAATTAAAAGTGACTTAGTTGGTATTTTGATTCCAAGAATTAAAGCTAAATATCCTCAATACGCTCATTTATTCAATGACCAAATTACCTATCATATTAACCCAACTGGAAAATTTGTTATTGGTGGACCACACGGGGATACTGGTTTGACAGGAAGAAAAATTATCGTTGACACTTATGGTGGTAAAGGTGCTCACGGTGGTGGTGCTTTCTCTGGAAAAGACCCGAGTAAAGTGGACCGTTCTGCTGCTTATGCAACCCGTCACATTGCAAAAAACTTGGTTGCTGCAGGATTGTGTGATGAAGTTTTAGTTCAAGTTTCGTATGCGATTGGAGTGGCAAAACCAACTTCTATAAATGTGGTTACTTATGGAACTTCAAAAGTAAATATGACTGATGGAGAAATTAGTAAAGTGGTGGAAAATGTATTTGATATGCGACCGTACTTTATTGAGCAACGTTTGAAATTGAGAAATCCAATCTATAGTGAAACAGCTGCTTATGGTCATATGGGAAGAACTCCTGAAACGGTTACTAAAACATTCCAATTACCTAATGGTGCTCCAAAATCAGTAACTGTAGAGTTATTTACTTGGGAGAAATTAGATTATGTAGACAAAGTAAAAGCGGCTTTCGGAATTTAAGCACAAAGCTCGCAAAGAAATACGCGAAGTTCGCAAAGAAAAACCTGTTCAAATGAACAGGTTTTTTGTTTTTAGCCCTGATAGCAGCGATATACTTTTTGCTTTTTAGCAAAAAGATAAAGCGGATAGCAGGAATAGCTACAAATTATACTTTAAACTAAAAATAATATATCTCGGCTGTACAATATATTGAGAATTTCGAGTAGAAAACTGAGAGAAACTATCATCATTAATTGAAGTAGTATTTAGGATGTTGGTAGCCGCAATTTTATACTCCATATGACTGGATTTTGTTTTTTGATAAGTTAAACTTGCGGATAGAAAGTCGTATTCTTGATCGACAGTTTTATCATTATTATAGTAGTGAAAAAATTCATATTCAGAAACAAAGGAGAAACTTTTCAAGAAGAAATAATCCAATTTAACCGATGGGCTATCGGTATAAAAAGTATCATTTGGATATTGATTAACCGTATAACTATAAGACAATTCAATATTTGGAATGTCTTTAAAATTAGTAGAAGCGCCTATTCTGTAATTTTGAGTAAAACTTT
>NZ_JBMOGQ010000137.1:0-5627 GCF_049318325.1 Flavobacterium sp. | reverse complement strand
TAATTATTTTTATCTTCTTCCACCGCCGCCAGATGATCTTCCTCCTCCACCATAGCTTCCTCCACCGAATGAAGAAGTGGAACGTGTATTGCTTGAACTTGGAGTATAGGAACGTACAGGGGACGATTGATTATTGTTATTTCTCGTTGGTTGATATGAATTATTTCCTCTAGTTGGTTGAGAAGAATTATTGCTTCTAGTTGGCTGAGAAGAATTATTACTTCTAATAGGATAGTTTGAAGTTCTAGTATTGAAATTTCTAGTTCCAGGAGTTACAGAATGGTTATTTCTCCCATTTACATTATAATTTGAAGATCTAGTGCCATTTCTAACACTGTATCTACTTCCATTTGAATAGTAGGGATGTGAATAACCTCTTCTATCACCATTATAATAATTGTTGTAATAATTTCCACACCAAGAATTTCCATACCAGTTATTCCAACCTAATCCCCAACCTGGCCCCGGCCAATTATTCCAACCAATACCCCATCCCCAACCTGGACCATACCAATTATTCCAACCCCAATAATTTCCGTACCACCAGTTATTCCAATAGCCATACCCCCAATTGTTATCATAAACATTTATGGTAACACTCTGAGGGTTATTACCCCAACTAGCGTTATTTGAATTGTAATTTTCTGTTTTTTTGATTGAATCATTAGCAACTGAAGTATAATTATCAATACCGGTAAATGCCTCAGCGTCTTTATTTAAATCGCTAAAGTACTCTTGATATTTATTGCTTTGAGAATTATTATTGTTAGTTTGAGAACTACCATAAGCACCATCTTTATCATAATAAGAACTATTTTGATAAGATCCACATGAAGATGTGACAATTGTTAGAAATCCAAATAAAGCATATATGGATAATCTTTTACTGTTAAAATAATAAGTTTTCATATCTATAGCATTTTTATTGTTGGACTATACAAAAATAGTTAGTTTTGCGGAACTATTTAGTTAAAATTACTTAAACAATTTTTATGCCAAAGTATTCAATATGAGCAAGGACTTAACAAAGAGAGAAGTGGATTATTCAAAGTGGTATAACGAGCTAGTTGTCAAGGCAGATTTGGCCGAAAACTCTGGTGTACGTGGTTGTATGGTTATCAAGCCATATGGATATGCAATTTGGGAAAAAATGCAAGCAGAATTAGACAGAATGTTTAAAGAAACAGGGCATAGTAATGCCTATTTTCCTCTTTTTGTTCCTAAAAGTATGTTTGAAGCTGAAGAAAAAAATGCGGAAGGATTTGCTAAAGAATGCGCAATAGTTACTCATTACAGATTAAAAAATGACCCTGATAAACCAGGTAAGCTAATGGTTGACCCAAATGCCAAATTAGAAGAAGAACTTATTGTTCGACCAACTAGTGAAGCAATTATTTGGTCTACTTATAAAAACTGGATACAGTCATATAGAGATTTACCATTGTTAATTAATCAATGGGCTAATGTGGTGCGTTGGGAAATGAGAACAAGATTGTTTCTTAGAACTGCTGAGTTTTTATGGCAGGAAGGCCATACTGCTCATGCAACTAAAGCAGAAGCTATTGAAGAATCGGAAAAAATGATGCATGTTTATGCTGATTTTGCTGAAAACTTTATGGCTATTCCAGTTATTAAAGGATTGAAAACTGAAACTGAAAGATTTGCCGGTGCTGAAGAAACATATTGTATTGAAGCATTGATGCAAGATGGGAAAGCATTACAGGCAGGAACATCTCACTTTCTTGGACAAAATTTTGCTAAAGCTTTTGATGTAAAATTTGCTAATCAAGAAGGTAAACAAGAATATGTTTGGGGAACATCATGGGGAGTTTCCACACGATTGATGGGAGCTTTAGTTATGACACATTCTGATGATAATGGTTTGGTTTTACCACCGAATTTGGCACCTATACAGGTTGTCATTGTTCCAATATTCAGAACTGACGAAGAATTTGATAAAATTTCAAATGTGGCTAATGATTTGGTTGCTCAGTTCAAAAAATCTAGAATTTCTGTTAAGTTTGATAATCGAACTACTCAAAAACCTGGATTTAAATTCGCCGAATGGGAATTGAAAGGCGTTCCGGTTAGAATTGCTATTGGACCAAAAGATATAGAAAACGGAACTTTTGAAATTGCAAGAAGAGATACGTTGTCTAAAGAAGTAAAATCAAAAGAAGGAATAGTAAACTATATTGGGGATTTATTAGAACAAATTCAAAATGATTTATTCAGTCGTGCATTGCAATATAGAAATAGTCATGTGACAGAAGTAAATACGTTTGAAGAATTCAAAAATGTTTTGGAAAACAAAACAGGTTTTATTTCTGCGCATTGGGATGGAACTCCTGATACGGAAGAAAAAATCAAAGATTTAACCAAGGCAACCATCCGTTGTATACCATTAAATAGAGTTGAAGAGGAAGGAAAATGTGTTTTTTCAGGAGCTAAATCAACTGGAAGAGTACTGTTTGCAAAAGCATATTAAAAAAAATAGTTTTTTTTTAATCACACTATTGTGGAAATAAAAAATAATTGTATTTTTGCATCCGCATTGAGAAAGATGGCCCGTTCGTCTATCGGTTAGGACGCCAGGTTTTCATCCTGGTAAGAGGGGTTCGATTCCCCTACGGGCTACAATTTAAACAAAAAAATAACAAATGGCAAATCATAAGTCAGCTTTAAAGAGAATTAGAAGTAACGAAAAGAAAAGAGTATTAAATAGATACCAACACAAAACTACTCGTAATGCCATAAAAGCATTAAGATTGGCAACAGATAAGTCTGATGCTTCTGCAAAATTAGCTTCTGTTGTTTCTATGATAGACAAATTAGCTAAGAAAAATGTCATTCATGACAATAAAGCTTCTAATTTAAAATCCAAATTAACTAAACACGTTTCAAAACTATAATTGAAACAACTTCGTAATAAAAGCATTCAATTTTAAAAATGCCCCAAAAAGTTAGACACTATTTGGGGCATTTTTCATTAATTTCTTTAAATTATTTGGTTGCAGGTCAATTAAGTGCTTTGATTTACATAATTTGATATTTTAGATTTTCTAACATTTCTTTGGTTATGGGTTTTGATAAAAATCCTATAACAGGATAGCTTTTAGATCTGTTAATATCGTAGGGATCAACTGAAGATGAAAGAACAATAAATTTAGTCGAACTAAATAAATTGTCATATTTCTTAAGTATATATGTTTCCAGGAATCCCCATCCATCTAATACAGGCATATTTAAATCTAAAAGCACCAACTTTGGATATACAATTGAATCATTTACTTTACTTTCTTCAAATAGATTGTCAAAGTATTCAATTGCTTCTAGACCATGTTTGGCTGTAATTATTTCTTTTGCAAATCCAACTCTCTCAACAACTTTTTTACAAAGCATGAGCGTAATTGGGTCATCGTCTACACAGAGTATTTTATCTAACATATTACTTAATTATATTTAAAAACAATTGTAAATGTAGTTCCTTTTCCAACATTACTGTCAACTGAAATAGTTCCACCCATACTTTCTACCTGTGATTTAACTAAATACAACCCTAATCCTTTACTTTCTGGATAATTATGGAATCGTTGATATAGTCCAAAAATTTTATCATTATTTTTCTCTAAATCAATACCTATTCCATTGTCTTTGAATGTCATAAATAGGTTGTTTTCTTCGAATTTTGTAGCAATAGTAATTCTTAATTGTCTACTTGGCTCTCGATAATTTATAGCATTCGTCATTAAATTTAGAAAAATACTTTCTAAATATGACTTGTTAATGTTAAAAATAGTTTCGACTTCTAAATCAATTTTCAAAATAGGTTTGTTGGAACTAATTAAGAAACTCAATTGATTAAAAACATTTTCGAACACATCCTTAATAAATATTTCTTCCTTTTGAATCGAAGGGTTGTCTTTGATAATAATTACCTTAACTAAATCATTTATCGTCTCATTTAACAAATGAGTTGATTTTGAAAACCCGTTTATTATTTCTTTTAATTCTGAATCTTCAATTGGAATCTCTTCAATAAGATTGAGCAATCCGGTTAAATTAGATAAAGGAGCCCTTAAATTATGAGAAGTGATATATGAAAACTGCTTTAAATCCTTATTGTTTTGGGTTAATTCCCTAATAAGTTGTTCTCTTTCTTTCTCTCTTTCTTTTTCTACCGTGACATCTCTCTGAATAGAAATCCAATGAGAATGTTCTCCTTCTTTATCAGTTACAGGAATCATCGAGAAATTGATCCAAAATTCTTCACCACTCTTTTTGTAACTTATTGTTTCAACAAAACATTCTTTATATTCTTCAACGGCCGTTCTGAGTTTTTCAAATTCTAAAAAATCTGATTTTTTTCCGAATAAAATTTCTGGAGATTTTCCAATAACTTCATCAGCTGGATATCCGGTAATATCCGTAAAAGCTGAATTGACGAATATTATATTTGGAATAACATTTTTTGATGTGTCAATATCAGTAATCATAACGGCGTCCTTAGACTGTGTAATTACTGTTTCGAGTAATCTAAGTCTTTGTTCTTCTTCTTTTTGTTTGGTAACGTCTTGAATAGCTCCAATCATTCTTATAGGTTTTCCATTGGCATCTTTAACCAAAAAACCTCTGTCAAAAACATACTTATAACTACCATCAGCACACTGAAATCGATATTCATCTTGCCATTTTTCAGTTTTTTGCTCTAAAAAAGAATAAAGTTTGACAGACATTTTTAAACTGTCTTCTGGATGTATTCGGTCAAACCACCATTTAGATGTTGAACCTACATCTTCTTTTTGGTATCCAAAAACACTATAAATTCCTTTATTCCAAATTATACTATCTTCTTCTATTTTCCAATCCCAAATGGTGTCGCTTGTTGCTTTAGCTACAATATCATATCGCTCGTTTGATTCTTTGATTTCAATATTGGTAACTTTTAATTTTTTAAAGACTGATTTATTTCTAGTTTCATTTTGATGTAAAATGACTTTTAGAATTAAACCAGAAAAAATAATATAGATTAAATCTTTGGTAAAACTATATTTGAACAGGGTTTCGTTAGAAGATTCTGGGAAATAAAAAACAAATAATTTATAGCCAATTATAGCCATAAACGTCATAATAAGAACGTATATTATTGTAATTTTATTAGAATTATTTTTCATTTCTCAAATATATATATTTTCATATGAGTTTTAAAATTTAACCAAAAACTTATTAATGATTTTATAAACGGAACTTCCGCTATTATTAAAAAGTAAACTAATTGTTTATTGGTTTTTTATCTAAAAATAAAGTGTACCTTTGCACCTTCAAAAAAACAAAGATGGAATCTATCAGAAACATTGCTATTATTGCTCACGTTGACCACGGAAAGACTACGCTTGTTGATAAAATTATGTATCACTGTCAGTTATTTCGTGAAAACGAAAATACAGGTGATTTAATTCTTGATAACAACGATCTGGAGCGAGAAAGAGGAATTACGATTACTTCTAAAAACGTTTCTGTTGTATATAAAGGAACAAAAATCAATATTATTGACACTCCTGGTCACGCTGATTTTGGTGGTGAAGTTGAACGTGTATTAAATATGGCTGATGGAGTGTGTCTTTTAG